>PMJR01000004.1 GCA_003158475.1 Ignavibacteriota bacterium | reverse complement strand
GGGGCACCGAATAGCATCATATTCGTCGCTCTCGTGGTGTTCACGTTGTTTGCGTTTTCCCTGCACCCGCTGATAACCTCACGCAAACGGGTCTCCGTGTATTCGATTCTCGCGATCTCCTTCGCCGTTCTGATCTTCAACGGTCGGAATGAGTTTCTTGGGATGGTCCCGATCGGCAATTTCCCCGATAAGGACTTCTACCACGTTTACCCGGACGCATCAACGAGTTCCACAATCATCGATAGTCGCTGGAGTATCTACGGGAGATCAGACCTGGTGCAATACAGCCATCAGGACATGGTACGGCAGCTGTTTGTAGATGGTGCGGCGGGAACTCAGGTGTACCGCTTCAACGGGAATATTCAGAATACGCAGTCCATATTGCAGGAGTTGTTGCTCCATCACACCAACGCCATTCCGTTCTTGTGTCTGAACAGGGGAGAGAAGCGTTCGATGCTCGTCATCGGCCCGGGGGGCGGCAAGGAAGTATTGTTGGGCTTATTCGGAGAGGCTGACACGATAACAGGTGTAGAGGTAAATCCTGATTTCGTAAAGATCGTGAAAGAACACAAAGGATTTGATGGGGGCATTTACTCGGATTTCTCCAATGTGAATATTATCGTAGAGGAAGGAAGACACTACGTGAAGCAATCACACGGCGTGTTCGACCTTCTCGTTATGGCACTTCCTTCTACAGCACAAATGCAGAACATCGAACCGTTTGCGACAAGCGAAAACTATCTTCTTACCAAGGAGGCGATCGAAGACTATCTGNNGAACTGATGCGGCTCATCGCGACCTCCGCAAGTGTGTTCCAGGACATGGGAGTGCCAACGGACGAGATTAAGAACCATTTCGTGGTTTTCGAAGCGGAGTACGCTCCGACTGTCGTCATCAAGAAAAACGCCTTCACCCTTGACGAAACGCAGCGGTGGCGAAAAACCTGTATGACCTTGCCTCGAGGTCTTCCCACCGTTACCTATCTTCCGTGTGGGATGACAGACAGCAGTAAATCGCAACTCAACCAGTTCCTTGTGGGAGCATCCCAATCTCCCGAGCGGCTGAGGACGTACATCCGTCGATCCGGTTACGACATCTCACCGTGCACGGACGACAGGCCGTATTTCTATAAGATATTCAGGGGCATTCCCGATGAATACCTCTGGCTTCTGGTGGGAACCGTCGGTTTCAATCTCCTCGTTGTCTGGTTCCCCTCCAGATTCATAAGGAGGAAAGCTGTGGATAAGAGCTCCCCCAAAGTCTTTGTTCCATTGATGATTTTGATTTGCACCGGGATAGGATTCATGGTTTTGGAGGTTACACTCTTTCAAAAACTTGTGCTGTATTTGGGTTCACCGACGATTTCGCTGTCGATCCTTTTGAGCTCTTTATTGGTGGGGATGGGAACCGGGAGTTATGTTGGAGGAAACATGTTTGGGCCTGATGTCAGAAAGCGGTTGTATGTTGTCAGTATCGCCATCGTCGTAGTCGGCATCCTCCTCTTTGTAGTATCTCCCGCTATTCTTGTGAGGAGTCTTGAGTTCGAATTGCCGTTGCGTGCGGCGACGAGTTTTCTGGTCGTTCTTCCTCTTGCCTTCTTTTTGGGAATTCCATTCCCGTCGTGCATTCAGCTATTGACGCTGGGTCGCAATGATCGATATATCCCATGGATGTATGGCGTCAACGGTTCCATGTCTGTTCTGGGTTCGGTGCTCGCTGTTGTTTTGTCCATGCTCTTCGGCTTCACTCCGGCATATTTTGTGGGGCTCGTTTTTTATCTGGGCATCTTTGTGATCTCGTTCTTGTCATCAAAGACGGTCAATCCCGGTTCCGTCACGGCCTGAATCGGAGATCGTTCAGTGAGAGCGCCGCTGGAGAGTCATGTGAGAATCTCCCCCCTGATCTTTTTGATGCCGCAGGACCCTCGCTCATTTTCCGGGGTGATCCTTCTGCAGGCTGGTCAATGAACTGGAAAATATGCTCGCGGGCCCGGTTCCTGGACCTCAATCGTGTGTACAAGCTCATCAAAGATCAAGTGTCACTGGTTCGAGGAGCCGGCCGGGGGATTGCCAGGGCATAGATCCCTGGTGCGCACCAGACTAGACGAAAAGGAGCAATTGAAATGATACGACGAGAATTCTTCGAACTGATCGGAAAGGGAGCTGGCGCGGCTGCCGCTCTCCCATTGAGTGCTCGAGCGAAAAGTCTGCAGGCGGTAATCTCGGGCGGCGCAGTCTCGAATTTCCCTGTATCGGAATGGCAATCCGTGGTCGACGAAGGGTGGGGAACCGGTGAGGCCGCCGCGGGTCCCGGTACTTGGGACGGAGTCCCGCTGAAGTCTCCCGCCATTCCTGGGCTCGCCGGTGAAGGGCCTTTCAAACCGGAATGGAAGTCGCTTCTCGAGTATGAAGCGCCGGAATGGTACCGCGATGCCAAGTTCGGCATCTGGGCTCACTGGAGTCCGCAGTGTGTTCCCGAAAATGGCGATTGGTACGCACGAAATATGTACATCCAGGGACAGGGACAATACGACTACCAGCTCGCTCGCTACAGTCATCCGTCGAAGTTCGGTTACAAAGATCTTTGCGCCCAGTGGACTCTGCTGAACTGGGAACCTGATGCGATGATTGAGCACTACAAGCGAGCGGGAGCGAGACTGTTCCTGGCGCTCGCGAATCATCACGACGGATTCGATGCCTGGGATTCGAAACATCATACGTGGAATGCGAGCAATATCGGGCCGAAGCGGGATGTCATCGGCGGGTGGGCTGCCGCTGCCCGGCGACAGGGACTTCGCTTTGGAGTCACGGTGCATGCGGCGCGAAACTGGTGGTGGTTTCAGGTAGCACATCTTTGCGACAAGACGGGTCCGCTCAAAGGTGTGCCGTATGACGGGCAGCTCACGCAAGAGCTCGGCAAAGATCAGTGGTGGCAGGGATTTGATCCGCAGGAACTGTACGGACCCAAACACGGCATCCACGAGAATCCTGACGAGAAATATGTCCGCAATTTCTACGACAGGATCCGTGATCTTATCGACCAACATGATCCCGACCTGCTCTATTTCGACAACAACGGTCTGCCTCTCGGCTGGGCCGGCATGAACATAGGAGCATATTTCTACAATCACTATCTGAAGACTCACGATGGCAAGCTCGATGCAGTCCTGAACATCAAACAGGTCCCTGACGAGCTGGCAAAAGCCGTGGTTGCAGATTACGAACGAGGAGTGACTGACCGCATCATGCCGCACGCATGGCAATCCGAAACGTGCATAGGCGAATGGCACTACAACCGGTTGCTCTCCCTCAACCACAGTTATATGAAGCCGGCCGAGGCAATTCGATGGATGGTCGATGCTGTCAGCAAGAACGGCACATTCATGCTCAATATCCCCGGGAAACCGGACGGAACACTCGATTCGGACGAAGTGGCAATTCTCGAAGCGATCGGCAACTGGATGCAAACCAATGGGGAAGCAATCTATGCCACCCGGCCATGGAATACGTTCGGCGAAGGACCGCACGCTGCTAAGTCGGGCGCCTTTGCCGGCGGCAGCACGGCGTCTCTCGACTCGAGCGATATCCGGTTCACCCGCAACAAACGCGGCGACGTCGTCTACGCAATAGTTCTCGGTTGGCCGGCGGAAGGGAGGTTTCAGATAAAGAGTCTCGGGACGGCATCACCTCTGCGCCCCGGCAAGGTGGTGAACGCCGCGCTCCTCGGTTGCGTCGACAAGCTGCAATGGAACCAGTCGGCTGAATCCTTGACTGTTGAGAAACCTCCTGCGAAGCCGTGCGATTTCGCGTACACATTGAGAATTGAGCTTGCATAAACGGTTGTCGGCTCTCTAGAGGTACCGATCAATCAACTGAAACGGTTGCGTTGTACACCTCTCAATGATCATTCTTCTGCTCGTATCGACGAGCCCGGGAATTGGGCAGTCGGGTGCGTTTTCGGCCGTGAAGAGTAGCGTTGTGCTTGAAAGAATCGTCGTCGATTGCGGCGGCGCAAAACCAAGCGTCTTTGGTCCACCCGAAAGTTCCAGGAGGAAACCCTGATGCGTCCGTCTTCCGTTCTGCTTCCCCTCGTACTATGCGTGTGTGTCTCCATTGTTCAGAGCCAGGGGCAATTCTGCAATCCGATTCTCGCCGGTTTCTACCCCGACCCGAGCATCTGCCGTGTCGGGGAAGACTACTATCTCGTCAATTCCACGTTTGCGTATTATCCCGGACTCGGCGTTTTCCACAGCCGGGATCTCGTCCACTGGGAAATCATCGGCCATGTGCTCGAACGTCCTGAAGTCCTGAACCTCGAAGGTCAGGGGGTCTCCCGAGGTTTGTATGCGCCCTCCATCCGGTACGAGAAGGGAACCTTCTATGTCACCTGCACGCTGGTCGATATCGGCGGCAATTTCGTCTCGACAGCGGAACGACCGGAGGGTCCCTGGTCCAATCCGGTTTGGTTTCCTCAGGTGAACGGCATTGATCCCTCACTCTTCTTCGATGACGATGGCAGGGCGTTTCTTCTGTACAACAGTGTTGCCCCCGGCAACAAGCCCCTGTACGAAGGGCACCGGACGATCAGAATGCGGGAGTTCGATGCTACCAACAGGATTCTTGTCGGCGAGGAAAAGATTCTCGTGAATGGGGGAACGGACATATCCCGCAAGCCGATCTGGATCGAAGGACCGCACATGCTGAAAAAGAATGGATGGTACTATCTTCTCGCAGCGGAAGGTGGGACCGAAGATCAGCATTCGGAAGTCGTTTTTCGGAGCAACAGTATCTCAGGTCCATACGCTGCGTTTGCAGGAAACCCGATCCTGACGCAGCGTACCTTGGATCCGAAAAGGGCGCATCCCGTGACGTGTGCCGGACATGCGGACCTCGTGGAAACTCCAGCCGGCGAGTGGTGGGCGGTCTTTCTGGGTTGCAGGCCGTATCGCGACGGCTATTTCAACACCGGAAGGGAAACCTTCCTCGCCCCGGTGCGGTGGAATGGGGGCTGGCCAATCATCAATCCGGATTTACAGGAGGTGAAGTATCACTATCCGGCTCCGCTCCCTGCACTGGCTCCGGTGAAACGCGCCTATGGCGGGAATTTCACCTATCGCGATGAATTGAACGGACCTTCGCTCGACCCGAACTGGATGTTTTTGAGAACTCCTCGGGAACGATGGTATGATCTGGGCAAGAAAAAGGGATTCCTGACTGTGCGTTTGCGGCCGGAAACGTGTTCTGGAACAGGTAATCCGACCTTTCTTGCACAGCGGCAGCAGCATCTTTCAGGTTCGGTCCGGACCGCCCTGGAATTTACAGCAAAATCCCCCAACGAAAAGGCCGGAATAGCGGTGTTTCAGAACGAATCTCACTACTACTTTTTGTGCGAATCGATCGACCACGCCCATCCGGTTGTCCAGCTTTTCCGCTCGGGAGATACGACCAGGGGCGAACGCGAAACCGTGCTTCTCGCATCGCAAGGTCTTGATTCGCCTTCCGCAGGAAATCGAACTGCCCTCAAGATTGACGCTTGCAGCGACATGTACCGGTTCTCATACCGGACAATGGGAGGCGTGTGGGCAGTCTTGAAAGACAGCGTTGACGCGACGTTTCTCAGTACGAAAGTCGCAGGTGGTTTTGTTGGATGCATGTACGCGCTGTATGCGACCTCCGACGGTCAATCCTCCGCCACGGAGGCGGCATACGATTGGTTCGAATACACAGGGATAGACGACGTCTATCGATAGGTTCCAGGGGAATGACTCTTTTTGCTTGACTTTAATGAAAGGGAATTCGATACTTACACGAGTAAGTTATCGAGTAAGTGGTCCGATTATGGCATATTGCACTCAGACAGATATCGCGGAAAAACTCAACGTTTCGCGCGTAACCGTTTCAAAAGCCCTTCGGGATCATCCGGATATTTCTCCTGAAATGAAAAGGCGTGTAAAAGAAATTGCCGAGGAATGTGGATATACTCCCAACCTTATCGCTAAGAACTTAACCTCAAAGAGGACTCTGACCATCGGAATTGTCGTCCCCGATCTTGAAAATAGTTTTTTCTCTTATGCGGTAGATAGTATGGTCGACGCTGCTTCGGAGCATCATTACCATACGATTCTTACGGTGTCGAGGGAAAACGAACAGAATGAGAAGTACAACATTCAAAGTTTGATAGGTATGCGCGTCGACGGGTTGCTCGTCTGTGTTTCTCAGCGTACGTCTGATCCTCGTGTCTTCGAAGAAGTGAAGAAAAGGAATATTCCGATTGTCTTCTTTGATCGTCAATTAGAAGGGATGGATTTTAGGAGGGTTACATTCAATGATGAAATCGGTGCTGTCGATGCTCTTGATCAAATCATCAAGAATGGGTACTCGCGCATTGGACACTTTGCGGGATATTCGAATGTAAGCATCGGCCGGAAACGCTGTGATGGGTACAGGAAGGCCCTGGAAAAGAATGGATTGAAGATTGATCCGGCGTGGATTCTTGCAGCGGGATTTGAAATACAGGACGGGTACAATTCCTTTATGAAATTATACAAGACGACGAAGATGCCCGAAATAATTCTTGCGGTGAATGATCGCGTGGCATTAGGTGCGTACAAAGGCGCAAAGGAAGTTGGCATGGACATTCCAGGAGACATCGGTATCATGGGATTTGGATTCAGCGAAACGGCACAGATGTTTTCACCTACGTTATCAATCATTCATCAGGATCCTCGTAAACTGGGGACTGCCGCGTTGGAAGTGCTTATCGAAGAGATGCAAAACACCGGGCGGCACAAAACTCGGAACGTTATAATCGAGGAAGAGTTTATATGGAATAATTCAATTATCAAAAAATAGTACTGAGAACAAAGTCATGAAAGAAATCATTGTTGCGGGAGCCGGCGGGTTTATCGGCGGCCATTTGACAAAAGCATTGAACGCCGATGGGCATAAAGTGCGCGCAGTGGATATCAAGCCGCTGAACAAATGGTATCAAGTCCACTCCGGTGTTGATAATATGGTCCTCGATTTACGCATCAAAGAAAACTGTTATCAGGCAGTGAATGGGTGTAACGAGGTATTCAATCTTGCAGCGGACATGGGCGGTATGGGATTCATTGAGACCCACAAAGCGGCATGCATGCTGAGTGTGTTGATCAACACGCATATGCTTATGGCGGCAAAGGATTGCGGAATTGACCGGTTTTTCTATGCATCATCTGCTTGTGTGTATAACGGGGAAAAGCAGACTGATCCCAACAATCCCGGGCTGAAGGAATCCGACGCGTATCCGGCCCTGGCAGAAGATGGATATGGTTGGGAGAAGCTGTTCAGTGAACGCATGTGTCGCCATTTTACCGAAGACTTCGGGTTGCTTACACGTGTTGCCCGATTCCACAATGTGTTTGGGCCGTTTGGCACATACGACGGCGGCAGAGAAAAGGCTCCCGCTGCCATTTGCAGGAAGGTCATTGAGGGAAAAATGCTGGGGAGAAAGGACATCGTGATTTGGGGAGACGGGCATCAGACCCGAAGCTTCATGTATATCGATGACTGCATCAAAGGGATTCTTGATATTATGTACAGCACTATCACAGAACCGATCAATCTCGGCAGCAGCGAAATGGTCTCCATCAACCGACTGGTCGACTATGTGGAGGAGATTGCAAGGTATAAGCTGGAAAGAAAATATGATCTTGGCGCTCCGAAAGGAGTGCGCGGAAGGAACAGCGAAAACACTCTGATCAAACAATATCTTGGTTGGGAACCATCCATTCCGCTCAAAGATGGATTAAAAAAGACTTACGATTGGATAAGCGATGAAATGATCAAGAGTAAGGGAAACAATTCAAAAAAAGCGGTGTTCAACGAAGCATAGAAAAACAGAATTATCATGTTGACGGATAGAAAAGTTCTCGTAAGTGGTTGTTACGACCTGCTTCACGCCGGTCACATTGCTTTCTTCAAAACAGCGGCTCAGTTTGGCAGACTTTTCGTCGCCGTCGGCGCTGATGACAATGTCCGCTCTTTGAAGGGAAAGGCGCCGTACTTTTCCCAGGAAGAGCGCGTGTACATGGTAAACTCCGTCCGATTTGTCGAAAGTGCCTTTGTCGCGTCAGGTTCGGGCATGCTGGACTTCGAACCCGATATCAGGCAAATTGAACCCGATGTTTTTGTCGTGAACCGCGACGGTCATACCCCCGAGAAAGAAGCAATGTGCAGGAATCTCGGCATCGAATACAAGATATTGGAAAGAATTCCGGAGCCGGGTCTCCCGGCGCGGGCGAGCTCGTCGACAAAACGAGACTTGCAGTTCCCTTACAGAATCTGTCTTGCCGGCGGTTGGATGGATCAACCATGGGTTTCGGAAATTCATCCCGGCACCGTTGTCGTTGCTCAACTATGGCCGACAATTGAATTCAATGACCGTTCCGGCATGGCGACAAGTTCAAGAAAAGTCGCTGTGGAAGTGTGGGGAAACAGTCTTCCGCACGGCGATCCCGTCGCCAATGCAAGAATTCTCTTCGGGGCGGAGAATCCGCCGGGTTCGCAATATGTTTCCGGTTCACAAGATCACATCGGTTTGTTAAACCCGGGAATCAGCCGCCTGTATTATGATGGCAACTATTGGCCCAGCCACATAGATTCTACAAGGGACAAGGATATTTGCGATTGGCTTTCAAACGTCATTCATCTCATCCCCCTGGAACCAAGGCCGGCCGGCTATGATCCCCTCCGGGAGAAGAATCTTACGAGAGACACTGTACAAGAGCTTGGCGATGCGGGCGAACAATGCTGGAAGAGCATTCTTCGGAAGGATGCCGCAGGCCTGGGCGAATCGATGACAAGGACTTTTCTCGCTTGGAAGAAGATGCTGCC
>PMJR01000042.1 GCA_003158475.1 Ignavibacteriota bacterium | reverse complement strand
CGATTCCCTCCCTGTCCACTCGTTGCCGCTAGTTTCCCCTCCCGCAGATGGGACTGTCAGAAGAACTGTCAGAAGAATGACAGTCCCCGGTTCCTTCCGGATACTTGAACGCCGATTCTTTGCGCGTGAATTTCTCTATTGCTGGGCCGCAGCGGGAGGGAATTCCACCGTCGATCCGTTCTTCTGCACGATCTCTTTGATGCGCTGTTCTGCGCTCGTTCGGGCCTCTTCGAGCATGCCGGTGGATTCTGCCTGCGTTCTCGCCGTAGACTGGAGGTGTTCCACCGCCGCCTCCCGGTCAGCGCTGGAAATCCTGTTCCACCAGCCGCTTTCATCCGCGGCGATCCTGAAGGAATCCAATGTGATCGAGAGGATCTTCGGAGCGGGGAGTGACGCCTTGACGCGGAGAGGACTCTTCTCGATTTCGATCGTGAACGGCTCCTTGAGATCGAAACCGGCTTTGGCGGTGAACGTTCCAACCAGGTGGATCGTCTTGGTGCTCCCCAACCAGGTGTGCAACCAGGTGTAGTCGACCATCAGTTGACGGGACACCGTGGCGATTTCCATGATCGGTGCGTTCTGCTCGATCACAATTGTCTGATCGATCTTCACACGCGGGGTGAAGTTGAAAAACTCCTGGATGCCCTGCGCTGTTGCGCGGGCGAGCTCGGTGGGTGCCTTGATAAACACCGTATAGAACGACCACGCTCCCGCGATCAGCAGGGTGCCGGCGACAAAGGAGGAGATGATGAGACCCTTTGCTCGCATAGAGCTATTTCACTCCTTCAACCCTGATAGTTCCCTCAAGGCGTAGAGGGGGGGGATCTTAGAGTGGGAGACAGTCTTGCCGATCATGGGAGACCTTCACGGGCGTGGAGAATCCCTTCTGCACGAGGAGCCGACTTTGCGTCGGTAACATACGGCAGGGGATCGCGAGAGTCAAATTGTTGCCGAAAGGGAAGGACTGGGAATCCTCGTGTCGGGGGTCCCATTCCCTCCCTGTCCACGCCCAAGGAACGAATCGTATCAGGTACGCGTTCCTTAAACAGCAGCCTCTTTCTCCGTTCTTTCCAGACCACCGGGCGCAGTGAAACTCATACTCACGATACCAATCCTTCTCTCCCTCACGCTTGCCTGTCTCGGCGATTGTCTCGTTGTGCTCTCATTTTCGCTCAACAGATCATATATCGCGACGATCCTGTGCGAGAAGAAAGACATACCCGGGAACACCTGCCAGGGTTGCTGCCTCCTCCGTAAACAGCTACAGAATGAAGACCGCAGGGAGCAATCTCCCCCAGCCAGAAATCTGAAAGAAATCGACGATTTTCAGCCGGTTCCGGCAAATCCTCCAGCGACGATTCGCACCCCCCGGACCGGAAGTGTGTTGTTCACATCCCTCAGGTTCGCCATTCCCCTCTCCCCGGGGAGGGACATCGATCATCCTCCCGAATTCTCCTCCCTGTAGCGGCGCTGTCGTGCTGTCTCGTATTCACAGGAAGGAGTGTACCATGATCAGACCGTGCAAATACATTGTGGCCATTGTGATCGGCGTTCTCTTCGTCCCCGCAGCGACATTTGCGTGCGCGTGCGGGTGTAATGTGTTTACCGTTGGTGCGCGGTGGACAATGCCGACCTCAACAGGGTTCGGGTCGTTTCTGCAATACAACTACATGGACCAGGTCAGGAACTGGGGTAACTGGCATGGCGCATCAACGGATGCGAACCCGGATCAGGAAATCCGTACGAACTTCTACACGCTCGGCTTTCAGTACATGGCGGACAGGGACTGGGGGATAGTGGTGGAAGCTCCCGTATGGAATCGCTATTTCAGGACCATGGCGGACGATGGAAAGATCGCATCGGCAACTCACACATCGTTCGGTGACGTCCGGCTCATGGGAATGTATACGGGCCTCTCGGAGGACATGTCCACAGGTCTTCAATTCGGATTGAAGCTTCCCACCGGGGCTTTCAATCAATCTCTCCTTGACAGGGATACACAGATAGGGACCGGCACGACGGATCTCCTTCTGGGTGGATACCAGATGGGGCAGGAGAATGGATGGGGATGGTACGCTCAGGTCATGTGGCAACATGCGTTCAATGAGCGTGACGGATACCGGCCCGGGGACAGCTTCGACGTCAACGGCGGAATCCACTATGACGGGCTCCTCAACAGTCTCAGCATCATGCCCGTCGTCCAGCTCCAGGGTTCATTCCGCGGAATCGACAGCGGCGACAATGCCGACCCGGAGAACACCGGGTTTGAGAGATTGTACCTTTCGCCGGGCCTCCAGGTAATTGCCACAAGCCATATCAGTCTGTACGGAGATCTGAAAATCCCGCTTATGACACACGTCCGGGGTGTTCAGCTTGTCGCCCCCGCACTTGTGAACCTGACGATGGGCTACAGTTTCTGACCTCACTTCCGGGCCCAACCGCCTGTTCATTCCTTTGATATCCCTCTGGCTGCGAGATTTGAAGCAACAGTGTCCTCCGGTACCTTTCCATCCACGTCATTTCACTCGTACCCGAAGCTTTTCGCAAGGTCGGCGACACTCCGGCACGCAGGCGGCGTGATGTGCCACATATCACTTGCCGGGCACACAATTGAGTGAGCTGCCGGCATCCCGGCGACCCCCTGTGACGACGCTCAAGTAAAATTACGCGGGAAATACCTTCCTTGAATCACAATTCCTGCCTGGCCGGTCGTCTGTTCCCCCCTGTGTAGCTGCCAGAGTCGGGAATCCCGCGGAGGAGGTAAAAATGAGAATGCCGAAGCGATTAGCAGTGCTGTGCTGTGGAGCCGTGATGCCGCTCCTGTTCGCCTCGTGCTCGACAGAGGCACCCAACTTCAGTCTGAGGACAGTCGAAGGGAAGACCATCGAATTGCAGGATCTTCAGGGAAAAGTCGTGGTGATTAATTTCTGGGCTTCCTGGTGTCCCCCGTGCCGGTCCGAGATCCCGGGCCTGCTCGAAGTGTATCGCAAATACCGTCCGAAAGGGCTGGAGATCGTCGGGATCTCCCTCGACCGGGACGGATGGAAGAAAGTTTCTCCGCTTGTCAGGGAGATGAACATTGTCTATCCCGTCGTGATGGGGGATAACGATGTCGTCAATGCATACGGCGGAATCCGTGCCATCCCCACGACGATTATCATCGACAGGGACGGGAAGATCGTTGACCGTGTGGTTGGATTTCTTGACAGGCAGCGGTTCGAAGACGAGATTCGGGAAATAATGAATTCGTAACAACTTTCTTCCGAGGCCTTCAGATTGAATAGAAACGGCTGGACTCCCCCTCATTCATCGTAGATTGGTTTGCTTTATCAGCCAGACCAGAGCCCATGAGTGAACGAGTCCACTAACGAACCAACACGAGCCTCACCGTGCGGACGAACCCCCCTGCCTCCAGACGGCAGAGATACACTCCGGCGGGGACTCCTGTGGCATCCCACCGTACTGAATGCTCTCCCGGATTCTGCTTCCCTTGTGCGAGCGTCTCGACCACGCGACCGAGCATGTCGAATATTTCCAGCCTTACGCTCCCCGCCGCGGGGAGCCGGTAACCGATTGTCGTCCCCGGATTGAACGGGTTTGGATAGCCTTGCAGGAGCCGGTATCCCTGCCTCTCGATCGTCTGCACCGATGCAACGGGCATCGCCTCGATAGATTCGCTGAACCATTCCGCGCCGTTCGTGTCTATCTCCTTCACCCTGTAGAAGCGACCGGGCGCTCCCCCCGGGTCGGTGTACGAATAGTAATGCATGAGAATCGTCGTCCCGTGCCCCGGTATAAGAGGCGATACTGTGCCAAATCCGTCGGTTCTTCTTTCGGATCGCTGCACTTCGAACCCGTAGCACGCGGTCTCGCTGAGAGTGGACCAGGAAATCAATGCGGTCGAGTTCTCCGGGGCAGTGGCCTCCAGCGATCCGAACCGGATCGGCAGCAGATCATCCGGGGGCCTCTCAGGGGTGGCCGAAGAATTCTGCGGGCTCAGCGACTTCTGAGCGACAAAGTCAGCTGCGTTGTTATTGCTGTCCCAGGCGTTTCCGGAATTCGCGTCGCTCCCTCCCGTAGCCATGCTGGAGGCTGTGGCGAGAGGCCCCGCTTTTCGCTCGAGCGAGGTTGCGGTTCCCGGTGCAGGTGCGGGCCCGCTCCCTTCATATGCGTCTGCGCCTCCGTATCCCACCATATCGACGATCGAGCTGTCCGCAAGGTTCGCTCCCGAAAGAGGCGTCGTGCTTCTGACAAGCGCGACCTTTCCGGCAGTGGCGGACATGTTGATAGTCCCCGTCGTGTCCGGCGCCGGGAGTGCGACTCCGTTTGTCCCGCCTGCGAGTTGCACCAGATAGTACCCGAACGGGAGTATGCGCCCGCCGAGCGGGGCGGCATGCCACGCCCCGGTCCCGGTCGCGCTCGCATACTGNNCTCGCTGATGACAACATGGCCGGCAATCTGAGCCGCCGCCGGTCCCGCAAGCATCTGGAGACACGTCAGAACGATTCCGATCCCTTTTTTCATGACCTCCTCCTGTTGTGCACGTTCCTTTCTCTTTCTACAATGCCGGGAGAGAATTTCCGGACGACCCCGGACATTTTGTGCCTGTTGCGACCGATGACAATCGGGGAGGAGATCACGGTGGCCGGAGGGATTTCGTTTCTTGCGGCACTCGTCATTCTCCCGGGACAGGACCCGCCTCAGTCCCGGAGTGGGAAGATCGACGCGTTGATGCAGAAGTATTTCGAGTACGACCAGTGTACGAGGTCGGTGCTCGTGGCCGAGGAAGGGAAGACGAAGGAACCGATCAAAGTCTTTAAGTTGAACGTCGCGGCCTTCCCGAAGTCATGGAATGTCTACGACAGCCTGTGAGAGGCACAGATGAGCGAGGGTGACAAGAAGCTGGCGATTGTCAACTATGAGAGGTCGCTGGAGCTGAACGGATCGAATACGGGTGCCGTGGAGGCGCTGAAGAAACTGAAGGAAGCCCCGTAGCCGGCAGAGGGGAGAAAAAAGGGAGCCCCGGTGCGTGTGCCGGGGCTCGAAGAAGTTCCGGAAGAAAGCAGACTATTTCCCTTTCGCGATCCCGATGACGCCGCACGCAACGCGGGCGCCGGCGTTTCCCGTCGGCTGTGTCTTCAAGTCGTCTTCCTTCTCATGGACGATCACCGCATGCCCGACGATCGAATGCTCGCCTGAGAGGGCCATGACCGCGTCCACGTAGTCAATGTGTGCCTTTCCGTCCTCCCCCGCTTCGATGTTCCCCATGTCACCGGCATGCCGCTTGTCGCTCGTAGGCATGCTGTGGGGCATGCCGGCCGGATTGAAGTGCCCCCCCGCGGAGCTTCCGTCTTCAGCACTGCAATCGCCGAATTCGTGGATGTGGAAGCCGTGCTTTCCCGGCAGGAGACCGGTCAGATCGGCGACAACCCGCACACCGTTTTCCGCCGCCTCGAATGTCACGACGCCCCGCACGCCGCTCCCCTTCAGGGGGGAAAGAACGGCGACCGCCTTCATGATGGATGTGCTCCCGTGCTCGTGCGCCGACTGCGCTGCTGCCATCGTCCACGCCAGGACTATCCATCCGAGGCAGAGAACGAGATGGGCTCTCTTCGACATGATCCCTCCGGTTTGTGGTTGTGAAGATGTGACGCGAAATTTGGCCATACTTTCCTACAGATGCAAGTGCGGGACGGCAATCACAGAGAGAAATGTGTCCTATTGCTTCTCCATGAGCGCGTCGAGGAAGAGCCGGGCGGCGAGGCGGTTCCCTTCGGCCGTAAAATGCACGCGGTCCTGCGTCAGTATCCCTTTTTCGGCGTTGGCGGTGTTTGTTGTGCCGAGGTTCTTCAGGAATTCACGTCTCAGATCCACAAGTGTGCACCGGTGTGCGGCGGCAAGGTCGCGGATGAGCTGTGCGTAGTGATTGAGGTCTCCGTCCAGTTCGTTCGAGCAGTCCGTCTTCTCGCCGATCAGAGCGGGGGTGGCGAGGATGACGCGAATCCCTTTCTCCTGCATCTTCTTAATCAGGGCTTCATAGAACGCCACGAACTTGTCCGCGTCCGTTCCCGTCCCCAGTGTTCTCTTGTGCCAGACGTCGTTGACGCCGACAAACACCACAACCACGTCCGGGTGGCGTTCCAGGACGTCCCTGTCCAGCCTGAGGTAGAGATCGTACACTTTGTTTCCGCCGATCCCCGCGCCGGTAAGCTCGAATTTGTCAGCGGGGAGCATCCCGCGAAGCTGTGTGATGTACCCGGTCGGCCCCACACCCGCCTCGGTGATCGAGTCTCCGAA
>PMJR01000119.1 GCA_003158475.1 Ignavibacteriota bacterium | reverse complement strand
AAACCCGTTCAGGAACTGGAGAGGCGGACCCGGATTGAACAAGCCGAGGCTCCCGGCGGTGGTTTGCGTAACGCCGCCGAAGAGGTTGACTCTCCCGCTCACAGGTATATTCCAGAAATTCTCCGCTGTCAATTCACCGCTCTGGCAGTAGACCGTGGCCTGTATGTTGAGGACCGACGAAGCGTTGCGGGAAGCATCCTCGGTAATATACGCCATGCGTCCGGCAACGACCCCCAGCATATCGGTAGAGGCGGGATTTGTGGCGGGATTCGTTTTCCCGACCACGTCCCCGTCGATCCAGACATTTCCTTTGTTCGTCGCAGCCCCGGCGCTTCCGAATGCAGCAACCGTGAGATCGGCGTTGTACGTCCCCTTGATCCTGAGGTCCGCATTCTTGACGACGATGACACCGTTGGGCGCGAGCGCGCTTATCGCCATCGTCGTGTCCCGCATGCTCCCGTTCGGGGGAATCTGGACGCGAACCTGGTCGTTCAAGAACGTCAATGCGACATCGTTCATTCCGGAGGTCTGGTCAAACATGCCGGTGCCGCCGCTAAGCATCGCGGCGGATGTGAGATTGGTCTGGAGGGCTGCCATGCTGGGGCGTTTCTCGAGCACACCCCACTCGTACCCACCGTTGTATGTGGGGTTCCCCGTCGGGCCGAGCTGCGCCGAAAGGGCGGCGGTCAGCTTCTGGTCGAAGTACGGCGTCCCGTCGAGATGGAACCTCCCGTTTGTGTGCGCGGGACCGTACACGGAGTCGCCGGTGATCTTCCAGTCGTTCGCCCCGTGGTAAGGTCCGTTGCTCCCGTCCGGCGCCACATAGCCGTTGATCTCGGATTCGGTAAACCAGCTGAACTTGGCAAACTGGACGTGCTTGAATACTCCCTCCACGGTATCACGGAATATGACTCCGTTCTGATCGGTCATGTTCGTCCACGCGACGCTCCGGAGCGTCACCCACAGCGGCTGCGGCGTGTTGTTGAAATACATGACCGAATCGTGCCCCCCGAAGAAATCGGTGCCGAAATTCGCAGGGAAAACGCTGTAGTTGAGCAGATACTGCGTCCCGACATTTGCCACGGAGACAGCGATGTTATGGACCTGCGTCGACCCGTAGTAGGTCGAATACGTGTCCATCGAGCTGACGCTGTTACGGGTGATGTTGTTGAGCACGAGCCCCACGATGAGCGTCAACCCTATGACGTAAATGATGCTGGACCTCCCCATAGCGCCCCCCTTATGATCCGTGTCGTTTGATGTTGCGCGATGAAAGGCGCGTCTGCCGCCAGTATGCAGCGGCAAACTGGCTGTTTTCCGGGTTCACCGCGTCCTCGACCTTGTACGGACTCTCCACACGCAATGAGAGCTCGATCGTCCAGATCTGGCTGTAGCGGGAGGCATCGAGCGGATAGATGGTGTCCCCCTTTGCATTAAAGTAGCGCAGGTAGAACTGCGTCACCCCGAGCCCTGCCGCCCCCAACGCATCATCGGTATTGAATTTCCTGAAGAGGACGCGGATGTTCGGATTCGGCAGCGTCGTGAGGACGGGGCCGGTAAACCACTCCACGCTGTCGATCGTGCCGGTCTTGTAGAGGTCCGAAAAGAATTTGATGTGGCCCGTGTCCGCGATGGCGATGCTCAGCCTTGGATCGGGAATATTGTACCCGATTTTGCGGAAATCCGATTCGAGGTCCTGGACGATGTCCGCCATGGACTGCTGGACGTTCAGCCCGGCCATCGATGCGTCGGCGCTCCCGGAGACTGTTTCGTTCAGCCGGAGTCCCATGAGTATGACAAACCCCGCAATGATCACGGAGCCTATGAGATCGAGCATTATGGACATTCAGACTCTCCCTTCTGACCTGGGGCGGTCAATTCCAGTAACTCATGATAGCCGGGTAGGCGAGCGTGTCGGGTTTTCCCGTAACGCCTGTGGCCGAAGGGCTTGTCACGGTCACCGTGATCTTCTTGTGCCATGTCTGCCTGACCGCGTAGGGGACGTCGAGATTGGGGGGGTTAACATACGTCACCGCACATGTGACATAGTATTTGGCGCGTATGCCGGGGACGGTCACCTGGAGATATCCGGGCGTCGCGTCGACATCCGCGGGGACGTCGCTGTGGTAACAGATCTTCAGATTGTTGAAATCGTCGAAGTCGTCGAAGTCCTTCGTCCCTGCAACGGACCCCCGGTAGCTCTCGTTCTCCGAGGCATCCGGCCCGAGAGATCCGGGGAGTGTGAGGAGCGTGGAATCGATGAGCGCGGCGGCGTTGGAGTCCGCCACCACCTTGTCGAACATCTTCCCCATTGCTTCCTCGACAAGCGACGTCGAGAGCGATATCGCGGTCACGCCGAATTCGCTCGTATACATGATGTCATTTGTCTGGTAGATCGTGGAATTCGTGTTCAGGATCAGCACGCCGAGCATCACGATCGCCCCGATGACCATCATCATCTGCCCGAGATTCATGTTCCAGTCCCTCCGATTGCACCCATGAGGACGTCAGTCGGCCGTCGTCGCCGATGCGATTTCCTCCAGCGTCGTCTGGCCGAGCTTGATGCGCTCGATGCCGGCACGCCGGAGGTCCCACATCCCGTCCTTTGCCGCCTGCACCCTCACGGCCTCCTCGTCCACTTCTTCACCGGAGCGGACGATGAGATTCCGGATATCCCTCGTGAAGTAGAGGGCTTCGTGAATGGCGGCGCGCCCCTTGTAACCGCCGTTGCACTTGTCGCACCCGGCGGCCTCGAACACCGTGATCTTGTCCAGGTCCTCCGGCGGGAAGCCGAATTTTGTGTACACGTCGTGATCGATCTCGTTCTTGGGGACCGGACGCTTGCACGCCGGACAGAGGGTCCGGATCAGACGCTGGGCCACAATGATGTTGATCGCATAGGCGATCAGGAACGGCTCGATCCCCATCTTGTAAAGCCGGCTCACCGCGCTGGGGGCGTCGTTCGTGTGAAGCGTCGAGAACGTGAGGTGTCCGGTGTTCGCGAGCTTTATCGCGATCTCCGCCGTGGTCTTGTCCCGCATCTCCCCGACGAGCACGATGTCCGGGTCGTGACGGAGGATCCCGCGGATGGCCAGGTCGAAAGTCATTTTCACACCGATCTTGAGCTGCCGCGCCCCCTTGATGATGTACTCCACCGGGTCTTCGACGGTCAGCACGTTCAGCGTCGGGTCGATGACCTGGTGCAGCGCGGCCACGAGCGTCGTGCTCTTGCCGCACCCGGTCGGTCCTGTCAGGATGACGATCCCCTGAGGTTTGCTGATGGCCTTGTCGAAAAACGTCCTGGCGGGCCCCATGAGCCCCAGCTTGCTCAGGTCGGTGATGACCTTGCGGTCATCGAGCACGCGGATGACGATGCTCTCGAACTTGTGCCGGTACTCTATGCCGACGATCGGCATGATGGAAACGCGGAAGCGTATCATCGTATCGTCGATGAGGCGCTGGATGAACCCGTCCTGGGACATCTCACGCTCGAAGCGGTCGACGTTCTTCGATCTGTCCTTCACAACGGCCGCAACCGCCTCCGGCATCGTCTTGTCCTGCACATGCCACAGCTTGAGCGAGCCGTCGACGCGGAACCAGAACTCCGTCCGGTTTCCCTCCTTCGCGAGGATATGAATGTCGCTGGCCCCCTGGCGCACGGCCTCGACAAGGGCGCCTTCGACGAGGTTGACTAGTGCGCTCTTGCTGATTTCGGCTTCGAGCGTCTCCTCGTCGAGGGCCGATTCCTCCTCTTCGTCCTTCATCTGCAGGCCGACCTGCGAGTTCTCGAGGAGCTTGAGAAACTCGTTCTCGGGGGGAATCACCTGCTCGAAGAGGCTCTGGAGGTCTTTGAGCCGGCAATAGGCGACCTCGTACTTCTTGGCCCCGAAATTCCGGGCGATGAGAGGGATACGCCGGTCGGTCGGGTCCGCGGCGACGATGATCAGCTTGTCCGGCTGTTTTTCGTCGAACCTGAGGGGCAGCATCTTGGTCTGGACCAGCATGTCGCGGACGTTCGACGGGAGGCCGTCGACGTACTTCTTGATGAAGTCCAGCTTCGCCTTATCGAGCGTTTCGTCCGACAGGTAGATCTCGCGGAAGGCATACAGGTCGGCCACCTCGCGGAAGACCGCGTCGTGGTCGGCGTTGAAATCATTCACCAGGATCTGACCGAGGTTTCGCCGGTTCTTCTTCTCCTCCGACTCCTTGACCTTGAGGGATTTCTCAAGGGTCTCGTAGTCGATGATCCCCTTCTTCAGGAGGGCGAACCCGATTTTGTCAGTGATGTCGATGTGCGCCATTGGGCTTCAGCAGTAGTTGGGGGATACACTGATTCAAAGCACAATCAGGAAATTGGTTCCCTGACGACACTCACAGCTGCCTGGCCCATCGCCGGGTTTTTCGGCTTGATTGTCGCAGTCTCAGACGAGACAAGCGTCAGCGCCGTAAGAACGATCATGATGATCATGGATATCCAGAGCTGGATGAAGTCGATCGCGTTTTTCATCTTGTACGAGGTTTCCTTCTCGTAATACTCCGCAAGCTGGAATGCCGTATTTTTTACGGTCCCCGTCTCGGCCCCGGAATGGAAGCGGGAGACGGCGGTCTTCGTGAAGACCCCGGTGGCCTCGAAGGCCTCGGTGATGCCGGCCCCCTTCTGAATCATCATCGGCAAGGCGATCGTTTTGATCTGGTGCTCCATGAACTTGTTTCCGCAGGCCTCCGCCGCCATGCGGATGACCTCGATGTTCTCGCCTGCCCCACTGTACAGGGCGTAAAAGACCCTGCAGAAGATCTCGATGCTCGTTTTGTGGAGCAGGGGTCCCATCACGGGAATGGACCAGAGGTACTTGTCCATGATGAACCTCCCCCGTTCCGTTGTGAAGAACCTGAAGGCGAAAATCGTCGGGACAATGACCAGGATCAGCAAGATGATAATGTGACCCACGAGAAAATCGCTCAGCGCGAGCGTCGCCCTGGTCATGGGGGGAAGCTCGATCTTGAACTTGACAAACAGCTTCGCGGTGGCCGGGAAGATGTAGCCGACGTAGTAAATGACCGCGCCGAACAGGACGACGAGTGTGACGACAGGCGTGATAAGCGCACTCTTGAGGTTCTTCTTAAAATCCGCCTGCCTCTCCAGGAACTTGGCCGTGCTGTCGTAGATCTCGGCCATGTTGCCGCTCTTGGAAGCGAGCCCGAGCATGTGCGCCGTGAACCGTCCCAGGACAGCCTCGTGTTTGATGAACGCCCTCTCGCTGTCCTTCCCCTGCTTCAACTCCGTGTTGATGTCCTTGATGGCCTCCCGCAGTGTCCGGTTCTGGACGTCGTTCACCATCAGCTGCATGATCTCGTTGAACGGAAGCTTCTGGCGGATCAGGTCCGCACTCACGCGGACGAATGTCACGATCTCGGTGGCCGGGGGTCTTGCCTTCAGGTTTATGAACCGGCGCTGGATGCGGATGACCCGGTACCCCATTTTCTGGAGGGCTTCCTGCACCTCCCCCTTGGAAAATGCTTTCTGTTCCCCGCTGATCGGCTTCTCCGTCCCCTTCTGGACCCTGTAGACCCAGGTCGCACGGGGAACAACATGCAGAAGTTTGAAACTGCGCTGCGAGGCGAGTGCCGAGGCCTTTTGCTTCGCGGCGCGGGT
>PMJR01000068.1 GCA_003158475.1 Ignavibacteriota bacterium | reverse complement strand
CGACGCCCTCCGCACCTCTTCTATTGTGTCATCGGCTATGCGCATCGTCGAAATCTACGCAAAAGCCCCCCGAGAGGCAACGCGCACCCTTGACAAGGCGGACCGGGTAACGTATCTTGGGGTACTGACACTACAGCACAAACCAGCAACACGGAGGTTAGGATGAGGATTCTTGCGGTCGAAGACGAGCCTGAATACCTCGAGATGCTCCAGGAAGTGATGAAAAGCCTGGGCCACTCGATCACCATTGCGCAGAACGGCAAGGAAGCCCTTGCACTCATCGATCGCCAGCAGATCGACGTCGTCGTGTCCGATGTAAAGATGCCGGAGATGAACGGCCTTGAGTTCCACCAGAAACTCCGCGAGCACCCGGGGTACAAGAACACACCGTTCATATTCCTGACGGGGGTGGACGACATCACGGAGGTGAAGGCCGAGTGCAAGGGGGACTGTGATCTGCTCCTGCAAAAGCCGTTCCCCATCGACCGGCTGCTTCAGCTGTTTGCGGGGAAGATCAAGTAAGGGGAGCATCGTTCCTCCAGAGAGCCCCCCCCACAGGGTAAGCACGTGCAGGTAAGAAATGAAGGGCCCGACGGATTTCCCGGCGGGCCCTTTTCTTTCCGTGCAGCCGACTCCTGTTGCCGGGTCAGACCCGGACTATACCTGCACCTTGTCGGGCTGGTAGACCTTCGGCGCGCGTGCCTTCTTGCGCGAGAACTGTTTTTCCACCCCGGGGGAGGGAGATTTCGTCTCATCCTCGACGTCGGGATAGGTGAATATGTCGTATTTGTAGTTACGGAGAATGATCTGGTTCCCGTTCCTCCCGAGAACGTATTGCGGGAGGAGAGGGATCTTCCCCCCGCCCCCGGGGGCATCAATAACAAAGGCGGGGATGGCAAGACCGGAAGTGTGCCCGCGGAGCCTGTCCATGATCTCCAGTCCGACGCTCACCGGCGTGCGGAAATGGTTCGCCCCCTTCGTGATATCCGCCTGGTAGAGATAATAGGGCCGGACCCTCATTGTCAGGAGTTTGCGCATCAACTCGAGCATTACCTCCGCCGAATCGTTGACACCCTTCATCAGCACTGCCTGGTTGCCCACGGGTATGCCGGCATCCGCGAGCATCTCGCATGCCCGCTTCGCCTCGGGGGTGCATTCCCACGGGTGATTGAAATGCGTGTTGACGTAGAGCGGGTGATACTTCCGGAGCATCTTGCAGAGTTTGGGCGTGATCCTTTGCGGCAGCACGCAGGGCATTTTCGTGCCCAGGCGGATGATCTCCACGTGCGGGAGATCGCGGAGCCCGGCGATGATCCTCTCGAGCATGAAATCGGTGAGCATCAGGGGATCGCCGCCGGAGAGGATCACGTCGCGCACCTCGGGGTGCGCCGCGATGTAGTCGATCCCCCCCTGGATGTACTTCATGTTGATCTTCGACGAGTCCCCCACCTTCCGCTTTCTGGTGCAGAACCGGCAGTACATCGAACACTGGCTCGTGGTGAGGAACAGGACCCGGTCCGGGTAGCGGTGGACAATGCTCGGCACGGGACTGTGAGAGTCCTCCGCGAGGGGATCTTCGGGGAAGTCGTCTTCCTCCAGCTCCTTCTCGTCCGGTATGCACTGGAGCCAGATCGGATCGCCGGGAAAACGTATCAGACTCAGATAGTATGGGTTAATCCGGATGTGGAAGAGCTTGTTCAACCGTTCCGAGAGCTCCTTGTCGAACCCGAATCGTTCGACGAGGTCTTTTCCGCTGTCCACACTCTGCCGCAGCATAGTCTGCCAGAGTTCCATTCGTGCCTTTGTTCCTCCCCTGAAGTTATGTCAGATATTTGCCGTAAACGACCAGGTCATCCCCCGGCCTGTAATAGTCCGCAATCTTTGCGATCTCGGTGTATCCCCTCCGCACATAAAAATCCCTCGTTTTGCTGTACCTCGGGAGTGACGAAGTCTCCGCGATAATCAGGCGGCCCGACATCCCCCGGATCAGCTCGCAGGCGTGGTCGTCGAGCGCGCGCCCGATCCCTTTTCCGTGCAGGGCGGGGTCGACTGCCACCCAGTACAGGTCGAACGTCCCCTCCGTGGCCGGCGTCGGACCCACGCAGTAGTAGCCGGCAACCTTACCCTCCTCCTCGCACACCCGGATGATGTAGTCCGTTTGTTCCGGAACGCCGAGGACCGCGTCGATCAACTCCAGCGCGATCTCAACCTCCTCTTCCGTGAATACCCCCGTCGCCACCACGAGATCCCGGAGGGGGCCCCGGTCTTCGCGACTGAGAAGCCGGATCACCGGCTCCGCTCCAGCGCCGATTCGACGATCTTCCCGACAATCTCCGCAAAGGTGTACCCCTGCGCGCGAGCGGACCGCGCAAACCCCGCGTCATCGGATATATCGGGGTTGGGATTGACCTCGAGGACGTACGGGACCCCGTCCTTCGTCAGCCGGAAGTCGACACGCGCGTAGTCGCGGCACCCGATGAGCGAATATGCCCGCAGCGCGGTTTCCTTGATCCGGGCCTCGAGCTGCGCGGGAAGCGCCGCGGGACAGATCCCTTTGGTCCCTTCATACGCCACCGTCCCGTGGATCCATTTCGCTTCGTAGCTCACGATCTTGTGCATCCCGTCGGTCAGACCGGAGAAGTCTATCTCCGAGATCGGCAGGGCCACCGGAGGCTTGTTCCCCAGTATGGCAACATTGAGTTCGCGTCCGTCGATGTATTCCTCCGCCAGAGCAGGCTGGTCATATTCCGTGTGGATAAAACGCACACGCTTCCGCAGGTCGGGGAGATTGTAGACCACGGAACTGTCGTCGATGCCGACGCTGGCGTCTTCGTGTGCCGGCTTGACGATCAGGGGGAACGAGACACCCTCCTGCATCGCGATCTTGTCCTCGATGCGGAACACCATGAACCGGGGGGTCCTGATGCCGTGCGAGGCCAGGATCTCCTTCACGCGCGGCTTGTTGAGAGCGGTCCCCAGGGCGAGCGGCCCGGCACCCGTGAACGGGACATTCATGAGCTCATAGACTCCCGCGATGTTCATTTCCTGCGCGGATTCGTTCTCGACGCTTTCGACGAGGTTGAACACGAGGTCCGGACGTTCCCCCCGGAGGTAGTCGACGAGCCTGAAGAAATTACTGTCGACATTGAAGATCGCAGTCCGGTACCCGAGCGAGTTGAGCGCAGACTTGATGTCCTCCATCTCCTCCACAACGCCGATCTCGGAGAGATCGATGAGAGCCTGGGTCGCCGACGGCTTGCCACGCGCGAGCTTGGGCGTACGCCCGGGGGGAGGGCCCTCCTGCAGTTGTCCGTTTTCCCCGATGTACTTCCGCACCGCTTCGGTTCCTACGACGGGTTCGTTGTAGAGGACCGCTATCCTTGTTTTTTTTGCCATAGAATTTTCCGCCTTCTCCTGTCTCGTTCTCCTCATTTTTTCCATCGGGCCTTCAACCGGGTGTTCACCCGGCGGTCACGCAGGCACCGTATGCCGCCCGTCCCGGACGGAGATGCCGCATCGCTTCATCGCGATATCAAGGACGGAATTGATAAGCTCGTTGTAGGTCATCCCCGCCTCACGGGCCGCCTTGGGGAAGCAGGAATTGTCCTCCGGCCTCGGCAGAATCCCGGGGAGCGGGTTGACCTCGATGACGCGGGGTTCCCCCGCGGCGTCACAACGGAGGTCGATGCGCGTCCAGTCACGGCAGCGGAGGACGTTGTAGGCCTTTCTGCAGAGGGATTCGATGTCCCGGCGCAGGCGATCGTCCAGGGGGGCGGGACACTCGTAGATATCGAGAGGCTTCTCGACCGTGTCCCATATCCATTTTGCCTCGTAGGAGTAGATCGGGTTCGCGCCGGCGGGAAGTGCATCAAATTTTATCTCAACCACCGGAAGGAGTCGGAGCCCGTCGCCGTTCCCCATCATGGCCACCGTGAACTCCCGCCCGGGGAGGAATTCCTCCACGAGAGCCGGTTCTCCGTATGTCGCCAGGACAGTCCCCACTTCCCGTTCAAGCTCCCCCGCGTTCCGCACGACGGAGGAGTCGTAGATCCCTTTGCTCGACCCCTCGTGAAGAGGCTTCACGATCGACGGGAATCGGAGCCGCAGACTTCTGCACTCGTCCATGGATGCGATCACGGCATGAGGGGCTGTCGGCACACCGTGATATGCGAGAACCTCCTTGGCGCGCGACTTGACGAGACAAATGCCCAGGGTGAGTGGATCGGAGCCAAGGTAGGGGATGCGGAGCATCTCGAGGATTGCCGGAACCTGCCCTTCACGCGAGGGCCCGTAGAGTCCTTCCGCGATGTTAAAAACGAAAAAAGGCCTTATTTTTCGCAGTTTTTCGAACGCCTCTTCGTCCGCCTCTATCATAGTAACCTCATACCGCTCGGCAAGGGCGTCCCTGACTGCTGCGACCGTGTCCGCGGTATCCCATTCAGCGAACATGTCGTTCACGCGATCGGACGGAGTAACCGTCCTCAGTGGGAGCGGTGTTCCCTGACGATCAACGGTGGACGCGGAGCGAGGTGCGGTGGAGGGAGGTGACTTCGCGCGGGCGATGCCGGCATCTGAGTGAGGGGAAGCTTCCGACTTTACGTTGTAGAGGAGAGCTAACGTCTCCGAAAAAGAAAGAACCTGTGGAAACGAAGAATCCAGAAAAACTCCAAACTGTTCGACTCACTCATGTCTGTGTTTCAATATAAGCATTTTCGCCGTCTTGTCAAGAAAAAAGTGCGTTTCTGACCTCCGGATCCGTCGTCGCGTTCATCCGACGTCGATCAACTTCATCTCGTCATGGTAGCGGGAGCGAAGGTAGGAGAGGAGCGAGCGGTGTTCTGCCTTTCCGAGATGAGGATCGCCCTCGACGATCGCCAACGCATCTGCACGCGCCTCATCGAGGAGGAGCGCGTCGGCAAGTATGTCGGCAATTTTGAATTCCGGGATCCCGCTCTGACGCGTTCCGAAGAAATCTCCCGGGCCGCGGAGCTGAAGATCAGTTTCCGCGATCCTGAATCCATCGGTCGTAGCCACCATCGCGGCCAGTCGACGCTCCGCGAGCAGTTGCTGATCGTCCGCGAGCGCAGTCCCGCGCGCCGCACCACGTCCCACCCTGCCGGCAATCCATCCCTTCGCCACAAGAATGCAAAAGGACCGGTCGCTGCCGCGCCCGACACGCCCCCGGAGCTGATGCAGCTGTGAAAGTCCGAACCGTTCGGCGTTCTCGATCACCATCACGGTGGCGTTGCTCACATCGATCCCCACCTCGATGACGGTGGTCGCGACAAGGATGTCGATTGCGCCTCGTGTGAACCGTTCCATCACCGCATCACGCTCCTCCCCGGCGAGACGTCCGTGGATCAGTCCAAGCCTGAGATCGGGGAACACCTCACGCTGCAGGCGGTTGTAGTGGACTGTGGCCGCCTTGAGATCGAGTTTTTCCGATTCTTCAATCAGCGGGTAGACGAAATACGCCTGACGCCCCGCCCTGACCTGTTCACGAACGAACGACGCAACCGACGACATGTCCGCATCGCTCTTCAGCACCGTGGTGACGGGCTTCCTGTCGCGGGGAAGCTCATCGATCACCGACACGTCCAGGTCGCCGTAGAGTGTCAGCGAGAGCGTCCGGGGGATCGGCGTTGCCGTCATCACCAGGACGTCGGGGTTCGCTCCCTTGCTCCGCAGCGTCGCACGCTGCACGACACCGAACCGGTGCTGTTCATCGATCACAACGAAACCCAGGCGCGCGAAGGCGACATTTTTTTCGAAGAGTGCATGAGTCCCCACAATGATCTGCACGGTGCCCCGGCGGATATCTTCGAGCAGGTCCCTCCGGAGAGCGCTTTTTTGCGCTCCCACGAGGAGGCGGATACTCACCGGGCTGTCACCCAGGAGCCTCCGGAGAGTCCTGAAATGCTGCTCGGCGAGAAGCTCCGTCGGCGCCATGAAGACCGACTGGTAGCCGTTGTCGACCGCGATGAGCATCGCAAGGAGCGCCACCACCGTCTTCCCGCTTCCCACGTCCCCCTGGAGCAGGCGGTTCATGACCCTCGGCGAGGCCATGTCCGAGGTGATTTCCTGGACGACCTTCACCTGGGCGCGCGTAAGCGTAAACGGGAGTGTGTCCACAAGCCTGCGCGCGAGGGCGGACTTCACCCCAAAGGCAATGCCTCCGGATTCTTCCCGCATCGTACGCCGCTTCATCGCGAGCTTGATCTGGAAACGGAAAAATTCCTCGTACTTGAGCCGGCGCAATCCCTCCCGGAGATCGGTCCCGGAGGCCGGCCGGTGGACGGACTGGAGAGCCGCACGCGCGGAAACCAGACCTCGCGCATCGGTGATGGACCGGGGAAGGATCTCCGGGACAATATTGCCGTACGTTTTCCAGGCGCCGGCGATGACCCTCCGGAAGCCTCCGCTGTCGAGGCCGGCCCGGGCGAGATCCTGCCCTGAAGGGTACATGGGGACCAGACCTCCGGTGTTCAGAGCATCGACCCACTGCGTGGCGGCCGACCCGTCCTCCCCCTCACCGGGCGGCGCGAAGCGGTCGATATCCGGATGGGCAAACTGCAGCATGGCACCGTACATCCCCGGCTCCCCCGACACCGCCAGGGTCTCACCGATCCGGAACATTTTCTTCCAGTACTGGACCCCGCCGAACCAGACGCACTGGAGAGACCCGGTGCGGTCGGCGAGGATAAGGAGGAACCGGGATTTTGCCCCGAAACCGAGAACGCGAAAAGAGCGCACTTCCCCGATCACCGTGAATTCGCGGCGAAGTTCCGCTCCACGGGCGTCCCGCCCACCCTGCGCGGTACCATGAGCACCCGCCAGCGTTTCCTCGCGGAGTTGCGCGATCGATAGCACGGTGGTACGGTCGATATAGCGGCGGGGAACGTGAAAGAGGAGGTCCTCGACGGTCCTGATGCCGGCTTGCTCGAGGAGGACCGATTTCTTCGGACCGATCCCCTTCACAAATTGCACCGGGATGGAGTGGAGATCGGAGGGATTCGTCGGGGAGTGCATGTCGCGTGCAAGATACTGCCCCCGGGTGGGAGTGTCAAGCGGGCAGTTTCCTGTTGTCTCTTACGGGCAAAGGTCGTATCTTCTGCGAACGATTACGGATATCAAGGCCTCCGTTTGGAACATTTCTTCACGGCGATACTTCCGCAACTGCCAACCCTCAAGGAAATCGTCATCTGGGGCGGGTACATAGGCCTCTTCGCCATCGTTTTCTCCGAAACAGGTTTGCTTATTGGTTTCTTCCTCCCCGGGGATTCACTCCTCGTCACGGCCGGACTTTACGCATCCGCTACCGGAGAACTTGACCCCGCCAAGCTCATCGTGCTGCTGATAATTGCGGCGGTGAGCGGGAATGCCACCGGATACCTGATCGGTCTTCGGGCGGGCCACGCACTCTACAACCGGCCCCAGTCGCGGTGGTTCCGCAGGGACCATCTTATCAAGACCAGGGAGTTTTATGAGAAATACGGCGGGATCACGATCGTCATGGCCCAGTTTATGCCTTTCGCAAGGACGTTTGCCCCGGTCGTCGCAGGGGTGGCACAGATGACGTACAGGCGGTTCGCACTTTTCAACATCGCAGGTGCCGTCGGATGGGTGGCAGGCATGATCCTCCTCGGTTACTATCTGGGAAAGAGCATTCCGGGGATTGAAAACAAGATCGAGTATGTCATCGCCATCGTCGTGTTGATCTCCATCCTCCCGATGCTTATCAAGTACATCCAGCACAGGATAAAGCAGAAGGGGGAGACCCCTCGCCCCCCCGGTCCGCCATCCGGGTCCTGACCCCAACCACCATTACGCCACAGGAGTCCTATGGGAAACCCGCTTTTCGAGAGGAAACCCCTGAGCATGCTGCTCGACGAGTTGAAGGGAGAGAACCGGCTCCGCCGGGTCCTCGGGCCTGTGACGCTGACGAGCCTGGGGGTGGGCGCGGTCATCGGGACGGGGATATTCGTCCTCACCGGGGTCGCCGCCCACGACAAGGCGGGACCCGGGGTCATCCTCTCGTTCGTCGCCGCCGGGATCGCCTGCATATTCGCGGCGCTCTGCTACGCGGAGTTCGCTTCAATGGTCCCCGTCGCAGGATCGGCATACACCTACGCCTACGCCACGCTCGGTGAGCTCTTCGCGTGGATCATCGGATGGGACCTCGTCCTGGAGTATGCTGTCGGGTCATCGACTGTCGCACACGGATGGTCGGCCCATTTCCAGGATCTCCTGGGGAGTTTCGGGATACACATACCCTACGCGTTCGGGAACGCCCCATTCGACTACGACATCGGTGCAGCGCGCTTCGTCTCAACCGGAGCTTATTTCGACGTCGCGGCGATCGTCATCACGTTCATCATCACGGCGATACTCATCAAGGGGATACGGGAGAGCGCGGGGTTCAATGCCGGGATGGTGATGGTCAAACTCGCCATCGTGCTATTCGTGATCATCGTCGGCGCGTTTTACATCGACCCTAAGAACTGGCAGCCGTTTGCGCCGTACGGGTACACGGGGATCAGCTTTTTCGGAAGGTCGCTTTTCGGGCAGACCGGAGCCAACGGCGCCCCCCTCGGCGTCCTCGCGGGAGCGGCGGTGATTTTCTTCGCCTACATAGGGTTCGATTCGGTCTCCACGCATGCCGAAGAGGCAAAAAATCCCCAGAGGGACGTCCCCATCGGCATCATCGCCTCCCTGATTCTCTGTACTGTTCTCTACATCCTTGTCTCGGGGGTGCTGACCGGCATGGTCCCCGCCGACCAGATCAATATCAATGCTCCGGTGTCGGACGCCTTCAGGCAGAAGGGGCTCCCCTGGGCACAGCGGCTTATCGACGTCGGGGCAATCACCGGCATCACGTCCGTTCTCCTAGTCATGATGTTGAGCCAGCCGCGCGTCCTCCTGGCGATGGCGCGGGACGGCCTGGTGCCCACTTCCTTCTTCGGCGCCATACACGAAAAATTCCGGACGCCCTATAAATCCACGATGTTGACCGGACTGTTCGTTTCTCTCATGGCGGCATTCCTCCCCCTTCGCATACTTGCAGAGCTGACGAACATCGGCACACTGCTCGCGTTCACGATCGTGTGCGCCGCCGTCCTTATCATGCGGAAGAAACATCCCGAAGCTGCCCGCCCGTTCCGGGCCCCCTTCGTCCCGTTTGTTCCGATTGCGGGGATTCTGTCCTGCCTCCTCCTCATGTTCTCCCTGCCGGAGGAGAACTGGTGGCGGCTGATCATATGGCTGCTCCTCGGGTTCATAATCTATTTCAGCTACGGCCGCCGGCACAGCGTGCTCGCCAAACTTCGACAGGCGGAGGCAGCGAAGCGGGGATGAGCAGAAATGGTAGAAAGGGGGGAGAGTTCCGGGAGGCGCCTCATGAGTGAGGCGCCGCAGGAGTTCAAGAGGGCCCTGGGCCTGTTCGACGGCACAATGCTCGTCGTCGGCTCGATGATAGGGTCCGGCATTTTCATCGTGAGCGCCGACATCGCCCGGACAGTCGGGGGGGGCGGATGGCTCCTGCTGATCTGGCTGATAACGGGTCTCATGACGGTGACGGGAGCGCTGGCCTACGGTGAGCTCGCGGGAATGATGCCCCACGCGGGGGGACAGTATGTCTATCTCCGCGAAGCCTACAACCCCCTCGTCGGGTTCCTGTACGGATGGACGTTCTTCCTCGTCATTCAGACGGGGACGATCGCGGCGGTCGGCGTCGCATTCGCGAAATTCACCGCCGTCCTCTTCCCGGGGCTCGGCGATGCGAACGTCCTCTTCCAGGCCGGACCCGTGAAGCTGACGGCCCAGAGGCTCGTGGCCATGCTGAATGTCTCCGTGCTGACGTTCATCAATACGCGCGGCATCGTGGGAGGGAAGTGGATTCAAAACACGTTCACGACTGCCAAAACCATCGCGTTGATCGCGCTGATCGCACTCGGACTCGGGGCCGGAATCTCGATGGGAGTCTTCCGTGAGAACCTGGGGACGTTCTGGACCGCCGCGACCACCCATGTCGCCCCGGGGGGCGTGACCGTGGAGCCGCTTGCGGGCTTCGCACTCCTCGGGGCGCTCGGCGTCGCCATGGTCGGATCCCTCTTTTCGAGCGACGCATGGAACAACGTCACGTTCACGGCAGGTGAGACCGTCAATCCCCACCGGAATATCCCGCTCAGTCTCGCGATCGGGACCGGTACAGTCACCCTCCTCTATATTCTGGCAAACGTCGCCTACCTGGCCGTTCTCCCTGTGACGGGAGGACCGGGCGCGGCGGATGCCGCGGGGCGGGGCATCCAGTTCGCCACCGCCGACAGGGTCGCCACCGCGGCGATGTCGGTCATCATGGGTCCGGCTGCGGTCGTCGTCATGGCCGTCCTTATCATGATATCGACGTTCGGATGCAACAACGGGCTGATCCTTTCCGGAGCCCGGGTCTACTACGCCATGGCCAGGGACGGGGTGTTCTTCCGGAGCGCCGGCAGGCTCAACAACAGGTCGGTGCCCGGGGTCGCGCTCATAGTTCAGGGGGTCTGGGCATGCCTCCTCTGTCTTTCCGGGACGTACGGCGACCTCCTGGACTACGTCATATTCGCCGTCCTGCTTTTCTACGTCCTCACCGTTGCCGGCCTGTTCATACTCCGGCAAAAACGGCGGGACGCGGAGCGCCCGTACAAGGCTTTCGGGTATCCGGTCCTCCCGGCCCTGTACATCGTCACAGCGCTCGCCGTCTCCGTCGACCTTTTAGTGTTCAAGCCCGCCTACACGTGGCCCGGGCTCGGCATCGTTCTTATCGGAATTCCGGTGTTTTACGCCTGGAAGATCTCCAGACCGGCACGCCCGGAGTAAAGTGCGGGGCGGAGATCATTTTACACACACAGAAAGGAGCACGACAGCTATCATGGAACTGAACCTCATACTGGGCATCAGCCTCTTGGGCCTGCTCTTCGCGGTCTATCTCATACGGGACGTCATGAGGCGGGACACGGGCACGGCAAAAATGCGGGAGATCTCTGATGCGATCAAGGCCGGAGCGGAGGCGTTTCTGAGGAGGCAATATCGCACAATCATCTACCTGGCGATCGCACTGGCGGCGCTGATCTACATTCTGTACGCGTTCGTCCGTACGAGCAACGTCCACGACCCCGCCAGCGCCTCGCAGCTCGCACTCTGGACGACACTCTCCTTCGCACTCGGCGCGCTCTGCTCGGTGGCCGCCGGATACATGGGGATGTGGGTCGCGATACGGGCCAACATCAGGACCGCCGCCGGGGCAACGAAAGACCTGAACAGCGCCCTGCAGCCGGCTCTCCGCGGCGGGGCGGTCTCCGGGTTCTTCGTCGTCGCGATGAGCCTCCTCGGCGTCGGCGGGCTGTTCGCCCTCGTGAATGCGAGTGGCGTCACCGACGACATCACCAAGATCCCCCTGCTGATCGTCGGGTACGGATTCGGGGCGAGCTTCGTGGCGCTTTTTGCACAGCTCGGAGGAGGGATTTTCACGAAAGCGGCCGACGTCGGCGCCGATCTCGTCGGCAAGGTCGAGGCGGGCATCCCGGAGGATGATCCGCGGAACCCCGCGGTGATCGCGGACCTTGTCGGGGACAATGTCGGTGACTGTGCGGGACGCGGCGCGGACCTGTTCGAATCGACGGCCGCCGAGAACATCGGTGCCATGATACTCGCTGCCGGCCTTTACAAGGCCAACGTGGGCGCGTTCACATCCCAGGCGCTTCCCCTGATCGGCGTGCTCCTGTTCCCCCTCGTCGCCCGCGCATTCGGCATACTGGCCTCGATCGTCGGGATACTCTCCGTCAGGGCGAACGACAAGGAAGACCCGATGAAAGCGCTCAACCGCGGGTACGGTGTGACCGCGGTGCTGGCCATGGGGGGGTTTTTCGCGGCCTCCCGCTGGCTCCTCGGGCCGGAGTACTACTTCAATTTCTTCCTTTGCGGAATTGTCGGCGTCCTGACCTCGATTGCGTTCGTCATGATTACCCAGTACTACACCGAATACCGGTACCGCCCTGTGCAGGAGATCGCCAAGGCCTCGCTGACAGGTCCCGCGACGAACATCATTGCCGGCCTTGCCGTGGGGATGGAATCCACGGGGTACCCGGTGATTGTCATCGCGGCGGCAATCGTGGGGGCATACTACCTGGGGGCGGCCTCGGGACTGGAACACGCGGGGTTGTTCGGGACCGCCGTCGCCACCATGGGGATGCTCTCGACCGCGGCATACATACTGGCGATGGACACGTTCGGCCCCATCACCGATAACGCGGGCGGAATCGTCGAGATGAGCCAGCAGCCGAAGGAGATCAGGGACAGGACCGACCGCCTCGACTCCGTCGGCAACACGACGAAGGCCCTCACGAAGGGATACGCGGTGGGCTCCGCGGCCCTGGCGGCCTTCCTCCTCTTCAGCGCATACATCGACGAGGTGAAAGCGTACCTCCCCTCGTTCCCCGGAACGATCAACCTGAACAAGCCCGAAGTGTTCGTCGGATCGATGTTCGGCGCAGTGCTCGTGTTCCTCTTCTCCTCACTCGCCATCAAGGCGGTGGGGCGTGCGGCCTACGCGATCATCAACAACGTCCGGGAGCAGTTCAAAAACAACCCCGGCATCATGGCCGGGACGGCAAAGCCGGATTACGGCCAGTGCGTCGATATCGCGACAAAGGCGGCACTCCGCGAGATGGTGCTCCCGGGACTGCTTGTGGTCCTGATGCCCGTCGCGGTAGGGCTTGCGTTCAAATGGCTGTACGTCGCGAACGGCTCTCCGGTCTACGGTGCAAGCGGTGCGGAAGTCGTGGGGGGGTTGCTGATGGTGGGGACGATCGTCGGAATTCTGATGGCCCTCTTCCTGAACAACGGGGGGGGCGCGTGGGACAACGCGAAAAAATTCATCGAGACCGGTCAGTTCGGCGGGAAGGGATCGGACCCCCACAAAGCGTCCGTCGTCGGCGACACGGTCGGGGATCCCTGCAAGGACACCGCAGGTCCCTCGCTGCACGTGCTCATCAAGCTGCTGAGCACGATCACGCTGGTGCTGGCGCCGCTATTCATATAAGAACGGCAGCGGTGGCGCCTCCGGCGCCACCGTTTAGATTTCACCCTTCGGGTCGCGTGTCATGAGATCATGGCACGCGATCAGGGGGTCCTTGTCCTCGAAAAGGATTCTGTACACCTCCGCTATGATCGGCACCTCGACGCCGACACGACGGGCAAGCGCAAATGCCGATTCCGTCGTCGCAATCCCCTCGGCAACCATGACCATCCCTCCGATGATGTCCGGGAGTTTTCGCCCTTTCCCGATCTCCACCCCGACGTAGCGGTTCCTGCTGTGGCGGCTCATGCATGTGACCATGAGGTCGCCGATCCCCGAAAGCCCCGAAAATGTTTTCAGGTGCGCCCCCATCGCCACGCCGACGCGCGCGATCTCCGCGATCCCCCGTGTCATCACCGCCGCCTTTGTGTTGTCCCCGAGGTCCGCCCCGTCTATGATCCCCGCCGCGATGGCGATGACGTTTTTGAGCGATCCTCCGATCTCCACGCCCCGGATATCGTTGCTCGCGTACACGCGGAAGTAGGGGAGCATGAACGCCGTTTGCACGAGCCGTGCGGTTTCCAGGTCCGAAGAGGCTGCGACAACCGTCGTGGGAATTCTGCGACTGACCTCCTCGGCGTGGCTCGGGCCGGACAGGGTGGCGATACTGGAAGCGGGGAGTTGCGGGAGCGTGTCGTGGAGCATTTCGGACATCGTCATCAGGGTGTTGTTCTCCACCCCCTTGGCAACGTTGACGAGAGTCAGGCCCGCTGAGGGGAGGTGCTTCAACCTGCAGACGACGGAGCGGAGGAACTGGGAGGGGACGGCGCCCACGATCATCTCCGCTCCCTCCACCGATGCCTCCAGATCATCCTCCACCCGGACCGCCGGCGGAATCAGTATGCCGGGGAGGAAATCGGGATTCTCCCTTGTCGCACGGATGCGTTCCGCCTCTTCCTTACCGTAGGACCAGAGCGAGACATGATGGGAGTTTTCCGCGAGGAGGATCGACAGGGTTGTTCCCCAGCTCCCCGCGCCGAGCACGGCGATGCGCATAGGTGAGGTGCGTCAGGCTTCCCCTGATGGGGTGAGCGTCTTTCTCACGCCCGGACGGAGTGACGTCATCCTGCTCTCCGTCCCCGCAATCAGGCGGCCGATGTTGGTGCGGTGCGTGTAGATCACGAGTGCAGCAATGCCGATGCTGAAGAAGATAAGCGTGTGATATCCCTCGATATCGACCATAAAGAGGTTCTCGCGGAAGAACATCGTCACCGGAAACGCGATTGCCGCGCTCAGTGAACCGAGGGAGACATAGTGCGATATGAGGAAGACCAGCGCAAAAACGCCGAATGAGATCGCGACTTCGACGGGCGCGATGCCGATCAGCATGCCTCCCGCAGTCGCAATCCCTTTTCCCCCCTTGAACCCCGCAAAAAGGGTCCACACATGCCCGAGAATGGCGGCGCAGCCTGCAATGATCTGCACAATCGTGAAGTCGTCGAACGGCGTCGTGTTCTCGAACGGGATCGGGCCGTACATGAGGCGGGCAAGGACCATCGTGGCAAACAGCCCTTTCGCCATGTCCACCAGAATGACGAACACCCCGACCTTCCACCCAAGGACGCGGATCACGTTTGTGCCGCCTGCGTTGCCGCTTCCGTGCTGGCGTATGTCGATTCCGCGAACGCGCTTGGCGACAATGATGGCCGTCGGAATCGAGCCAATCAGGTAGCTCAGGACAGCAATAATGCCTATGGAAAGCATGGCATCCGGTTCAGTGGGGGGAAAGAGGGCATGCCGGGACCCCGGCAGACGCATTGAAAAAGGTACCCCAAAACGTTGAGAATAGCAACTTCACCGGCGATACTCATCGGCGTTGACGTCTGCCGAGGAGGAGTTCTGCCAGTTTTCGGTCATTCGGGGTCGTTATCTTGATATTCGCTTCGGTCCCCCTGACGATCCTCACAGGAGTCCCCATCCGCTCCACAAGGGAGGCATCGTCCGTTCCGATGAACTTGGAAGAACGGACTTTCCCGTGAGCTTCCCAGAGAAGGGAAAACCTGAACCCCTGGGGCGTCTGCACCGCCCAGAGTTCCTCGCGGCGGAGTGTCCGTTCATAGAACCCCCGGCGCACCTGCGATTCGATCTTTATCGTGTCCCTGACAGGCACACCCGCCACGGCGGCGCCATAGCGGCGCGCGGCGCGGATAACGGACATGATCGTCCGCCTCCCGACCAGAGGCCGCACGGCGTCGTGGACCAGGACAACACCGCAGCGGAAGGAGCATTTCTTCAGCCCATTGAAAACCGACGCCTGGCGATCCTCCCCCCCTTCCACAACGTCCGCCACCTTTCCGAACCCCGCGCGGCGAACCAGCGCGCGGGCGCGGGAGACATGTCCCGCGGGGACCACGAGCACGATCTCACGGATATCCCGAAGGGAATGGAACGCGGCGATCGTCCTTTCGAGGATCGGGACGCCGCCGAGGGAGAGAAACTGCTTCGGGGTACCGACACCCATTCTCGTCCCCTTTCCCCCCGCAGCGATCACGACCGAGACGTCAGGCACGGCTCCCCGCAGAGATCCTCCCGCCCGGGAGCGGCGGGATTTCGGAAGTGACATGGCCATCTACTCGAGAAGCATCGCATCGCCGTAACTGTAGAAACGATAGCCTTCCTTCATGGCTTTCTTGTACGACTTCATCAGCAGGTCGCGGCCGGAGAACGCCGCAGCCAGCATAAGCAGTGTCGACTCCGGCATATGGAAGTTCGTGATGAGCCTGTCCGCGATCTTGAAGTCGTACGGCGGAAAGATGAACTTATCCGTCCACCCCCTGTTGCTCTTGAGATGTCCGTCCGTCGTCACGCTCGATTCCAGGGCCCGGCACGTGCTCGTGCCGCAGACGAACACGTTCCCCCTTGTGTCGATGGTCCTGTTCACAACCTGCTCGGTGGAATCCGGGATCTCGTAGTACTCGGAATCCATCTTGTGCTTCGTCAGGTCCTCGACCTCCACGGCGCGGAACGAGCCCAGGCCGACATGCAGCACCACCGGGACAACTTTCACCCCTTTTCTCTTCAACGAGGCAAGCAGCCTCTTTGTGAAATGCAGGCCGGCCGTAGGGGCCGCCACCGCACCGACAGCCCGGGCGAACACCGTCTGGTAAGTTTCCTTGTCCCTGTCCGTCGGTTCCCGCTTGATGTAATACGGGAGCGGCATCTTCCCGATCCGGTCAATGATCTTGAAGAAATCACCCTGCACATTGAAACGGACCGTGCGTCCCCGCGAGGTCGTATTGTCGATCACCTCGCACCAGAGCTTCCCCTCGTCGAAGAATATCTTGTTGCCGATGCGCACCTTGCGGGCCGGGTCCACGATGACATCCCAGATATTCTCCTCCTTGTTCAGCTCGCGCAGGAGAAAGACCTCGATCCTGGCGTTCGTCTTTTCCTTGCGCCCGAAAAGACGTGCCGGAAACACCTTCGTCTCATTCACGACGAGGCAGTCCCCCTTCTTGAAGAATTTCCCGATCTCTGAAAACCTCATCCCCGCAATCGACTCGTCTGTGCGATTGACGACCATGAGGCGCGCGTTGTCCCGCGGGCTCGCGGGAAACTTCGCGATCAGGTTCCTCGGAAGCGGATAGCGGAAGTCGGAAAGTTTCATTGGTTCCGTACTCCTCTCATCATAGTGGAAACAGTATCGGAGGACAAATGCCGTCACGCATTCGGTGGCCCCTCAGGCGCCGCCTTCGGCGTGACCGTTGGTCCTGCCCTCGGGCGTCCCGCCGAAGAGGCGGGACGCCAGGGCATGACAGCCTCGCGGCCTTTACTTCCGGCGCGCGCTCCTCTTCCCGCCGGTCTTTTTCTTTGCGCCGGCTAAAGGAGTGTCCGACAGCGCCGCACGGGCCGCCGCCAGACGCGCGATCGGCACGCGGAACGGGGAACAGCTGACGTAGTTCTGGCTGATCTGATGGCAGAATTCGATGCTCGAGGGATCACCTCCGTGTTCACCGCAGATGCCGACCTTCAGGTCCGGCCTCACGGAGCGCCCCTTTGCGATCGCGATCTTCATCAGTTCTCCCACACCCGTCCGGTCGAGCGCCTCGAAGGGATCCTTCGGGTAGATCTCCATCTCGACGTACGGAATCAGGAACCTGGCCGCATCGTCGCGGCTCACGCCGAGGGTCGTCTGCGTCAGGTCGTTCGTTCCGAAGCTGAAGAATTCGGCCACGCCGGCGATCTCGTCCGCGGTCAGCGCACCCCGCGGTATTTCGATCATTGTGCCGACGAGGTACCTGAACTTCGTCCCCTTCTCCTTCATGACCTCTCCGGCCACGCGGCGCACGATCTTCTCCTGGTGCGTGAGTTCCTTCACGTTCCCCACGAGCGGTATCATGATCTCGGGTTCGACGGGGATGCCGCGCGCCTGTACGTTTGCCGCGGCCTCGAAGATCGCCCGCGATTGCATCTCGGTGATCTCGGGGAAAATGATCCCCAACCGGCAACCGCGGAACCCGAGCATCGGGTTGAATTCGTGCAGGCTTTCCACACGCTGGTGGACCTTCTCGTAGGTGGTTCCCATCTGCCGGGCGAGCTCGCGCTGCGCGGGTTCCTCGTGCGGCACGAACTCGTGCAGCGGAGGATCGATCGTCCGGATGGTGACCGGACGGCCGTTCATCGCCTCGAAGATCCCCTCAAAGTCCTTCCTCTGGAGCGGGAGAAGCTTCGCGAGAGCCCTCTTGCGATCCTCGACCGAGTCGGCGAGGATCATTTCACGCATGGGACCGATCTTCCCCTCACCGAAGAACATGTGCTCCGTCCGGCAGAGGCCGATCCCCTCGGCACCGAACGCAACGGCGTTCAGGGCCTGGTCGGGCTGGTCGGCATTTGTGCGGATCCTCAGCCGGCGGTACTTGTCCGCCCACTGCATGATGCGCGCATACTGCTGGTACACGGGGGCGTCTTTCGGGTCGAGCGACTTGTCGACAAGAACCCGCAGGACTTCCGAAGGCCTGGTGGCCACTTTCCCCTCGATGACTTCACCTGTCGTCCCGTCAAGCGAGATCCAGTCACCTTCCCTGATCTTCTTCCCCTTCACGGTCATCGTGTGCGTGCCGTAGTCGATTTCGAGGGACGAGCAGCCGGCCACGCATACCTTTCCCATCTGGCGCGCAACGAGAGCCGCATGGGAGGTCATGCCTCCGCGCGCGGTAAGGATCCCTTCCGCGGCGTCCATCCCCTTGATGTCCTCGGGGGAGGTTTCGATGCGCGTGAGTATCACGAGCTCGCCCCGTTTCTTCCACGCCTCGGCGTCGGGAGCGTTAAAGACCACCCGCCCTGTGGCCGCGCCGGGTCCCGCGTTGAGTCCCTTCGCGAGCAGCCGTCCCGATTTCACGGCGGAGTCCTTCTCTTTGAGGTCGAACACCGGCCGCAGGAGCTGGTTGAGCTGGTCGGGGTCGATGCGGGCGAGCGCTTCCTTGTCGCTTATCAGTCTCTCACCGACCATGTCCACCGCGATCTTGATCGCGGCAAACGCGGTGCGCTTGCCGACGCGGCACTGGAGCATGTACAGTTTCCCTTCCTGGATCGTGAACTCGACGTCCATCATATCACGGTAGTGTTTCTCCAGCGTGTGGCGGATCCTGTCGAGCTGCTTGTAGATCACCGGATTCTTCTGCGCCAGGTCCGCGATCGGCAGGGGTGTCCGGGTCCCTGCGACAACGTCTTCGCCCTGCGCGTTCATGAGGTACTCCCCGTAGAACAAGTCCTCGCCGCTCGCGGCATTCCGCGTGAATGCGACGCCGGTCCCCGACGTCTCCCCCATGTTGCCGAAGACCATCGACTGAATGTTGACCGCGGTGCCCCAGGATTCGGGTATGTCGTACATCTTCCGGTACGCAATTGCGCGATCGTTGTTCCAGGACCCGAACACCGCGCCGATGGCGCCCCAGAGCTGTTTCAGGGGATCTTCGGGGAAATCATGCCCGGTTTTCTGCTTGATGGCCCTTTTGAACTTGCCGACCAGGTCCTTCATGTCCTCTGCATTGAGCTCGGTATCGAGGTGCACACCGCGCTCCTTCTTCTTCTCTTCGATGATGACTTCAAAGGGATCAATTTCGTCCTTGTGGACGGGCTTCAACCCGAGCACGACGTCTCCGTACATCTGAACGAACCGGCGGTACGAGTCGTACACGAACCGGTTGTTCCCTGTCTTCTTGATGAGTCCCCCCGCCACCGTGTCGTTCATCCCCAGGNNGATCGTGTCCATCATCCCCGGCATGGATGCCCGGGCCCCGGAGCGCACGGAAACAAGAAGAGGGTTCTTCGGGTCTCCGAACTTCGCCCCCATGGCCGACTCCACCTTCTTCAATGCCGCGGCGACCTCGGAGGTCAGCGAGCGCGGATACGTTCTCTTGTTGGCGTAGAAGTGGGTGCACACCTCCGTCGAAATCGAGAATCCTGCGGGGACCGGCAGACCGATATTGGTCATCTCCGCAAGGTTGGCTCCCTTTCCTCCCAGCAGCCCTTTCATTTCGGCCTTCCCTTCGGCCTTTCCCTTGCCGAAGTAATACACGTATTTCTTCATTGTTGGTCCTTTTTGTAAGTAGTGATGTATCGTTGTTTCGTGTCGCTCTGCAGCGTTACAAAGTTCGTACAGCCCTGACTTCGGAGGCGAGCCGCTCGATCAGGTTCCGCGAGAACGGGCCCGCCGTGTCGCTCATCTGCTCGGGGTGCCACTGGACCAGAAGCACGAACGGCTTCCCCGCGGGATCTTCCCACTCGAGGGCTTCGATGATCCCGTCATCGGAACGGGCGGCGACGCGCAGTCCCCGGCCCACGGCGTCCACGGCCTGGTGGTGCGAGGAGTTGACGGTCCCTTCCGTCACACCGACGATCCCGTTCAGCATCGACCCTTTCATCACCTTCATCCCGTGCAGGCGTTCGGGCGCCTCCCCGCGGCTGTGGCACTCGAAGCCCGCTGCCTCGATGTCGGGGATCAACGTCCCGCCCATGGCGACGTTGAATACCTGTGTCCCGCGGCAGATGCCGAGCACCGGCATGCCGCGTTCCATCGCTTCGCGGACAATGTCAAATTCAAACAGGTCACGGCCGATCTTCACCTCGGTGGCAAACGCCGCGTCCTCTTCCCGGCTGTAAAATTTCGGGTGAACATCGCCTCCGCCTGTGAGGAGCAGGGCGTCACACCGCTCGATTTCGGAAAATGTGCCGGTGACGCACGACAGGATCTGAACTTCCGCACCAGGGATCCATCGCCTGGCGAGCGCTGCATACCTCTCGTACGTGTCTGAGTCCCGCATGGGATCAGTGATGCCGATGATCACGGTTCGCTCCTTCCCGTCAACGCAGCGCTGACCGCCTGTTCGAGCAGGTCACCCCCCCTGAGTATCCCGATCGTCGCCACCGCGACGATGAAGGGAACCGGCCCCACGATCCTCGCCATGAGTCCGGGATCGGCAAGGAGCCTGACCATGTCCTTCTCCGTCGTCACGCAGGCGTCCGCCCCGGACGCAGCCTCCAGTATCCCGTCCAGGTCCTTTCCGGTGTAAATATGGTGGTCAGGGAATCGTTTCTCCGCCGCCACATCGACCCCTTCGGCGCGCAGGGAGGCTACGAACCCCCGGTGGTTGCCGATACCGCTGAATGCCAGGACACGTTTCCCCCGCAAGGAGTCACCTGCAACATGTTCATTCCCCGGCATCGTGGCAAATCCTGCAATCAGAGTCCGGTACGCGAACGAAGGTGCACCCGACCAGCGGGAGAGCGCACCGGCCCGGTGCGGATCGTCCTTCCCTCCCGCACGGGAAAAACCGATGAGACCGGCCCTTCGCACACCCGAAAACCATTCCCGTCTCATCCCCGCCGGGAGGAGCCTCTCCCGGAGAAATTCCGTGCTTGCGTCGATGACCAGTATGTCAAGATCACGTTCGATCGAACGGTGCTGGAACGCATCGTCCAGCACAATTACTTCGGCACCGCATTCCTTCACCGCCCTTGCCGCCGCATCGGCCCTCCGCTCGCCGACAACGACCGACGCCGATCGGAATTTTCGCGCGATCTGCACCGGTTCGTCCCCCCCGGTGAACGCATCCGCCCGAATGTCCCCCCTGCAGGAGACGACAACCACCCCGTGCGATCTCCGTCCATACCCGCGGCTCACGACCGCGACATTCAGTCCCCGCGCCGTCAGCCGGCCGGTGATGTATTCGACGAGAGGCGTCTTTCCCGTTCCCCCCGCAGTCAGATTCCCCACCGCAATGACGGGCACGGCGGCCCTGCGGCGCGGAAGCAGGCCCAGGTCAAACGCGCTGTTTCTGGCTGCCGCGGCCAGCCCGTAGAGCCACGATAACGGGAGCAGCATCGTACGCATGACGTCGGGCATTATTTTGAGTAGCCGGCCTCTCTCAGCTGGCGCTCCACCTGCGCAAGCTTCTCCGCTTCCCTGTACGTTATGTGAAGACGTTTGAGAAGGAGAAGCATCCCGATCTTATCGTCCTGCAGGCGCCCGTACTCCGCCGATGCTGTTCCCCCGCCGTTCTTCTTCACCCCCGCCATCACGGCATCGATCGCCTGAACTCCCGCGGCAAACGTCCGTTCCGCTGTCTGGTCGCGGTCCATTTTCATGTATGCGCGCCCCATCTGCCGGTAGTACGCACCGGTATACTGGGACTCCCTGAACTTCTCCGACGCCTCCCGCTGCGATTTCACCACAGCTGCCCAGTCTTCCACGGCGAAGTGAGCGACACCCAGGTTGTAGTACTGCCGGTCATAGGGATACAGCTCTGCGTTTTTCTTCGCGTATTTCAGGAGCCCGTGCGCATCGTCGAGTTCCGTGCAGATCTCACACAGCCTGTCATACGCCGCCGCCTCCCGGTATCCGAGGTTTTCAGCCCTGGCGAAAAAATTGCGGGCCTTCCTGAACCGGTCAACGCGTCGCGGTCCTTCTTCCTTCATTCCGAGATCGAAACAGAGAGACCCGAGATCGATCAGCGGATCCCGGTATGTGGAATCCATTGCCGCCGCACGCAGGAGTTCATTTTCCGCCTCTTCCATGTGCATCGTGAGATAGAGCTGATGGCCTCGGCGATAGATTGATTCCCGTGACTCCGCCGCATCCTTCCCTGTTTCCCGCGACGGCCCGCAGGACGCAAGGAAGAGCATTCCCCCCGCCAGTAACGCTCCGGGCAGGTCCCGCCTCACGCCGCCCCCGCCAGAGAAAGTATGCCGCGCGCGACGCGCCCGGAGGCGCCGGGTCCGCCCAGCTTCTCCCGGATGACCGATAGTTCCCGCCGGACGGAAGTCATGAGCGACTCATCGTCGAGGAACCTCCCCACGGCTTTCACGAGGTTCCCGGCCGTCAGAGAACCCTGTATGAATTCGGGAACGATGTTCTTTCCCGCCACGATATTGACAAGTCCGATCGATCGTACGTCGACGAGCAGCCGCCCGATGAAATACGTCAATGGGGATGTCCGATAGACCACCGCCATCGGAGTGCCGAACCACCCGGTCTCGAGCGTCGCTGTCCCGGAGGTCACGATCGCCGCGTCCGCGTACGCCATCAGGTCGTATGTCCCGTTCTCCACCATCACGGCGCTCGACCCCGCGCCGGTGAAACGGCCGACGAACTCCTTCCCGAGATTCGGAGCCACGCCGATCGCCACCTGCAGTTCCCTCCCCCCGCAGAGAAGCCCGGCGGCCCGGGAGATCACCGGGAGGATCCGTTCGACCTCCTGGCGCCTGCTGCCGGGGAAGAGGCCGAGAAGCTTTTTCGACGGGTCGAGGCCGTGGCGAAGAAGGAACTCCCCCCGCGTGCAGCTGGTCCCGATCTGCTCCACGAGCGGGTGCCCGACAAATTCGACGTCGATCCCCTCGTTCCTGTATATGTCCACTTCAAAAGGAAAGACCACTTTCATCCGGTCCACCAGGTTCTTCATCTTCTTGACACGCCCCCGGTGCCATGCCCACACCTGGGGGCTGATATAGTACAGAACCGGGATCCCCCGGGATTTTGCCTCACGTGCGAAACGGAGGTTGAACCCGGGATAGTCGATCAGCACGACGACCTCGGGACGGCGGCGCTCCAGCTCACCGACGAGCAGCCGTCGTACCTCCCTGATGGTCCCCAGGTTGCGGAGGACCTCGGCAAATCCCATGAACGCAAGATCCGCGATGTCATGGACCACTTCCATCCCCTCCCGGCGCATCCTGTCACCTCCAACCCCCGCCACCTCTACGGCGGGCGAAAGGACTTTCAAGGCCCGCACCACCGAAGACCCGTGAAGATCACCGGAGGCTTCCCCCGCCACCATCAGTACCCGGGGAGGCATCGCGTCACCCCGGCGGATGGAGGTAGATATATTTCGCCATGACAAGCGCGATAACAAGTCCGATGGCCTGGAGCGTCCGCCTCTCGCTCGAGAGCCCTTCCGACGGGTCCACCGTCTTGGCCGCCGGGCGTGCGGACCTGTACGGCCTCAGCCGCGGGACGAACCGGCGGACGTTCTTCCGGTACTCGTCAAACTCCCCCCCGAACGTCGCCGCCAGATACTCTTCCTCCCGCGTGACGATCAGGTAATACTGAACATAGAACCAGGCGATGGCCACGAGAAGCATCCAGGGAAAAAGGGCCATCGACATTATCCCCACGCCCGCGTAGAGCAGCATGTTCCCCAGGTAAAGCGGGTTGCGCACGTACGAGAACGGTCCGTTGGTGATCAGGAATGTCCCCCCCACCGTCCCCGTCGTCCGCGTCTCCGCCCCGACGATGGAGACTCCCCAGAAGCGGATCAGCTCGCCGACGAAGACCACGGCAAACCCGATCACAAGGCTCAGCACCGTCGGCTGCGCAGACCAGATCATGACCAGGAGAAACGGAATCGGCGTGTAGCTCCTGTACTTGAATATCAGCCTGCGAATATCACTGTCGTTTTCTTCCATCGTCAGGTTCCCCGCCGGCGGTCAGGACTCGTGCCGGAAAGCCGCACGGCGCTCCGCCTCTGCCCGCGCCCGGGGGCGCAACCGGGACCGATCCAGCAGAGTGCGCAGCCGCGCCACGACGTCGTCGAATGTCGCGTACTCATAGTAGGAGATGTTTTCATCCTGGCAGTATGTCTGCAGGACGTCCTTTGCGAAGACAATGTCGGCGTACCGGACCGGGCACCTGTCGGAGAAACCCTCCCCCACATACGCGATGATGTCCTCCTCGGCCGATCTCGTCAGCATGATGTTCCGCTTGCAGCATGCGCACCTGTCGCACCCGGCATCAGAATGCGGGAACGCAACAGAGACTTCCGCACATTTGTCCTCGCCGGGACGGACGAGCGCGGCGCTGTTCGAGACGAACGGCACTTCACCGCAGTCGTTCCGCGCGAGGATCCTCCGGATGTAATAGTCGAGACCGTCGCTCACGATGAGGAGTTCCACCCCCCGGTCGCGGCAGAATGCGACAAGGCCTTTGAACGACGGATCAATCTCCTGCGCGTCGACGAGGTCCCCCAGGGCCCCGGGACTCACCCGTCCCATGGCCTTCGCTTCGCCCCGGAAGCACTCGCGGGCGTTGATTTCTCCGGCGCGGAAGCGCTTCACCAGCTCGTCGCAGGCAGCCCCTCCGAACGTGCGGTAGAAAATGTTCCCCACGTCGCCGCGCGTGATCGTCCCGTCGAAGTCGACGAAAAGCCGGAGGGGCATTGCTACGCCGACGCGAGCGCGGCGGATTCCACCCGGGCCCCCTTGGTAAAACGGACGGTCACGAGTTTTGATACGCCTTCCTCTTCCATCGTCACCCCGTAGAGGGCACTTGCCGCCTCCATGGTCCTTTTGTTGTGCGTCACGACGATGAACTGCGTATTGTCCGAAAATTTCCTCAGTATGCGTGTAAACCTGTCCACGTTCGCATCGTCAAGCGGTGCATCCACCTCGTCGAGGATGCAGAACGGGCTGGGCTTGACGAGATATATCGCGAAGAGAAGTGCCGTTGCCGTCAGCGTCTTCTCCCCCCCCGAAAGCAGATCGATCGAGGTCGGACGTTTTCCCCGCGGCTTCGCCACGATTTCGATCCTGGCCTCCAGCGGATCGACCCCCTCTTCGAGTTTGAGGTCGCATTCGTCCCCCGGGTCGAACAGGCTCTTAAACGTGTCAATGAAATTGCCCCGGATGAGGGCGAACGTATCGAGGAATTTCTTCTGTGCGGTGGCGTTGATCTCTTCGATCGTGGCGAGGAGCGTTTTTTCCGCTTCCAGCAGGTCCTGCCGCTGCGTCGAGAGGAATTCCAGTCTTTCTCTTTCGGTCGTGTACTCCTCGAACGCCGCGAAGTTGATGTTCCCCAGGGACTTCAGCTTGTCGCGGAGCCCCTGTATCTCGTCGCGCAGCGCGGCGAAATCGACGAATTCATCTTCCGGGTACGTCCTGAGCGCGAGATCCAGTTCGAATTCCTCCCTGGCGCGGGCGCGGATGTGCTCCGCCTTCCCCCGCAGGTCGGCGAGGCGCAGTTCATGCTCGTGGACGGTCCGGAGCGCATCGTCATGCGTCCTGCGACGGTCCTTGATGGCGAGTTCGATCGCATGTATCTCGTCCCGAATCCCCGCCGTCTCCTGTTCCACGGCCTCCCGCCGCGCCCCGACCACCCCGAGCACCTCCCGGAGACCCTCCAGCGAACGCGTGCTTTCAGTGACGGCAGCCTCGTCGGCGAGGATGGCCCGCCCCCCGAGTTCCTTCTCCTCCTCCCTGCGGGCGATGAGCGCTCCTGCTTCCACCGCCGACCTGCCCGTCCTGGCAAGCCTGTCGATCGCATTCTGCAGCTCGCCGCGGAGGGTCACGAGGGCGATCTCCCCGTCGTTCATCTCACGCGCCCGTCCGTTCCACTCCTCCTCAAGGACCTCAAGCTCCCTGGTTGCCGCACCGATCGCCCGTTCGGCATCCACCTTCTCCTCTCCCAGGGCGGCAAGCGCCGGGGCATCGGAGGCGATCAGCGACTGCAGCTCTGAGACTTCCGAGGCGAGCCCCTGTATGTCCTCCCGGTTCCTCGCAATGATATCGGCTGCCCGTTTCTTTTCGAACGCCACCTGGGCGATCCGCATCTCGATTCCGTTCATCTCCTTTTCGATCGCCTTGACCGCCTCGTTCAACGACTTCAGGTCGATTGCCTCGTGGGCGGTCACCACCCCGTTCCGTTCTTCTTCCGAAGCGCGGATCCGTTCCCGGAGGGAGGCGATCTCCCGCTGGAGTTCCTCAATCTGTTCGCGTTTGCCGATGAGCCCCCCCTCGTCCTGCCTCCTGCTCCCTCCCCGGGTGATCCCGACCCCGGTCCGGATCTCCCCGTCGAGCGTCACGCAACGGACCCCGGGAATCCTCCTGCTGACGGCCGCGGCGGCGGCGGCGTCTTTCACGATAATCACCCTGTCGAGAATGAGCCTGAACAGTGGGGCGTATGCAGGATCGCACTTCGCGATGTCGGCCCCGAGACCCTCGACGCCCGGGATCGGCGGGAGCCTGAAGGACGACCGGATATCCGGCATCCTGTCGAGGCAGACGAACGTCGCTTTCCCCTGTTCTTCCTTCTTCAAGAGAGCAATCCCGCGCTCCGCTTCCCCGCTGTTTTCGACCACGAGAAGACCCGCGTATTCCCCGAGGGCGGCTTCGATGGCTGTCCGGTAGCGTTCCTCTGCGTGGACAGCGTCGGCCACGGTGATGTTGCGCGAGGACTTCCACGCGGGGGAGGACGAAAGATAGCGGACTCCCTCCGGGAGCCCTTCCCTCGATTCCACGAGCCCCTTGAGAAAATCAATCCGGGCCGATTTCCTCCCCAGGTCATTCTGCAGTTCCGCTTCCCGCACACGGAGCCGGTCAATTTCCCCGGCGAGGTCCTTTCTGCGCGACTCGGCCTGGTAGTAGCCCATCTCCGCTTCTGTGAATTTCCTCCGGACCAGACGGTCTTCCGCCGTGAGCTCGGCGATGACGTTATCAAGGCGCGCCATATCCTGCTGGTACGCTGCGACTTCCTCCGCCGCGTGCGACGACCTTCCGTTCAGGCTCTCCACGTGCCCCTTCCTCCGATCCTGCTCCGTCTGCCGTTCCGCCGCGCTCTGCACGAGGCTGAGCGTCCTGTCATTGAGCAGACGGAGGCCCGTCTTCGCCGCATCACGCCGCGCCTCGCATTCCGCGAGCGCCGTCTTCCTCTCACCGAGGGCCCCGGCGGTTGCACCCTCACGCGCGTGGAGCCCGCCGATCGCCCCCTCGAGGGAAATCTTCTCCTCTTCCATCCTCGCCAGGTTGAGGCGCAGATCCGCCTGTTCGTTCTCCAGCCGGGCGGAATTCGCCCTGAGCGCCTTGATCCTCTCGGCCGCGACCGCGTTGCTCTCTTCCAACTGATGCATTGCTTCCCGCTGCAGGCTGACATCGCGTTGCGCCTCCGCCAGGCGCTTCTCCGATTCGAGCATCCGGTTCCGCAGCGATTCCAGCCTGGATTCCTCCCCGGAGAGATCGAGATCGATCCGGGAACGGTCGTCGTTCAGCGAGCGGAGCCTCTCCTCGACCGGCGCGGAGCGGGCGGCGAGCTGCGCGAACTCCCGCTCCATCAGGTCGATTTCCAGAGTCCGGAGCTTCGTTCTCACCTCGTTGAATTGTTCCGCGCGCCTGGCCTGCCGTTCCAGCGTGGAGACCGCCTTTTGAACTTCGGACACAATATCGTTGACGCGGACGAGGTCGTCCTGGACGCTCTCCAGTTTCCGGTACGCGGCCTTTCTGCGGTGCTTGTACTTCGTGACCCCGGCCGCCTCCTCGAACAGACGCCGCCGTTCGTCGGTCTTGTCGCTCAGGATGGTCTCGATCATTTTCAGCTCGATCACGGAGTAGGCGTCCGCCCCCATCCCCGTGTCCATGAACAGGTCGAGTATGTCCTTCAGCCGGCAGGAAACCTTGTTCAGCAGGTACTCGCTCTCCCCCGAGCGGTAGACGCGCCTGCCGATCGTCACCTGCGTGTATTCCGACGGGAGTATCCCTTTTGTGTTTTCGATGACGAGAGACGCCTCCGCCATGCCGAGAGCCTTCCGCGTCTTGGTCCCGTTGAATATCACGTCCTCCATCTTGTCGCTCCGCAGCGCGCTGTACCTCTGCTCGCCGAGCACCCAGCGGATCGCATCCACGATGTTCGTCTTCCCGCACCCGTTGGGCCCCACGATCGCGGAGATGCCGCTGTCGAAGGCGAGGTTCACCCTGTTGGCGAAGGATTTGAAGCCGATTATCTCGAGCTTTGAGAGATACATGCGTCCCCGCGGACCCTCAGATTACTGCGTGTCGACGAGAGTGGAATACAGAAACGACAGGTACATCGGCGCTGACTGCGTGTAGTCGTAATACGCGTACGCGAGCGCGCAGACTGCAGCGACCGACAGCAGTCCCGCACAGTACACCTTCAACGGGAGGACGTCCATGATGATGGACATCCCCTTCAAAAGGCGGAGGAACACCCAGGCAAAGAGCACCGCGATGAGAATGAAAGCCGGGATCACATAGAGGCTGCTGTCGAGCACCCGGTACAGCACCATCCCCACCGGGACCAGCAGGAGCAAGGGCGCCGTGGACCACATCGTCACCGTGTAGGCGTGGTAGGCGTAGATCTGCGCGCGGACGAACGCCCGGAGCAGTCGGACAATCAGCGCGAGGAGGAGCAGCAGCAGGAACACCAGGAGCGCCACTACGCCGATGAACCAGAGGGGGTTCCAGATCAGCGTGACCGCGGTCGTCTTCGCGGCATCGCTGACAAGCAGGTACGAGAGGGATGCGTCGAGAAGCATGCTGTCCCGAAACCTGTAAAGGATCCCCGATACAGCTATGGCGACGGCCAGCGAGACGACGGCGCCCAGGAGCGTGCTGTGCCACGGCGCGACAATCCGCTGATCGCGGACGTCCGCGAAGAAATTGTACGAGTTCAATACCGACCGGTTGAGTGATTCGCGGAACCGGCGGCTTGTATTGTACGCGTACGCGAGGCCGACAAGCAACACAAATCCGGCCAGCACATAGATGATCGGCGCGCTGTTCGAATGGTTCCCCGCCGGGAGTGCCACGAATTTCTCGCCGTGGAATATCGAGCGCACCGCTTCGAACGCAAGGCGTTTCTCACGGCCGGCGTTCACGAGCCCCTGCGTGTGCATCCATGGATTCCCCGACCTGACGGTGAGCGAGGGCCGGTCTCCTTTCCAGTCGTCGAATGACCAGACGATCCCCCCGTCGCAATCGATGGACTTGAGTATGTCGAACCTCTGCAGGTAGAACCGGGCCTGGGCTTCCTGCGACAGCGGATCGCCGTACCCGTTCCGGTTCTCCGTCTGCACTTCGGTGCCGGTTTTCACTACCAGGAGCGGTTGATGCCTGTGCGCGTCGCGCCAGAGCTCGACTTCGGACCGGAACGTCTTAGTCTCCTGCGTGTTCACGCTGAGCGCGGCGATATCCATGAGCGAGGTGCAGGAATCCGCGCCGGGGAGCACGGCACAGTACAGGGGCCTGCCATCGAGCGTGCGCGCGAGCCGGACGAGGCTTTGCATAAACGGCCGTGCGGACGGATGGGCGGCCTGAATCTCGTCGCCGAGTCCCCATGCCATCACCGACGGGTGGTTCCTGTCCCTGAGGATCATCTCCCGCACGGTCGTCGCGGCGAGATCCGCATAGCCGTCGCTCCCGAGGACCGCCCCCGGAGTCTGGACCAGGGGGATCTCTTCCATCGCGAGGATGCCGTACCTGTCGCACAGATTGAGCATATAGGGGTGGGGAGGGTGGTCGATAAACCTGATGAGGTTCGCACCGAGCGTTTTTATGAGCGCGACGTCTTTTTCCCGTTCTTCATACGTCATCGCGCTCCCCCTCCCGGGAGCGTCCTCATACCAGCAGACTCCCTTGATCTGGAGCCGTCTGCCGTTGAGCTGCAGGTGGTCACCCGCGACGCCGAGGCGCCGGATCCCCGCCGCAACGTCATATTCATCGACGATCCGCTCTTCTTTCGCGACCACATGAGCCAGATAGCATTTGACAAGGTAGAGTTCCGGCGACTCCGGGCTCCAGAGCCGCGGGTTCTGCATGACGATGCCGGTCGCGGCCTCCTCCCATTCATTCCCCTTCCTGATCAGAGGGACGAGCGGGCTCCTCGCAATCAGCACACCGGACATCTTGTCCAGGACTTCGAAGAAGAATCCCGCCGCCGCGCCTTTCACACCCTCAGAGACGGGAGCAGCGGTGAGACTGTCCGAACCGTCCGCAGTGACGCTGACGGTGACTTTCGCAGATGCACCGTTTTCTGACAGGTCAGATTTGACAACGGCGTCCCTGATGTAGAGCGGCGGGGTCCCCAGGAGGTAGACGTCCCTTGTTATCCCTCCGTAGTTCCTCAATCCCCAGGCGGACGGGCGGACGGGGAAAGTCGTCCGCCCATCAAGTTCGTTGCTCACCGTGACGCGGACCGTGTTGTCACGCCCGATCTGAAGGGCGTTGCGAGGAAGAGATTCCACGAAGCTCGTATATCCGCCGCTGTGGGACGTGACGAACTCGCCGTTCACAGTCACCTCCGCGGCATGGTTGACGCCGAGCATCACGAGGTGAAACCTGTACTGGTCGAGCTGTTCTTTCGTCACCTCCACACCCCGCTGGAAAACGACCTTACCCCGGAAGTCATAGGCGGACGGAACCCTGACCGTCCCTGAAGGTCCTCCCTCTACAGCGAAGTCCCAGGTGCCCGACAGGTCAATTTTGATCCTTGTCGGCGTGTCCGGCATGAATCCGCTGTCCGAACCCCTGTTGAGGGGGCCGCCGTTTTCCAGAAAATTATACTGTGCGGACCCGGAAGAAAATGCCGAGCTGAGGAGTGCGATGAAGGTGAGTGCAAACTGGAGGGCCGACCTCCCGCGAATTGATGATTTGGTGTGTCGAGATTCGGTCGGCAAGTATGTTATAACCGCCAGAGAGGTAGGTGATAAGAGATATCACCTCAATATAAGCATAAACCGCCCTGAAAGCAATGGAAAATCGTTAAATTGCGCTATTTTGCAGCATTGACAATCGCAGCAAACGAGTCCGCCTTGAGGCATGCCCCGCCTACCAGTGCGCCGTCAATGTCATTCTGCGAGAATAATTCTGCCGCATTGTCAGGTTTAACGGACCCACCGTACTGAATAACCGTCTGTTCGGCCAGGGGCCAATCATATATTTGCGAAACCAGTTTCCGGATCATCTGATGGACCTCCTGTGCCTGCGCGGGAGTCGCGGTTTTTCCGGTTCCGATCGCCCACACGGGTTCATAGGCGATGACGACGGAGGACATTTCAGCCCGCGTGAGTCCGGAGAGGACCCCCCTGACCTGCGCCGTTATGATCCTGTCGGTTATCCCCTGTTCCCGCTCTGCAAGTGTCTCGCCGACGCATAGAATCGGCTTCAGCATAGAGGCGATCGCTTTCTTTGCCTTTGTATTGATCAACTCGTCTTTCTCCCCGAAATATTGGCGCCTCTCGGAGTGTCCGAGTATCACGTACTCGCATCCCGCAGACCGGATCATGTTCCACGAGATCTCCCCGGTAAATGCCCCCTCATCGTGCTGCGACATGTTCTGCGCACCCAGTGCGAGCGGAGATCCTTTCAGCAGAGTCCCCGCAATCGCCAGCGATGTGAACGGCGGACAGATCACGACCGTGACGCGGGGGGGCAGGGACGTGAGCCGCGACTTCAGCCCTTCGATCAATTCTGCCGTTGCAGTCATGTCCTTGTACATCTTCCAGTTGCCTGCTATGATCACGTTGCGCATGGGAGTGTCCTGTGTGATTGTTGGGTCGGCCGGGAAAAGGTCACTACCCGAGGGCGTCCAGTTTCCGCCGCAGCACCTCGTTGACGACCTTCGGGTTCCCTTTCCCTTTCATGATTTTCATTGTCTCTCCGACGAAGAACGCAAACACTTTTTCATTCCCGCCGAGATACTTCTGAACCTGCGGCATATTCGAGGCGATGACGCCATCGACCGCACGTCCGATCGCGCCTGCGTCGGAAACCTGCAGAAGCCCTTTCCGCTCGACGATGGCCCGTGGATCTTCGCCGGTGGCCACCATGTCCTCGAAAACCTCCTTCGCAATCTTGCCGCTGATCGTGCCGTCAACGATAAGGCCGATCATCGATGCCAGGCGTGCGGGAGAGACCGGAAATTCCGCCACGGATGTCTTTCCGGCGGAAAGCACGCGGAGGACATCGGTCATCACCCAGTTGCTGACCGCCTTGGCATTCTGCGCCCGGCCTGCCCCTTCCCCGCCGAGCGAAGCGAGCGTCTCCTCGAAATAGTCAGCCACACCTTTTTCCGCAGTGAGGACATCCGCATCGTACCCCGGCAATCCCAGGCCCGTGATGAAACGGTCCCGGCGGGTTTCCGGCAGCTCCGGGAGAGCCTTCCGCACCGCCCCGATCCAGGCCTCGTCCACCGTCACGGCCGCAAGGTCCGGGTCGGGGAAGTATCTGTAGTCGTGCGCCTCCTCCTTGCTCCTCATCGGAAAGGCGATGTTCCTCTCCGCGTCCCAGAGAAGAGTTTCCTGCACGACGGTGCCTCCATCCGCAATGAGCCGCACCTGCCTCCCGACCTCGAACTCGAGAGCCCGCTCCACGTTGCGGAATGAGTTCATGTTCTTCACCTCTGTCTTCGTCCCCAGGGCCGACGCCCCCCGCAGGCGAACGGACACGTTGGCGTCGCAGCGAAGGCTCCCCTCCTCCATGTTGCCGTCGCAGATGCCGAGATAGGTCACAAGCTGCCGTATGCGGGAGAGATACAACGAGGCTTCGCGGGGCGATCCGATCGCAGGCTCGCTGACGATCTCGATGAGCGGGACGCCGCATCGGTTCAGGTCCAGAAGCGTATCGACGTCCAGGTCGTGCAGGGACTTGCCTGCGTCCTCTTCCATGTGGATCCGCGTGAGAGCGATCCGTTTCTTCCCCCCTCCCGGCACGTCGATGTCAATTCCTCCACCCGTGCATATCGGTTCGTCGTGCTGGGAAATCTGGTACCCCTTGGGCAGGTCGGGATAGAAATAGTTCTTGCGGGCGAAGACCGAGCGCGGGGCGATGCGCGACCCGACCGCCAGTCCCATACGAAGGATGAACTCCACGAGCTTCACGTTCAGCACCGGGAGCGTCCCCGGCATCCCGAGGCAGACCGGACACACGTTGCTGTTCGGCTCGCCGCCGAAACGTGCGGAGCAGCCGCAGAACGCCTTGGTCTGCGTCAGGAGCTGCGCATGGACCTCCAGCCCGATCACCGGCTCGTACGCGTCGCCCGGGTTCATGCCCCCACCGGCTCCCTGATCGCCTGCGTGACTCTCGCCGCCGCCTCCTTCAGGCTCCCGGCCACAAGGAAGTTCAGACCCGAATTCTTCAGTATGTCCTGAGCAATCTCGGCGTTGGTCCCCGCCAGCCTGACGACGATGGGGACCTCCACCTTCACTTTTCTTGCAGCTTCGACGACGCCGGTCGCCACGCGGTCGCACCGGACGATGCCGCCGAAAATATTGATGAGCACCGCCTTCACATGCGGATCGGCGAGTATGATCTTGAAACCCGATTCGACCGTTTCCGCACTCGCCCCCCCGCCCACATCAAGGAAGTTCGCCGGCTCTCCCCCCGCCAGTTTGATGATGTCCATCGTCCCCATCGCCAGTCCCGCACCGTTGACCATGCAGCCGACATTCCCCTCGAGCTTGATATAGTTCAGGTTCGACTTCGAGGCCTCGACCTCGAGAGGATCCTCCTCGCCGAGGTCGCGGAGCAGGTTCAGCTCGGGGTGCCGTTCGAGGGCATTGTCGTCGAAGTTGATCTTCGCGTCGAGCGCCAGAACCGCTCCGTCCTTCGTGATCACGAGCGGATTGATTTCGGCAAGAGAGCAATCCATCGCCTCGTACGCGGTGGTGAGCGCGGAAAGGAACTTCACACAGTTCTTCAATGCATCGCCGCTCAGTCCCAGGGCGAAGGCCAGCGTGCGCGCCTGGAAGGCGTGGAAGCCTGCGGTCCGTTCCACCGGTTCGCGGAGGATCTTTCCAGGCGTCTCGGCGGCCACCTTCTCAATCTCCACACCTCCCTCCGTCGAAGCCATAACGACGTTCCGTGAGGAGGCCCGGTCCAGCGTCACGCCGACATAGAGTTCGCGCGCTATGGCGACCACCTGCTCGACGAGGAGCCGTTTGACGATCTTCCCTTCAGGACCGGTCTGGTGCGTGACGAGCTTCATCCCGAGCATCTGCGAAGCAATGTGGCGCACTTCCTCCAGCGTCTTCGCCACCCTGACGCCTCCTCCTTTGCCCCGTCCCCCCGCGTGTATCTGGGCTTTGACCACCCACCCGCTCCCCCCGATCCCGTAGGCCGCGCTTACCGCCTCCTCGACGGAGAAGGCGGCTTTCCCCGGGGGGACCGCCACACCGAATTTTTTCAGTATCTCTTTCGCCTGATACTCATGGACTTTCATCGCCGCTCCGTCTGCATGGGGAGAAAGTGGGACGTCACCTCGTGACCTTTTCCGCAATCGATTTTCCCTGGAGGAACAGGAGGAGGTAATCCCGCCCCCCCGCCTTTGAATCGGTCCCGCTCATGTTGAAACCGCCAAAAGGATGGACGCCGACGAGTGCGCCCGTACATTTGCGGTTCAGGTACAGGTTCCCGACGTAGAATTCCCGCTCCGCCCGTTTCCTGTGCATGCTGTTCCTCGTGTAGACGGCGCCCGTCAGGCCGAATACCGTGTTGTTCGCGATGGAGAGCGCCTTGTCGAAATCACCCGCCCGGATCACGGCAAGCACAGGTCCGAATATCTCTTCCTGGGCAATCGTCGCATCCGGCGTGACGTCAGCGATGACCGTCGGCTGTATGAAATACCCGTCGGAGCTCCCGGGGGCTCCTCCGGCAACGATACGCCCTCCGTCCCGGACCCCCTTTTGAATATAGGTCATGATGCTCGAGTACGATCCCCGGTTGACAACGGGACCGACGGCGGTCGCGGGATCGGCGGGATCACCAAGCGTGAGCGCGCCCGCCAATCTGGCAAGGATTCCCACGAACTTTTCGTACACACGATCATGGACGATCACCCGGGAGCAGGCGGAGCATTTCTGCCCGGAGAACCCGAAGGCGGATGCGATCACCCCCTTTGCGGCGTCTTCCAGATCCGCGCCGGCATCGACGATGATGGAGTCTTTTCCTCCCATCTCGGCCACGACCCGTTTCAGCCAGATCTGCCCCGGCTGCACCTTAGCGGCGACCTCATAGATGTGAATGCCGACCTCTTTGGAGCCGGTAAATGAAACAAACCTGGTTTTCGGATGCATCACGAGCGTGTCCCCGACCTCACCGCCTGGTCCGGTAACGAAGTTTATGACTCCCGGCGGGAGGCCCGACTGCTCCATGATCTCGAAGAACTTCCACCCTATCAGGGGGGAGTCGCTCGAGGGCTTCAGGACCACGGCGTTTCCCGACACGACGGCCGCGGATGTCATTCCGGCCAGGATCGCGAGCGGGAAATTCCAGGGGGGGATCACCACGCCGACGCCGAGGGGGACGTACACCAGCTTCCCCTTCTCGCCGGGGTTCTTTACGACCGGTTGATCCGCGCCGTACCGGAGCATCTCCCTTCCGTAATACTCGAGGAAATCAATCGCTTCGGCGGTGTCCGCATCAGCCTCCGGCCACGGTTTCCCCACCTCGAGTATCATGACCGCGTTCAACTCCCACCGGCGTTTCCGCATCAGGGTGGCGGCCTTGAACAGGCACGCGGCGCGACTTGCGGGGGGGACATGCTTCCATGAGTCAAACGCCGACAGGGCCGCGCTCATCGCCTTCCCCGCGATGGCGGCATCCCCCTTTTGAAAGACCCCCACCACCTCGACGGATCTGGCGGGATTGAAGGAACTGAACTTCTGGGAAGCAATAACCCGCTCTCCGCCGATGACGATCGGGTACTCGCGGCCGAGCGACTCCCTGAGCACGGCAATCGCCAACTCCTGCCTCTTCCGGAGGGCGGGCTTCGAAAAATCTACGAGCGGTTCGTTCTTGAATTTCAGGATGGACATGAAATCCTCTCGGTTTCGGGATGCACGTATGCGGGATGGAGAATCAAAAATCAGCCCAATATAGCCAATCGAGCGGACATATTCAATTGAAGGTGGATGAACGGAGGGAGGGGGGAACTGTGTGAGCGGGACGTCAGGCCCCGATGTCACCCGCGGCGGCCTCGAGGGTATTCTTCATCAGCATGGCGATGGTCATGAGCCCGACGCCGCCCGGAACGGGAGTGATCGCGGAAGCGACTTCGAACGCAGAAGCAAAATCCACATCGCCGACCAGGCGTGTCCCGTTCCTGGCGGAGGGGTCGGGGATGCGGTTCATCCCCACATCGATCACCACGCACCCGGGTTTCAGCATTGCGCCCGTGATCGAGCGGGGCCTCCCCAGTGCGGCCACAACGATGTCGGCCTGTCGCACCAGAGGAGCGATGTCCTTCACCCCCGTGTGGAGAATGGTCACCGCGGCATTTGCACCGGGTCGTTTCTGCATGAGCATGTTGCATACCGGCTTGCCGACGATGTTGCTCCTGCCGACGACAACGGCGTGTTTTCCTCCGGGATCATTCCCGCTCCTGACGAGAAGTTCCAGGATCCCCGCGGGGGTGCAGGGGCGGAGGCACTTCAGGCCCAGCACAAGCTTTCCGACATTCACGGGATGGAAGCCATCGACGTCCTTGCGGAAATCTATCGCTTCGATCACGCGGTGCTCGTCGATGTGGGGGGGAAGCGGGAGCTGGACGAGAATGCCGTGTATCGCAGGATCGGCGTTGAAGCCCGCGATCATCGCCAGGAGCTCCCCCTCGCGGAGCGTCGCCGGACGGCGCTCGGTGATGGAACGGAATCCCAGTTCTTCGCACGCCTTCCCCTTGGAGCGGACATAGACCTCCGAACCGGGATCATCACCCACGAGAATGAACGCAAGTCCCGGCGTGATCCCTCTCGTCCTGAGCAGTTCCTCCGCGCCGCGGCGGACCTCCGCCTTGATATCCGCGGCCATCAGTTTTCCGTCGATCAGTCTGGCGCCCATCGTTCAACCGAATGCGGGGAATATGACGCTTTCCATTTTGAGCGCGCGGCCGGTCTCGGTGTCCGCCTGGACGTAGACGGCACAGAGGCGGACGTCGTGAGAGGCAACTTCATACTTGTGCGGCGTCGCCGTCACGAGCCGCTTGATTGCGAGGTCCTTCTTCATGCCGAGGACCGAATCGTACGGTCCGGTCATGCCGACATCCGTCTGGAAGGCGGTCCCGCGCGGGAGTATCCTCCCGTCGGCCGTCGGGGTGTGCGTGTGCGTTCCGATCATGGCGGTCACCTTCCCGTCGAGGTGCCAGCCCATGGCCATTTTCTCGGCCGTCGCATCCGCATGGAAATCCACGAACACCACAGGCGTCTCCTCGTGGATCTTTGCCACCGCCCAATCGGCGGTCCGGAATGGATCGTCGATCGGCTGCATGAAGACCCTCCCCTGGAGATTGAGTATTCCCGCCTTCCCCTTCCCGGGCAGTTCGGCCACGTAATAGCCGTTCCCGCTGTTCTCCCGCGGATAATTCAGCGGGCGGAGGATGCGCCGGTCGCTCCCGAGGACTTTCCGGCTGTCCCACCTGTCCCACACATGGTTCCCCGTCGTGATAACGTGTGCCCCCAGCTCAAAGAGCTTCTTTGCGTGTTCTTCGGCGATCCCTTTCCCTTCGGTGGTGTTTTCCCCGTTGACGATGAGGAGGTCGACGCTGTATTTCTTTACGTAATTCGGGATCAGTGTCGCGGCCAGTTCGAGCCCCGGCGTTCCGACGATGTCGCCGATGAAGAAGATGTTCAGTGTCACGGACGGTAGGTTGAATGAGGCAGGTTCGTCACTCCCCTTCGGGGATGAAATTGCGGACTTCTTCAACGATCGTGTCGACGATTTCCGATTCCTTCACACGACGGATGACCTCTCCTTTTCGGTAGAGTATGCCGACCCCTTTTCCCGCCGCAATCCCGATGTCGGCTTCGCTCGCCTCTCCCGGTCCGTTCACGACGCACCCGAGGACGGCGATCTTGACAGGCTTCTTGATTCCTTCGAGACGCCTCTCCAGCTCCGCTATCATGCTGAAGAGGTCCACTTCTATCCTGCCGCATGTCGGGCAGGCGATGAGCTCCACATTGCGGGTGGCGAGATTGAGCGAACGGAGGATTTCCTTCCCGACCTCGACTTCCTTCACCGGTTCGTCGGTGAGGGAGACCCGTATCGTGTCTCCGATCCCTTCCGCGAGAAGCGCCCCGATCCCCACGGCCGACTTGATTGTCCCGGTCCTCGTCGGTCCGGCCTCCGTAACGCCCAGATGGAGCGGGATGTCCGTCCGTTCCGCAACAAGCCGGTACGCCTCAATCATGAGGCGGACATCGGTTGATTTGACCGAGATGATGACATCCCGGAAACCGAACTCATCGCATATCCCCACATGGCGCATCGCGCTTTCGTAGAGGGCCTCCGCCGTCGGGTACCCGTGCTTGGCAAGTATGTCTTCCTCCAGCGACCCGGAGTTCACGCCTATCCTTATCGGTATGCAGCGCGCCTTCGCAGCCCCGAGGACCTCATGAATTCTCCCGCGGTTCCCGATATTTCCCGGGTTGAGGCGCACTTTGGCCACCCCCGCCTCGATGGACTTCAGGGCAAACACGTGGTTGAAGTGGATGTCCGCAACGACGGGGATCGACGATCGGCGGACGATTTCTTTCATCGCATCGGCCGCCTCCCTGTCGTTCACCGTCACGCGCACGATGTCGCACCCCGCGCCGGCCGCCGCCGATATCTGGGCAAGGGTCGCCTCGACATCGCCCGTCCTGCATTTGGTCATCGTCTGAACCGATATCGGCGCACCGCCCCCCACGCGGACTCCACCGACGGTGACCTGTCTCGTCGCGCGCCTCACTCCAAACCTTTGGCCGACTTTATGCCCGGCCATTTGCGGCCCCTGACCCAGGGCCGGATTCCGGTCGGTCTCGTTCACTGCCTGAATCTCCATGCGCCTCACGTCGTTCAGTGGATTTTCCTGCTTGCCTCGTTCAGTATCCTCTTCTCTTCCTCACTGAGATTCTGATAGCCGCCCTTGCTGATCTTGTCGAGAATCGCATCGATGACCTCCTGCGTGACCTCTCCCTCATCGTCCCTGCGGGGAGGCCCGCCGATGTCATAGAACCGGGCCTCATGGATCTCGTTTCCAGGACCTGACCCGGGGCGGGGGCGTACCGGACGACGGAAGACGCCGCTCCCCAGGTTGCCCACCAGGCGGCGGAAAGCCTCCGAGTGCCGCTCTGTGAATATGAACAGAAAGCCCACTGCCGCCCCCCCGAGGTGGGCGATATGGGCGACACCGTCGGAGGAGCCGGTGACCCCGGTGAACAACTCGAGTCCGATGGAGGCCGCGATGAAGTACTTCGCCCTTATGGGGAGAAGAAAATATATGTAGATCGGCCTGTCGGGCCAGAGCATCCCGAAAGCGACCAGTATCCCGAACACCGCCCCCGATGCTCCCACAGTCGGCGCAACCTGTCCGAGCATTGGTGCCACAAGGAGATTCGCAATCCCCGCGCCGACCCCGCAGAGGAGGTAATACACGAGGAATTTCACGGACCCCCATGTGTGTTCCAGCTCCATGCCGAACATCCAGAGCATCAGCATATTGAAGAAGATGTGCCAGAACCCGCCGTGGAGGAACATGTACGTGACAAGCTGCCAGGGCCAGAAATTGGTCCCCAGCGGCCAGAGCTCCAGATACTCCCTGAATATCACAAATATCGGAACATTCTGGAATGTGAAGGCGGGGAGGAACAACCCGAAGAAAAGCCACATCAGCCCGTTGATGATAAGAAGCGCCTTGATCACGGGAGGGAAGAACGAGAACCCGCCGAAGAAACCCGGCCGGTAGTATCTTCCCTCCCCTCCTCCGCTATTGAACTGCATCATGAGCCGCTCTTTCTGTGCATGTTTCTCCCTTCACTCGAAGAACACGGAATGCACCCGGATGGTTCACTCGATTGCGAGCGCCGCAAGCCCCGGGAGCGTGCGTCCTTCAAGGAATTCCAGGGAGGCTCCCCCGCCGGTGGAGACGTGCGAAATCTGCGTCTCGAACCCCGCCTTCGCAACCGCCGCCGCGGAGTCGCCGCCGCCGACGATGGTCTTTGCCCCCGCCTTCGTGGCCTCCGCCAGAAGTCGCGCGACTTCCAGCGTGCCGTTGGCGAAGTTGGGCATCTCAAACACGCCCATCGGGCCGTTCCAGACGATGGTCTTCGCCCGCCTGACTTCCATATTGATCACCTTCACCGTTTCCGGCCCGATGTCCAGTCCCCTCCAGCCCGAAGGTATTTTCGACACGGGCACAACTTTCCGCTGGGCGTCATTCTCCATCCTGTCCGCGATGACACAGTCCACCGGAAGGATGAAACGCTTGTGGAGCTCCCGCATCTGATCGAGAAGATCCTTCGCAAGTTCGAGCTTCTCCTCCTCCACAATCGAGTCGCCGATCTCCAGCCCCTGCGCGCGCAGGAACGTAAAGGCCATTCCGCCGCCGATGACAAGCGCGTCGATTTTCGGCAGGAGGTTGTGAATGACATCGATCTTTCCGGAGATCTTCGCGCCCCCGAGTATTGCCAGGTACGGGCGTGCCGGGTTGGACACCGCGCTTGTAAGGTAATCGATCTCCTTCTTCATGAGGTACCCCGCCACGGCGGGACGCAGGAAATGAGTGATCCCCTCGGTCGACGCATGCGCCCGGTGGGCGGTGCCGAAGGCATCGTTGACGTACACATCTCCCAGGCTGCCAAGTTCCTTCGCGAAGTTTTCGTCGTTCGCCTCCTCCTCGGGATGGTAGCGGAGGTTCTCGAGCATGAGTATGTCCCCGGGTTTCAGCGCACGCACCATCTCGTGCACTTCCGGACCTATGCAGTCTTTCGCAAACTGGACCGGGTGGTTCATCAGTGTCGCAAGATAGTCGGCGACGGGCTTGAGGGAGAATTCGGGGTTCGGACGCCCTTTCGGGCGCCCGAGGTGGCTCATCAGTATGACAGACGCTCCCTGTGACAGAATCCTGCGAATTGTCGGAAGTGACTCGATGATCCGCTTGTCGTCTGCGACTTTCATGTCGGGGGTCATGGGGACGTTGAAATCCACGCGGACAAGGACTTTCTTCCCCTTCAGAAGGACATCGTCAATGGTCAGTGTATGCATTGTGGTCTCATGGATGGGGACGGATAAGACGGCGGCCGCCACGTGGGCGGCCGCGCGGTGGCCGAAATCAGGCGATCTTCTTGAGCAGGTCGACAACGCGGCAGGAGAAGCCCCATTCATTGTCGTACCATCCGAAGATTTTAACAGTGTTCCCCATCGCCATCGTCAGCTTCGAGTCGAATATGCATGAGTGCTCGTTGCCGATGATGTCCGTCGACACCAGCTCCTCCTCCGAATACTGGAGGATCCCCTTCATCGGTCCCGCGGCCGCCTGCTTCATGGCCTCATTCACCTGCTCGCGCGTCGCCGGCTTCTTCAGCTGTGCGACAAAATCGGTGATGGAGGCATCGGGAGTCGGGACGCGGAGTGAAAATCCGTCCAGCTTCCCCTTGAGCTCGGGGATGACTTTGCCGACAGTCCTCGCCGCACCGGTCGTGGTCGGGATTATCGACATCGCCGCCGCACGGGCCCTGCGAAGGTCCTTGTGGGGCAGATCGAGGAGCCTCTGGTCGTTGGTATAGGAATGGATCGTCGTCATGAACCCCTGCTCCAGGCCGAACGACTGGTGGAGGACCTTGACCATGGGGGCCAGGCAATTGGTCGTGCAGGAAGCGTTCGACACGAACTGCTCTTTCCCCGTGAGGACGCTGTCGTTCACCCCCAGGACGACCGTCGCATCGATTTCATCTTTGGCAGGAGCGGTCAGAAGGACCTTTTTCGCCCCGGCGGTGATGTGCGGCTGGAGCTTCTCGCGGCTGGTGAATATGCCGGTCCCTTCGATGATGATATCGGCACCGAGTTCCTTCCAGGGGAGTTTGGACGGATCTTTCTCCGCAGTGACCCGGTATTGTTTCCCGTTGACAACGATAGCGTTCGCTTCCGCTTTCACATCCCCTTCGAATATCCCGTGCACGGAATCGTATTTCAGAAGATATGCCAGCGTTTTCGCGTCGGTGATATCGTTGATCCCGACAACGTTGAATCCCCCCTGCTGCAGCACTCTCCGGAAGACGAGGCGGCCTATGCGGCCGAACCCGTTGATGCCGATATTGATTGCCATACACTACCTCCGTCGTATCAGAAACGTGATTGGAAATGTCGGTCTGCAAGTGGAGCTTTTTCACCCAAAATCCTTTTAATGTATCACAATCGTGCACGAATGTCAAGAAATCGGCCCTTGCAGCGAACCTTTCAACGCGCGATCGCGACCGCGCACGCGATCACGGCACGCACGCCGGCGCCGTGAAGAGCGCCCGCGCACGAGCGCATTGTCGCTCCCGTGGTGACGACGTCGTCGACGAGAAGTACGGACCTCCCGGCAATTTCGTGCGGTGCGTGAGCGCGCAGGCCGAACGCATCCTGCACGTTCTTACGTCTCTCGAGGTGGCCGAGGGGCGTCTGAGACGGCGTGAAGCGCGTGCGCCTGAGCAAATCGGTGCGGAGGGGACGCCCCGTGACCGCGGAGACTCCCCGTGCGATAAGTTCACACTGGTTGAACCCGCGTTCCCGCATCCTTGAAACGTGCAACGGGAGGGGAACGACAATATCCGATTCCCCCAGCCCCGCATCGCGAATGCGTTCCCCCAGTACCCGTCCGAATTCCAGTCCGATGGAGGTCATCCCCCCGTATTTCAGCCTGTGCATCAGCGCGCGCAGGGGTCCCTCCTGCTCGAAATACCACGCCGCCACAAAATCCGAGACCGTGCGCTCTTCCTTCAGCCTTTCGAACGCTTCACGGTACGCGTCGTCCCACTCATCCACCGGCACGATTGCCGCGAGACAGGCCGGACAGGCGATGGAATCTCCGTGAGGAAGACGCGCGTTGCACGAATGGCAGACAGGGGGGAACACAACGTCCGCACAGATCCGAAGAAGAGACAATGGGACCGAGAGGAGATCCGCGGGCATGGCGATGGCCTGTGACACGTGAGCCGGGACGGAGCGCCCGGCCTCCGCATTTCTTACACGCGGGGGGAACCGAATTCCGATACGGTCCGCACTCGGCAGGGGGTGAAAAGGCTAGGAGGAGCCATTCCTGGGCGGAAGCGGTGCCCGGGTACCGTGCGTGCGCGTCCCCATTTCCTCCAGTTTCGCAATCTCATCCCGCAATCCGGCCGCACGCTCGAATTCAAGGTCTCTCGCCGCCCGTTCCATCTCGGTTTGCAGCTCCCCGATCAGGTCTTTCTTCTGTTCCGCCGTCAGGTAGCGAACCACGCTTTCGGCCACCAGGGGCATTTTCGCACGCTCCCGCCTCGCGTCCCGGGCGGCCTTGACGTCCGCCACCGCCGTCGCCGCCAGAACCTGATCGATGGTCTTGAACACGGTCGTGGCGGTGATATGGTGATCGACGTTGTACTGCAGCTGCTTCGATCTCCGCCTCCGTGTCTCGTCCAGCATCCGCTGCATCGAACCCGTCACATTGTCGGCGTACAGGATGACCAACCCGTTGAGGTTGCGGGCTGTCCGGCCCGCCGTCTGAATCAGGGAGCGCTCCGAACGGAGAAACCCCTCCTTGTCGGCGTCGAGTATCGCCACGAGGGAAACCTCGGGAAGGTCGAGTCCTTCCCGGAGGAGGTTCACCCCGATGAGCACGTCAAATTCGCCGAGTCGCAGGTCACGGAGGATCTCCACGCGTTCGAGCGCATCGACCTCCGAATGGATGTACCGCACCCTGACGCCGATGTCGTTGAGGTAGTCGGTCAGGTCCTCGGCCATCCGCTTCGTCAGCGTCGTCACGAGCACCCGCTCGTTCTTCCCCGCGCGGACGCGGATCTCAGCGATAAGGTCGTCGATCTGGTTCTTGACGGGCCGGATCTCGACCTCCGGGTCGACAAGCCCCGTGGGACGGATGACCTGCTCCACGATCACGCCCCTGCTCTTCTGAAGCTCGTACTCCGCCGGGGTCGCACTGACAAATATCACCTGTTTCACCATCTTCTCCCACTCGTCGAACGTGAGAGGGCGGTTGTCCAGGGCGGAGGGGAGACGGAACCCGTGCTCGACGAGCGTCAGCTTGCGGGACCGGTCGCCGTGATACATCCCGCCGACCTGCGGCACGGTGGCGTGCGACTCGTCGACAACGAGGAGAAAGTCCTCCGGAAAATAATCCAGCAGGCAGGCCGGGCGCGACCCGGGGGGCCGTCCGGCGATATGGCGCGAATAGTTCTCGATCCCCGCGCAGTAGCCGACCTCCCGCATCATCTCCAGGTCGAAACGGGTCCGCTGTTCCAGCCGCTGCGCCTCGACGAGCTTCCCCGCACCCCTGAGCTCCGCCAGGCGTTCCTCCAGCTCCTTGTCGATCCCCTTCATAGCGCGCTCCAGCGTGTCTTTCGAAGTGACAAACTGTTTCGCAGGGTAGACCACTTCGTAGTCCGTTTCGCCGAGGACCTTCCCGTCAACCCGGTTGATGTAGGAGATCCGTTCGACGATGTCGCCGAAGAACTCGACGCGCAGGGCCTCTTCGTTCTCATAAGCGGGGATGACCTCTACGACGTCGCCGCGCACGCGCATCGTCCCGCGGACGAATTCGAAATCGTTCCGTGTGTAGTAGATGTTCAGCAGTTTCCGGAGAAGGTCGTTCCGTTCCAGCTTCTCCCCCTTCCGCACGACCACAACCTGGCTCGCCCACTCTTCGGGTGCGCCGATCCCGTAGATGCAGCTGACCGATGCGACAACGATCACGTTTCTGTCGCCGCTCAGGAGTGCGCTCGTTGCCCTGAGGCGCAGCCTGTCGATCTCGTCGTTTATCGATGCGTCCTTGGCGATGTACGTGTCGGTGGAAGGGACGTAGGCTTCGGGCTGGTAGTAGTCGTAGTAGCTGATGAAGAACTCCACCCTGTCCTGCGGGAAAAAGCGCTTGAACTCGCCGTAGAGCTGCGCTGCGAGCGTCTTGTTGTGCGACATCACGAGAACGGGCTTCCCCGCCCCGGCGATGACGTTCGAGATGGTGAACGTCTTGCCGCTCCCCGTGACGCCCAGGAGCGTCTGGAAGCGGTCCCCCCGCGCCACACCTTCCGCGAGCTGGCGGATGGCATCCGGCTGGTCGCCGCTCGGCTGGAATTCGGATATAAGCGAAAACGGGCTCATGCGACGACCTGTTCCTGGAATTTGATCCCCGTCTTCTTCAGGAATTCAAAAGGCATATCCCCCCCGGCAAATATGAACACATAGTCGTTCGGGACGACCCTGATGCCCTCGGCGGTCTCGATCTGGACCTCCTTTTCGCGGATCCCCTTCACGTTCGAATTCAGGAGGATGCTGACCGCGTTTCGCTTCCTGTATTCCTCGAGATGTTTCGCATTCCGGTCCTTCAATCTTGTGAACTCCGATTTGCGATAGGACAGGGTCACGCGGTTCGTGCCGTGTAACGCGAGGCCGACCGCCGCTTCAACGGCGGAATCGCCTCCTCCCACGACAAGCACGTCGCAGTCCTTGTACGTCTCCGCATCGATAAGCCGGTATGTCACTTTCCCGAGCTCTTCCCCGGGAACGCCGAGCTTTCGCGGCGTCCCGCGCCGGCCGAGCGCCAGCACGACGTGGTGCGCCGCGTATTCGCCGAGAGGCGTGCTCACAACGAAATGTCCTTCCGCGGTCCTTAGGTCAAGCACTTTCTCACCGGTATTCACCTTGAGCTGCGTCTTCGTCAGGACCTGCTGCCAGAGTTCCAGGAGTGATTCCTTCGACGTTTCCGTCAGCTTCAGCTTCCCCCAGAGAGGGAGCTCTACAGGGGACGTCATGACGATCTTTCGCCTCGGGTACTGCAGGATGGTTCCTCCGGCGTCCCCCTGCTCCAGGAGGAGATACTTCAGCTTGTTCGCCTTCGCGCTCAGGCCGGCGGCGAGCCCCGCGGGTCCCGCCCCGACCACTACAACGTCGTATGCCCCGTCGGAAGTTCGCGCCCGGGAGGCGATGTGTTCGACGGCCTTCCTCCCCTGCGTTATCGCGTTCTTGATGAGCCCCATCCCCCCGAGCTCACCCACGATGAACAGATTCCGGACGCTGGTCTCGAAATGCTCGTCGAGGAGGGGGAGGTCCGCACTCCGGCCGGGGGCAGCCATCATCATGACGATGGCGCCGACCGGACAGGCATCGGCACAGAGGCCGTGCCCCACGCACTTCGAACCATGGACGAGGACCGCCTTCCCGTCGATGACGCCGAGGACGTCCTCTTCCGGGCACGCGTCCACGCACCCCCCGCACCCGATGCATTCCATTGCGTTGATGTGCGGGTGCATCGAGACGGCCGACTGCAGACCGGCGATCTTTGCATCTTCGAAGTGCTTCCGCGCCCGCCGCTCCTCGGCCCTGACACGCCTGAGGTAGGGGACGACGGCGGCGGGTATCACCACGAGTGCGATCAGCAGCGTTATGAGTGATTCCGTGCTCATGAACCGCCTCCCTGACAACTGTTGTGACACCCGCTGCTCTGGCAGCAATATTAGAAATGCATGCCCACTTCGAGGTATAGACGTTGCGTGTTCCTGATCGTGTCCCATACCTTGTCGAAATTCACCGCGGCATAGAAGGAGCGAAGCATCGAGTAATTCATGCTCACGGTCCCCGTCGTCGTCGTGATCCGCTGATCCCCTCCGGTGATCGTATAGCGGTATCTGTCGAGACGGAGTGAAATTGAGAAGGACTGCGCAATCCAGCGGTCCACGTCGAACGTCCAATCGTTCCCGGTTGTATACAGGCCGCGGATATCCTGGTATTGGGCACCGAAATTTACGTCGGAGTCCAGTATGTCGCCCACGCGGACCATCGACCCTAGAGTCCTGGCAGCGGGTGTTGTCGTCGAAGCAAGGCGGAAACTGGCATTCCCGGAAAGGGTTACGCGGAAGGGGAGACGGAATGAGAGGTTTGTGCGGTACCCTTCTTTGAGGGACTTGTCGAGCAATGTATCCGGAAACGACTTCATGCTCTGCAAAAAATCAAGTGCCCTGACGGCGTCGTACCCGGCATTCACGGAAACCCAGGGAGCCGGCAGCCAGGAGACAGTCAGAAATGAATTGGTGATGGTGGGCCGGTCGACTTCGTTGCCGTTCTCCCTGTGCGCAAAGTCCATCTCGGTGCTGGAATAAAAGAAGAAGTCCGCGCCAAACCTGAGCGAGCTCTGGAAGTAGCCGAATTTGCGGTCGATCTTCCCCAGATACCTCTGCTGGGCGTAGGCCAGCGTGATGTCGGACGTCTTGAAGTCGTCACCTCCCCACGCGTAATTGACAAAGCCTGCGTATTTCGATTCGTCGGTGCCGAACGCAGAGGTGGTATAATCGGGCTGCGTCCCCCCCAGCAGTCCGAATGAGAAATTTCCCTGGCGGAGGTAGAACTGCCCGCCGTCAAACACGCCGAGCCCTCCCACGTAGCGGGAAGTGATCCGACCTACGCCGTATCCATACCAGGAGCGCGGGTCGTCGTTCCTCAACGAGAGCTCGAACATGCGGATCTTGTTCCGTGATCCCTCCCCGTACCGGTCATAGTGCGCGGACATGTCCCGGTAGGATCGGGCGTAGACCGTGAACGTGGATGTCGTGCCGAAGAGCCGGTTGATGCCGAGCTGGGTGATCAACGCCGGTTGCGAGTAATCCAGGCTTGTGCCGAACACACCTGCCGCGGCATACTGAAGTCCGATCCGCCCGCTCACCCTATTGTCCTGGGAGAGGAGAGAATTCCTTCCCGTTCCTCCCTGTCCGATCCGTGAGGCCGTCTCCTGTTCCTCGACGGTGATCTCCTTCACTTCGACTACCGAATCTCCGAGGGCGATCGTTTCCGACTGTGAAACGATTCTCGCCACGGCGGAGGCGCTGGAGACCGCAGAAACGACGCCGCTTGCCACCGGTTTCGATTTGCGCATCACGGTAACCGTGTCGTTGGCCGCGACCCCCTTGATTTTCCCGGCGTCGAAATAGAAGCTCCCTGTCGCAACGTATGTCACACCCGCTGTGATCCGGCGGATCTCCCGCGTTTGTCCTTCGGCGTCGCCTACCCCCGCCAGCGCACCGATCACAAGGAGGGAGCACAGTGCAGTTCTTTCCTTCTTCACTCTTCCCCCTGATTATCCGCCTCCCTGACAACTGTTGTGACATCCGCTGCTCTGGCAGCAATACTGGGTGTAGTTCGTTGCAGACTGATGACATTTGGCGCACGCCGCAGTGGTGTGCCTGCTGTCCTGCGGGAACCTGGGCGTTGCAGATGCGTGACTGTACGTCGAGGGGGCCCATCCCGGGTTCGTCGTGTGGCATGAGGCACACACCGTCGGGAACCCCGCGTGGGGCACGGGCGTGGTCGCCGACGTGAACTGCGTGGTATGGCACGTGTAGCAGTCCGTCGTGAGTCCGGCGTACACGTTGTTCAGGTGGCACTGGGCGCAGACCACCGTCGTGTGACCTCCCGTGAGGGGGAAAGGCGTGTTATTGTGATTAAACGTCGCCGGCTGCCAGGCGGCCGTCGTATGGCATGTCGTGCAGTCGGTGGCAAATCCCGTATGGGGCGGAGCGTTTGCCGTCGTAAACTGCTGCTGGTGGCAGCCGTAGCAGGTTATGGGAAGCCCGACGTAGACATTGTTCACGTGGCACTGCACGCACGCCACCGCCGGATGCGCACCTGTCAGCGGGAACGTTGAATTGTTGTGGTTGAACGTCGAGGGGGCCCATCCCGGGTTCGTCGTGTGGCATGTCGCACACGCCGTCGGGAACCCCGCGTGGGGCACGGGCGTGGTCGCCGACGTGAACGTCGTGGTATGGCACGTGTAGCAGTCCGTCGTGAGTCCGGCGTACACGTTGTTCAGGTGGCACTGGGCGCAGACCACCGTCGTGTGACCTCCTGTGAGGGGGAAAGGCGTATTATTGTGATTAAACGTCGCCGGCTGCCAGGCGGCCGTCGTATGGCATGTCGTGCAGTCGGTGGCAAACCCCGTATGGGGCGGAGCGTTTGCCGTCGTAAACTGCTGCTGGTGGCAGCTGTAGCACCCCGTCGAAAGCCCGGCAAACACGTTGTTCGTGTGACACTGCTGACAGCTCACCGCCACGTGCCCCCCGGTGAGGGGGAAGAGCGTCTTGCTGTGATTGAATGTCGCCGGCTGCCACGACGACATCGTGTGACATGTCGTACAGTCGGTCGCAAACCCCGTGTGCGGGGGTGCCTTCGCCGTCGCAAACTGCTGGCCGTGGCACGAAATGCACTGTGTCGCGGTGGCCCGGAAGACGTTTCCCGTGTGGCACTGCGCGCAGGCGATCGTGGCGTGTGCCCCGATCAGGGGGAACCCCGTCCTCGAGTGGTCGAACGTCCCTCCCCAGCTCATCGCGTTCACGGCGTGGCAGCTCTGGCAGTCCGTCCCGAACCCCGCCTGACGGTGGTTCGGGGACTGCGCCCCGTCGAAGTCGGACGCGTGACATCCGTAGCAGTCCGTCCGGAGCCCCACGTACTCGTTCTTCTGCTGGCTCGTATGGCACTGCTGGCAGGGAACCGTCGCATGTGCTCCCACAAGCGAAAAACGGGTCGAGGCATGCCTGTGCACCATGTCCGGCACCAGCCACGACTGCGGCGCATGGCACCGGTCGCATGTCGCTCCCAGCTCACCCCGGTGCACGTCATCGTGGCAGTCCGCGCAGCGCGTCGAAGACTTCCTGAACCTGAACGTCAGGCTCGTGTGGCAGTCCGTGCATTTCGCCTGCGCGTGCGCTCCTTTCAGCGCAAAACCGGTCTTCCGGTGATCGAACCTCGCCGGCACCGGCATCACGTTCCATGAGTCCGCACTGTGGCACTCCTCGCACGCAAACGAGATCTTCCCGTGAGGCGAGTCCTGGGCCGGTACCGCACCCGTGGCAAGGGGGAGAAGACCGGCGCAAACCAGCACCGGGCGGACGAGCCGGAATCTCAAAAACCTCATGCTCTCCACCTCCCTGGCAACCGTTGTGGCACCCGCTCCTCCGGCAGCGATACCGGGTGTCGCGTGGTACGAGTGATCGCCGGCGCGAGCCTCTTTCCCGCTTTCATTACAGTCTCCTGGCGCCGGCGGATGGCGTCTCGATCTGCGGATGACAATCGACGCAACGAACAGGTGTTCCCGCATACTGACGTATCTTCTCCGCCCCAGCCTGTATCACCGGCTTGTGACAATCCACACAGGGGACTTTCAGGTGCTTTCCCTTCAGCACAAAATTCGTCTCGTCGTGATTGAATGCAAGGCTGTTCCACCCCCTCGGGTTGTGGCATGATTCACACCCCGAATAGCGCTTGTGTGCGAACTGCCCCCCGTGAGGGTCCCTGTGGCAGGTCTCGCACCGCGCCCCCGATATCCACGCAAATTGCCGCGTGCTCCTCCCCCTGACGGCCTCCGCGGGATGACAGCTGGCACACGGCACCGCCTCGTGTCCCCCGCTCAACGGGAATTTCGATGCGTTGTGGTCCCCGGACGAATAGGCGGCGGGCAGGAATCCCTCGACGCTGTGGCACGACTCGCAGGCGCCTCCGTCCTTCCGCCCCCTGAACTGGCCGCTGTGGGCATCCTCGTGGCAATCCATGCACGCGCTGAATCTCTTCACCCGGCAATCCGGCGGCACCCTTTTCCCCTGAGCGTTCACGGTGACGGCGCCATGGCACTTCCCGCATTCCACTTTCTCGTGTTTCCCCCTGAGCGGGTAGCGCGCCGCAGCGTGTACGAACCTGTTCTGCGTCCACCCATCCTCGCTGTGGCACGATTCGCACGAGCTCTTCTCCTTCATCTGCGCGAACTCACCCCGGTGCGCGTCAGCATGACAGTCCGAGCATTTCTGAAAGTTCATTACTCCGAAATTCTGCCGCAACCTCCCGTCGGCCGCACGGACCGGCAGGTGGCACTGCTCGCACCGCATGCCGGCATGGCGCCCCCTCAGGGGAAACTTTGTCGATGCGTGATCGAAGTTCTTCGTCACCCCGATCTCCCATCCGCTCGTTGCATGGCAGCTCTCGCACGCTTTCTGGAACCTCCCCCTGTGCGGGTCCGTGTGACACGCGGAGCATCGGTCGAACTCGATCCCGGCATACTTCACTGTCTTGACGTCGTTCGGCATCGGCCTGTGACACCTGCCGCACTCCACCTGCACGTGTTTTCCCGTCAGCCGGTATTTTGCCTTGTCGTGGACGAACCTCGACGCGGGCTTCCATCCTTCCGCAGTGTGGCAGGTCTCGCATTGCTGCGAGAGCTGACCCCGGTGCTGGTCGCCATGGCAGCCTTTGCAATCCGTCGGGAGCCCCATGTATGTATGCGCATCGAGGAGACCCTTGTTCGCCCGCACATCTTTCGCCGTGATGCGATTCTGCGTGTGGCACCGGTCGCACTCGAGGGGCCTGTGCTTCCCCGTGAGCACATACCCGGTCTCGTCATGGTTGAATTTCTTCTGGTCGAAACGGACAAGTGTGAACCCCCGGCCGTGATGCTCGTTGTGGCATTCCACACATTGCCTGCCTGTCAGCTTCGCGTGGAACCCCCTCCCCGCCGTCACGCGCGCATGGAGCTCCGTATGACATTCAAGGCATTTGTCATTCGAAACTTCCTTCCCGAGGGCGTGGCACTTCGTACAATTCCCCATCCCTTCCAGGGAAGCGTGGGGGGCGGACAGATCACCGGGGGAGATCTGCGCAGGTGACGCCCCCCTGAAGGTCAGGAAGAGAGCGACAAGCACGCCGGCAGGCGATGGGGCATGCCTCAGAATATCCACGTGTAGCCGAATGCAATCGCCACGCCCACGTGAATGCTCAGGATGACGAACATGACGATGGAGAACGGCAGATGCACCACGTGCCAGTAATGAAATATCTTCTTGAACTGCTGGAGGAACGCGATGCGCCGCGTCAGCATGATGCGCCGCGACGCCATCACCCGGATGCGCGAGAGCATCTGGGCCTGCAGCCCGCGCCGCTCGAGCGTCTCGAAGAGAGTGTGAAGGCGCGAGCGACGCGTGAGATCATTGATGACGAAGAAGGTGATGACCTCCATGAGCCCCATGTCCGCGACAGGTTTGGAGGGGAGGGCCGCACTGTCGATGAGCTTGAGCAGGTCGGCATCGAATCCGAATTGCTTCCGGAGGGTCTCCGCGATCCTCTCGTTTTCGGTTACGAGATCCTGTGAAGAGAGCTCGTTCCCGTGAATACCCTTGGGGATCTGGACGTAGAAATATCTGCCGATCACGCCGCTCAGGACAACTGCAGCCATGCTCCAGAAACTCACGGCTACCAATCCGCCGATCTTGAACGTGGTGTGGTACACGACAAGTATCGGACCGAGCAGGCAAAGGAAGATATGAAACTCAAGCCAGTTCTTGATCCGGCCGAGATTTGCCAGGGCACGCCATCGCTTGCGTGAGGAATAGAGTATCACGCCGACGGTGATCATCAGCGAACCGATGATCCCGTATCCCTGTCCGAGAAGCCCGGTGGGTTTTAGAGAGATGTACTGGGGGTGGAAGGGACGGTCTTCGAGAGGAGTGGTGTAATACCCGGCTCCGTGTATGCCGATAACGAGCGTACTGAGGAGACCCGCCGCGATGAGGAAAAACACATAGACCTTGTGTACATCCTTGGCCATCGTTCCCCCTCCGGCAGGCAAAAGAATTTCATGAACGATGACCCGACGCTTATCAGGGCTCGTCTGACGAGAAAATACGCTTTAATGATAAAAATGTCAACTCAATGAATGAATTTTTGCGAATATCCACTTTGCGCTCATTCCTTTGTCCTGACATTCATCACGTCATGGAGCGCGGAAAGGAGATTCTGAGTCGAGAACCGGCTTGGGAGGACGACCGACGCACCTTCGACGGTTTCCCCCTGTTTTCCTCCCGTAACGATTATTTTGAGGGAAGGATTTGTGCTCTGAAGGATCAGCGGTATTGCCGGCCCGTCCATAAAGGGGATGTCCATGTCGACTACCGCCGCAACAATTCCGGCATCTGGTCTGCGGCAAAGCGCAATCGCCTCAGCACCGTCTTTCACTGTCACGGCATCGTATCCGTGAGCGACGAGGATTTTTCTCATTATGTCCCTCAGGGACGCCTGCGGGTGGGCGACAATAATCCGCTGCCCCCCCCCAAGATAAAGATCCGGATCCGTTCCCTCCCCCGAACTCTCCCCGGCCGGAAGAAAGACCTTGACATTCGTTCCCTGATCCGGCACGCTGAATATGTTGATGAACCCGCGATGATTCCGCGCTATCGCAGCGGCAGTCGAGAGCCCGAGGCCCGTGGTCCGTCCGGAGGGCTTCGTCGTGAAAAACGGCTCGAAGACCTTTCCGACGATTGCAGCGGGGATCCCTCGCCCGGTGTCACTGATTGTGATGACCACGTACTTTCCCGGAAGGGCGTGGGGGATCGTGGCAACCGACCGGGCCTCGACCAGGAGATTTTCCGCGGCAAGCCGGAGAACCCCGCCATCAGGCATCGCTTCCCGGCCGTTCGCACAGATGTTCTGCAGAATCTGTTGGATCTGGGTTGCAGTCCCGGGAATGGCCCAGAGCCCCTTTTCAAATTCTGTCTCGAGGTGAATCGATTCAGGGAGCCCGGCCTTGAGGATCCTGGCGATCTCTGCGAGTATCTCCGCGGGATCGAGAAGCCCTTTCCCGCTCCCTGCGTTCTCGGCAAGGGCGAGGACCTGGTTCGCCGTCTCCATGCCGCGGTGGGCATTCGTCGCCAGGATCGCCACGGCCTGGCGGGAGGGCTCGTCATCGGCCTTCGCGGCAATGGCGGGAACTGCAAGCATGACGGGTGTCAGCATCGCGTCGAGGTCCGCCGCAAGGGCTGAGGCAAGGCTCGCGATCCCCTCCATGTGGCGCGCACGGAGTTCATACACTTCCAGCTCTCTTTTCCCCGTGATGTCGGTGCATATCACGAGGACCGACTTGGCATGTCCTCCCGCGTCACGGATCAGCGTCCATCTGCTGTCCACAAGGACCTTGACTCCGTCTTTTCGCTGCTGCCGCAGCTCTCCCGCCCAGTATCCCTCAACCAGCGTCGTGTGGGCGGCCCCCCCCAGCCCGTGTATCTGCTCCGTGTGGAGAAGCTCCGCCGAGAGCTTCCCCCGTGCTTCTTCGGCGGTCCATCCATACAGGGAGGTGGCAGCATTGTTCCAGAAGAGTATGCGATCCCCGGGGTCGCAGACGATGACGGCATCCTGAACCTGCTCGAGGAGTCCCGCATCGTCGGTCAGGGACACAACCTGCCGGGGGCCCGGTTCCCCCGGGGTAACGAGTGCAAGTGTGCCGACGACCTCACCCCGGACGTTTCTGTGGGGCACCGCACTTATCTGCGCGTCGAACAGGATCCCGTCTTTTCGCTTCAGCGGGGCGTCATAGCGTTCGGTCAATCCCTGCCGGCGGCGCTCGTTCCGCTCGTAGAGGAGACGCCGGTCTCCCTCTGGTATCAGGAGCGTCGATGCGAGTCTGCCGAGCATTTCTCCATCGGCATAGCCGCTCATCTCCGACATCGTGCGGTTCACAAACGTGATGACATCCTCCAGGTCGGTCACGATGACGCCGGCGGTCATTTCCTCGAGAAGCGCATGGAAATGCGCTTCGCTCTCAGCAATGACACGGAGCGCGAGCCGGTGCTCGAGCTCCGACGCCGCGCGGGCCGCCGTGACGGCAAGGACCGACCTCGCGACGTCTGGATTCGGGAGGGGACTGTCGTGAATGATGAAAAGGTGGCCTATCACTCCCCCCCCCGCGTCGATAAGGGGAGTCCCCATATACGAGCACGCGTCCATCGCCGCGAGCGCCGGTTCGTCCGGGAAGAGCTTCTGGACGTCCGTGGCGAAATAAATCGTCTTCGCTTCCCTGATCACCCTTTCGCATGCGGTATTCGCGACGTCGTATTCGAACACGGGAGCCGGTCCCCCCGACGCCCAGTAGGCGAGGGCCTTCACACGTTCGCGTCTCCTGTCGGTGCATTCCGACACCAGGGCATACTTCACCCCCAGGCCCTCGGCCAGCGCACGGACGAGGCCGGGGAAGAATTCTTCTCCGCGGTTGCGTGCGATCTCCTCCTGTACCTGACGCATGAACTCGCCGGACATCCTCCGGTCGCTTATGTCGCGCGATATGATGACGATTCTGTCCGGATTACCGTCTGCATCCCTGATGACGCTCCCCTGCGATTCGATGTACCGGATGGTGCCGTTCCGGTCAACCAGCCTGTATTCCAGGCGTTGTCCGATCCCTGTGGCCACGGTTTCACGAAACACCGTCCTTACCTCTTCCCGGTCGTCCGGATGTATGTCCACGAATGAGCTCGTCCCTTCCAGTGTGTCGGGCTCATCGAGGAGATCCGAGTACGCCGGGTTGTTGTAGATGCGCCTCCCTTCGAGGTCGAGGACAGCGATCAGGTCACTCGTGCTCTCCACGGTGCGTCTGAATATGTCCTCTCCTTCGGGGATTGAACCGGAATCCGGCGGAAGTGACTCCTGGGTGGGGGGCGGCTCCTGATCGGGAGAGGGGGGCGGGGCAGGGGGATTGTCGAGCATGAATCTGACTGCAGCACCGAGCCGCG
>PMJR01000056.1 GCA_003158475.1 Ignavibacteriota bacterium | reverse complement strand
TTTGCAGTTAATGCCGGAAAGGATTAGAATCCACCAATGCGTGAAGGAAAGAGGCAAATGACGAAGAAGACAATCCGGGCCGTCTGCCGGATATGCAACAACGACTTCCGGGGACAGGCCGGTTCATACCGATGCCCCCGCTGCAAACAAGAAGACCAGCGGTACAAGGCACACAGAGAGAAACTCAAGAAGAGACTTCCGTTCTATCTGAAGACTGATATGTGAGTCTATTGGGGTGTGCGATGAGAATTCTACTTGTCGACGACGATGAGGGCTTCCTGGACATGATGGAGGGGGTTCTGCGCGAGAAGGGATATGATGTCGTCACCGCGCAGGACGGAAAACAGGCCCGGGAAGCCCTGGAGGGTGAGAAGATGGACCTGATAATTTCCGATGTATTCATGCCGACGCTGGACGGTGTCCGGTTCCATAGTTTCGTCCGGGCATACACGGACGCCAGGGACGTACCGTTCATTTTCATTTCCGGGCACGACAACGAGCACCTGCGGGGCCTGGCGGCGGAATCTCCGAACGATTACTTCTTGCGGAAGCCCGCACCGATCGAAGACATACTCGCGCTGATCGATAAGGTGATTCGCACCTCGACGAAGCGAAATTCCTGAGATGCCCAACGGGTCTGCGGCAACGACTCCCGTGCGCAGGCCAACGTCTACCCTGCCCCCGCTGCAAGGAGGAAGAGCAGGGGCCCGAACGATTTGGGCGGCCGCGATCGACGATCATATCCGGAGATAAACCGGTGACTGAAATTCCCCGACAGAGTCGTCTTGTTTCTCTCGATGCGTTCCGTGGCGCAACAATCGCAGGGATGATCCTGGTCAACAATCCCGGATCGTGGTCCGAAAGCTACAGCCAGCTCAAGCACTCGGCCTGGAACGGATGGACGTTCACGGATATGATCTTTCCGTTCTTCCTCTGGATCATGGGTGTGGCCCTGACCTTCTCCTTCGCAAGGAGGCGAGAGTCCGGTGCGAGGCCGGGCATATTGACGGTCCATATCCTGCGCAGGGCGCTCATCATTTTTGCACTGGGGATCGTGGTAAACGGTTTTCCGTTTGGCGCAGGCGCCCCCTTCTCGCTGGCGACGCTGCGCATTCCCGGCGTGTTGCAGCGGATCGCCATCTGTTATGTCCTGGCGTCGGCTCTTTTCCTTACCGTACGAGTGCGCACGCTTGTCGGGATGTGCGTCGGTCTCCTGGGAGTCTACTGGGCGATGGTGATGCTTGTGCCGGTTCCCGGGTATGGCCCCGGAGTGCTCAATCCCGTGGGGAGCCTCTGCTGGTTTGTGGATTCGAACCTCCTGAAAGGGCACACATGGATCTATGCGCCGGCCGAAGGATTCGATCCTGAAGGGATCGTGAGCACCCTCCCCGCCCTTGCCACAACGCTTTTCGGCGTCCTCACCGGATGCTTCCTGCGATCCGATCGTCCCCGGGTAGAAAAACCCTCACCGATGTTTGTCGCAGGGTTCGCGATGGTACTTGCCGGAATCGTGGCGGATGTCTGGCTCCCCATAAACAAAAACATGTGGACGTCCTCTTATGCTCTGCTCATGGGAGGCTGGGCGCTCATCTGTTTTGCCGCATTCTACTGGATCATCGACGTCAAAGGCCGTGCAGGTTGGACCACGCCGCTCACGATCTTCGGGATGAATGCAATCACCCTCTACGTCCTCTCGGAGCTCCTGGCGACCCTGCTGGAGGTTATCACCACCGGTATGGCGGGAGGCGGGCCTGTCTCGCTCCACGCGAAGGTGTATTCATTGCTTTTTGCACCGTTCTTCGGGCCAGCAAACGCATCGCTGGCCTATGCTATCGCGTTTGTCGCGGCCATGTTCGCGGTCGGCGTGGTAATGTGGAGGAAAAAGTGGTTCCTCCGTGTGTAAGCCTGCTCGCCTCGCCTGGGGGTGATTCGCAATGGGCTCCCGGAAATCTCATTCAACGTACAGCCACACTTCGGTCTCCTCCTTCTCAGTGTTGATGTAGATTGCTCCGCCTTCCTTCGCAAGGAACGGAAGAAGTCCCCTCCATTGTCTCATCGGACTCAAGGAGCAGCCGCGCAATGGGTTCCGTCATCGCGATCGTTGTTTTGTGGTCTCCCTTTTCCTTCACCTCGATCCAGAGCACCTTCTCTCCGAGCGGGGATGCGGGCAGGATACTGGAAGAGAATTTCCTCGATGGATTCCCGGTGGTCAGGGGGGTGGAATTCCTGATGAGTTACACGTCATTTCGATCACCGTGTATCTCTTCTTGAGCTCCTTGAGTTCATCCTCCTGGCGTTGCATAATCTTCAGATAGTCTGCCGGTGGATTTCCCCAACATCCCGTCAGGTGATAGAAGTGAATCTCTTTGCCCCGTGAGTCGACGAGCTTCCCGTGACGGCAATGCGCCCGCAACTGATTGAGTTTTTGCCTGACTGTCGTCGTTTTGACCGTGCCACTTCCATTGGAGGACACAGCAAGCGCAGCGGAGACAACATCGGTTGCTTTGATGTCCGGTGGCAAACAGGATTGCCACCGCTGTTGTGCAGAGGCCAACGCTGGCAACGACAGTAGAAGTACAATGCCCAGAAAACGAACGTTTTTCATAACCTGCAATTTCCTTTCGGAAGAACCGTCCTTTACGCATAATACATATAAAAATAACCACGCACAGACGCCGCTGGCGGGTCTGGGCAACTCAGGAGACCGGGGTCAAGAAGTAACAGGGGGTTATCCCCAAGTCACAAGGAATCCTGACTGAACCATGTCAGGGGCCCGCCACAGTCTCCTCCTGTAACAACCCCTATCGGCACTGCCGGTAGGGGTTTTGCAATCTATCATGATATCCTCTCAGAGATCCCCACCTTCACAGGATTCCCACAGGATTCTCCCGGATTATCTGGTGCTAACGCCGATCCCCGAGGACTGAAAGGGTGGTCTCCCATGTTCAGAAGGGGACCAATGTCGGGGAGCAGTCCAGTTCCATGACACAGCGCACACTTCCGCAGATTCGAATGCCTTATTTTGAATACTGATAATTGCGTCTTGGGACAGTCGATTGCCGTTCTTTTCAGGGTCTTATCGTTGGAGGGAAAATCCACCATGTCCTTTCACATGCCTTTCCCGGCGGCCGGCAAGCCCGGCACTCACCGCAAAAGCACATCACTCTGGTTTTGCTTTCTGAATCCCCTCAAGGCTATTCTCCTGGTTTTGCTGCTGACTGAGGCATCCGGTCTGGCGGCAGGACAACAGTATCGAAATGCCATGTTCCCGCATCGTTCCGTTGGAACGTGTTTTTGGGATCGGCTTCGTGTGTCATATCTTACACCTCCGACAACCATTCCAAAGGAAATCGCAAGCTATAATACATCCCATAGCTACAGCGGGTCAAACGCAGTGAGCATGACCGAATTCGACCTGGAACCCGATCCTAATCTCTGGTATGGCTGGGATGCAGTTTTCGCGGGAACACATGCCTGGAGTTCCACATTCTATGCCCTGATGGACACCTATCCGGTCGTGATCGTCAAGACCGGATATCCCGCCACACAGTATATGACTGCCCCCGAGTCTCTTGGTGTATGTCAAGCTAGATGGCGGCGGATTATCGGCCATATGCGTGATCGTCCCCAGAATTTTTTTATCATCACAACGAACTATCCTGCGGCGACAGATGTGCAGGGAACATACCGGGATCAGCAGTCGAATCTCTTTGCCACATGGTGCAAGAACACGCTTGCAACGGGGAATGACAGCTTTGGTCCTTTTCCCGCCAACGTTTATGTGCTGGATTGGTTTCACATACTTGCCAGTTCGGTCGACGGTTATTGTGACCCGATATACGGGTCGTTCGACGAAGGACCGGGAGGCGATCATCCGAGCAATGCGGCCGTTGCGGTGATCGACCCACTCTTTGTCCAGCAAATCTACGACGCGGCAATTGCCTATGAAAGTACCTCTCTGGCGGCGACCTGGGCGGGGCCACCATCTGTAACGGGAAATCTTGGGAACCGGGTGCAGGTGGAATGGGAGACTCTTTCAGAAATCAATACTTACCGGTTCTATGTTCAAAGGAAAGGCCAAATGTGGCAAACGATAGATTCCGTCAATGCGGGGGGAACCAGTCTTTCGAAACGGCACTATGCGGTCACCGACTCGAATGTGACTCCGGGCACCTGGATATACAGAATCAAGGAGGTGGATCGGAACAGTTCCATCCATTATTCGCAGACAGTCTCTACTACTCTCTTGGCGAATGCACCTGATCCGCTCGTCACCGCCTACGCGCTGGATCAGAACTACCCGAACCCCTTCAATCCGAGCACGACCATTCAATATGCACTGCCCACTGCTGCGAACGTGAAGCTCACTGTCTTCAACGTGCTGGGGCAGGAAGCGGCCACGCTGGTGAACGAAAACAAGCCGGCGGGCACCTACACCGTTCAATTTGATGGTTCGCGACTCGCGAGCGGCGTGTATTTTTACAGGCTGGAGGCGGGAACGATTGTGGAGATGAAAAAACTCGTTCTGCTCAAATAGTATCACCTGATGCTTTTTAAACATACCGTCTGACTAAAAATATCAAGCCGGACTGTTCCTGATCATAGCGGCTGAGTGATACACAAGGGCCCGACGCGAGAGTGTCGGGTTCTTTGTTCTTGTCCTCAATGTCATAGACGATGCTCGAACAATTCGGCAATCCTCCCCGTCCTGAACAAACGCCTGTCAGGTACCTGGCTTAATTATCAGATTTTTCTTGACTTTATCCTACCTCCTGCGTATAATCGGTCGTTTTGACTCCCACCTGGACTAGGGCCCGGAGAGAAGGAAGTTGATGGCAGTAACAATCCGGGGGGAGTCACATCAGGTCCCCTGATGCCGATTGCTCGAAGCCGCACCAACACACATCCACTCACGTTCTGGAGGAAACAATGAAGAATCCCTTGGCCGTTATGGTTGCCCTCTTGCTGGTGACGTCCCTGGTAGTGCCCGCTTCCGGGCTCTCGTCCGAGAAGTTCGCAAACAAGGGGCAGGTTGAGCTTGGCGGGATGCTGAATTTTACCAGCAATACGCACGTCACCGCCGGCACGACCGGAGATGCGGCTACAACGTTCGCGCTGACCCCGTTTGTGGGTTACTTCTTCATGGACCAATTGGAGGTGGGCTTGAACCTGCGGCTGAACAGTACGACGTTCAGGGGGAACACATCGAGCGATTACACGTTCCTTCTGTCTCCGGCCTGGAATTTTAGCATCCGGAACAGCAACGTGACCCCGGCCGTTGCGTTCCTGATCGGTTACGGCTCTACAACGACCAACAGCGGGATCACCTCCAGTGGCCTGAGCGTCGGCGGCCGCGCTGTAGCGAAGATCCAGGTCGTCAGCAATGCAAACCTCCACGTGGGGCTTGAGTACCTGATGAACACCCGTAACCCGAGCGGGTACAGCGGCGCCCGCGACGGAGACAACATCCTAAATGTCGACGTCGGATTCGCCATCTTCTTCCCCTGACCTCACGCAGACAGAAGCCAGGGGACGACCGTTTCCTTCGCCATTCGGAGCGGGGTGATCGCGTAGCCCATTCCCGCCGGAGCAACGTTTCCATCCCACTGGCACACCAATGCAATGAAAGTTGACGATGTGAAGAGGAGGGGGCCGGGCTCCCTCCTCTTGCGTTTTAGGGGGAGACGAGATGAAACTTCTATTATGCATCGTCGTATATCACAACAGACACTCCCCTGATTTCCCTCTCTTTCCCGAGGCACCCATGACCACATTGCGCAGACTACTCATTGTTGCCGGAGCGACATTGTTCTTGGCGGTGCCTTCACTGAGCGGTTCCGTGACTGAAGACGCCGGGCGCGATGGCGAGAAGAATTCCCCAAGGCAGGTGGAACTTCCTGGGACGAAGCTCCTCACGATCCGTTCTTCGATCGTCGGACGGGACTACGACCTGTACATCAGCTTCCCGAGGAGCTACAATGATACGACGAGGAGGTTTCCCGTGGTCTACCTTCTCGACGGCCAGTACGATTTTCCCCTTGTCAACGGGATCTACGGTGACCTGTATTACGACGGGTTCCTGCCGGAACTGATCACGGTGGGAATCACCTGGGGAGGGGAACATCCGAACTACGACAGCCTCAGGACACAGGACCTCACACCGACGTCGATCAAAGAGGTCCCATCCACGGGAAACGGGCCGAAATTTCTTGCATCCATCAAGGGAGAATTGATCCCGTACATCGATTCACAGTACCGGACTGACAAAAAGGACCGGACACTCATGGGGAGTTCGCTCGGAGGGCTCTTCACACTGTACACCATGTTTCACGAGACTGACCTTTTTACCCGATACGTCCTGACGAGCCCTGCGATCACGTGGGACAACAACGTTCTGTCCTCATACGAGGAATCCTACCACACGCAGCACACCCGACTCCCGGCCAGGCTTTTCATGGCCGTATCTGCTCTTGAGGGAAGTGAAGCAACATTCGGGAAGTTTGTGGACCGGCTGAAGTCGCGGAAGTACCAGGACTTACAGATTGAAACAAGGGTCCTCGAAGGGATGGGACACGCAGGGAGCAAACCTGAGGGGTATACACGTGGCTTGCAGTCGGTATTTGCACGGCTTTCGAAGAATATCAATCCATCGAAGCTCAATGCTTTCGTCGGAAAATACCGGCTCAACCCGCAGGTCACGGTGAGAATACTGGTGGAGAATGACCACCTCGCGCTGCTCGCCCCCGACAGCACCAAAATCGAACTGCTGGTTGAGTCCGACAACGATTTCTTTGTAAGGGGGATGTTCCTCTTTATCAAGTTCCACAGGAATGATGCGGGCGCGGTCACCGGCGCACACGTCGAACAGTTCCAGGGAGGGTTCGACCTGACAAAGGAAGAATAGTTGCATTGGAGAAGACTATCCTTCTGTCGACGATTCAGCGGGTCCCCGCGACAGGGTTCCTCCTGCTAAGATCCTTCTCTCCTGATCAGTTTGCCGGGTTGGACAACAGCCTGGCTACTTCTCCCAGCAATGCATCCTCTTCAAAAGGAAGCGGGAAGAATTCATCTATCCCTTTCTGCTTGAGGTCCTCCGCATAGCTCTCAGAAAAGTAACCGGAGAGCACAATGATGCGACCCTGCGGATGCCGTGCTTTGATTTCAGGAACGATACTGGGAATGTGGACAGGCGGAATACTGGTGTTCGTTAGGATCACCAGGTCAAACCTCCTGCGCACTATGAACTGAAGGACATTGGAGAATCTGCCGTAGGACTCCGAGATTGTTGTATGGTAGCCGTGTCCCTGAAGTACCCCCTCAAGACAGGCTCCCAAAGCCTGCCTTTGCGCAATGACGAGAACGTTGTGAATCGTACCACCTCATGTAAAAAGCGAAGCCGGCACCCAAATCGGACACCGGCTGAGCAGACCGATGGACAGATCGTGAACTGCGGATCACATCATGCGTTCCGCTAATTGAAATGCCTTCAGCTTCAGTTGCTCTCCGCGGCCAAACCAGATTGATTCTAACCGGGTGGCTGGATCACCCTCCATCCCATGGTCCGTGTATTCGGTTACGCTGTTGAAGGCTCCCCACAATGTCCCGCGCGAGAGATCGGCACCCTGTCCGGACTCATGCAACTCAAGACATGATTTTCGGATTCCCTGGTTCTTCTCGTTGTCCTCGTCATTGTCCGGGACAAGCGCATTCACATAGTCCAGCAGTTGCTTCTCGCTGATCTTCGTGAGCGCCATGCGGTTGAAAACAGCGTCGAGTTGCTCATAGAGGGAATTTGTCAATTCGAGCAATGAAAGAGCCTGTTTCATATCCTCAGCTGCATCTGCTGTATGCCGGATATTGATTTCCCCCGCACCTTTTAATGCAGCAGTGAGTGTATTGTTGCATACCACGCGGATAGGCGTGAGCTTTACTCGAACAAGCGAGCTGCCGTCGTGACTGTTTGAGAGCAGAAGGTATTTGCTGACAATGTCTTTTCCGTGAACTTTGATGAAGCCGGGAAGTTTCGCCAGGATCCAAATCCGTTCGCCTTTTCCAAGTGTGCCGGCTGTTTCATATATCGCTTCGTCGGCACCGACCAGGTTGTCGAAGAATGTGAAGGCATCTCTATTCTGTACCGGTTCATAGCTGTCTTCAACAATGCCCAGAACATCTCCGGTATCCGTTCGCACAGTTACCCAGCGATCAGATACGTCGGCGGCATCGTTCGGCTCCACGAACTCCTTCATTGGCTTCTTGGCGACCGTGTAGTCTAATCCCGCAGATTCGATTGCTTCTCTTGCAGTTGCCGGATTGACCAGTTCATTACCCAGCGTGTGCCAAGGAGATGGTGCCACACCCTGATAAGGAGACGGGGTCCGAGGGATTCGTAAGTGCTGTGCCTGGAGGGTCTTTTCGGTTACAGTAGAGAGATATAATGGATGTCCTATTTTAAGGATATTGTAGAGCGGATAAATATCTCCCGAGGTTGTTTTCTGCCATCCGAGGAATACGACTTCCTGCTCTTGAACAACTCGCGCCCGGAAATAGTCCGGGGGAGGGGGTGGCGAGTGCGATGTAATCGTGCCGCCTAGCGACCTGTTGTTCTTGAACACGTCGGCCTCCTTTGGCTCGTTGAAGCCTAAACCCACTCGTGGGGGCGGAAAGAACCCATCTCACCGCCACAGGATACCGCTTAGTGCGGGTGAATTACATGCCCCCGAAGGATGATAAAGGAGTTAATCCTAATCTGAAGGGAGCGGAGCCGAATCTTCTTGACGAGATGAATCCCGAATCCCTGCGAAAAGCTGATTCCGCTCAGTTTTCCCACCAGGAAAGGAGCTCATAACTGTCCGAATACGGAAAATACGGTGGTTGCTTCGTATCAAAGCGCGGGTCATTTCTGATACTGTACAAGAATCCATTCAGCATTGTAACAGGAGGACCGGCTTTGGACAATCCCAGGCTTCCTGCGGTTATCTGCGTCACCCCACCGAACAAATTGACCCTTCCGCTCACGGGGATATTCCAGAAATTTTCCGCTGTCAGTTCCCCGTTCTGGCAATAGACGACTGCATGTATATTGACCTCCGTCGATGGGCTGCGCGTGAGGTCCTCGGTGATGTACGCCATGCGTTCCGCGACGATACCGAGCATATCCGAGGAGGCGGGATTTCCAACGGGACTCGTCTTTGCAATTACATCGCCATCGATCCAGACATTCCCCTTGTTTGTCGCAGCGCCCGTTCCGCCGAAAGCGGCCACGGTCATGTCACCGTTATAGGTTCCCTTTATGTGCAGGTCCGCGCTCTTCACGACGATTACCCCGTTCGGGGCGAGCGCGCTGATAGCCAGCGTCGTATCCCTCAAACTCCCACCGGGGGGAATCTGGACATGAACCTGGTCGTTCATAAATGTCAGCTCGACGTCATTTGAGGTCGAGCTTTCATCAAAGAGGCCGCCTCCCAGTGTTGCAGCCGCGGTAAGGTTGGCCTGGAGTGTCGCTGTATTGGGTCGCTTCTGCAGGACCGGATACTCAATTCCCCCATTGAAGAACGGGTTGGCCGAGGGTCCGAGATTGGGAGCAAGTCCCGAGGTCACTTTCTGGTCAAAGTACGGTGTGCCGTCCAGATTGAACCTGCCGTTGGTGTGTGCCGAGCCGTAGACTGAATCACCAGTGATTTTCCAGTCGTTCGAACCATAGAACGGCCCCTGACTCCCGTCAGGAGCCTTATACCCGTTCGTTTCACTCTCGGTGAACCAACTGTACTTCGCAAACTGGACGTGCCTGAAGACTCCTTCTACAGTGTCGCGGAATATGAGGCCGTTCTTGTCGATCATGTTCGTCCACGCAATGCTCTTGAGCGTCACCCAGAGAGGCTGGGGAGTATTTGCGAGAAAAATGATCGAGTCGTGACCGCCAAAGAAGTCGAGACCGAAATTTGCCGGAAACGCGCTGTAATTGAGAAGGTAGCTTGTTCCGACGTTCGCGGTGGATACCGCGATGTTGTGCACCTGCGTCGATCCGTAGTATTCCATGTACACGTCCATGGAACTGGCGCTGGTGTGGGCGACATTATTGAGTATCAGCCCGGTTATCATCGTCAATCCTATGACATAAACGATGCTCGACTTGCCCATAAAACCCTCCTTCGGCTATGCATCGTGCCGTTCGATGTTGCGCGGCGTCTGACGACAGAATTGCGCGGCGAACCCGCTGATTTCGCTGTTGACAACCTCCTGAACGCTGTACGGGCTTTCATCGGCTGGATGGGGGCACCCAGGATGCAGTGAATAACGACCCCCTCGGTGCGAAAGTTCATATATCCATTATGACGAAGTGTACCGGACTGAACGTCAGGATAAATCGTCTGAAAGGATGAAAAAGGAGTTAATCCCTTCTTCGGGGGATACTTCAGCTGTCGATTAAAGATGCATTCAAAAGGCACCGGCACAGCTCACCATCTGCCCCGAATCTCGAGTTTATCCGTCAAAACGCGGGGTATCCCGTCCGTTGCCAAAGGTCGGCGACTCCTATCAGGTTATTCGGTTCCCCGGGAAGATTGAAGGTCGCCTTCTCGTACTTTCAGCCGCCAGGACAGTCCCCCCCCCCGGGAAAGGTCCGGAGTTGACTCTGACGTGCAATGTTCGTTTACTCTTTCAGCACTATAGTCGAAGGCACACGATGAGCGATACCCCCCCGAATGAATCGATACCGGTAAGGTGCCCCTACTGCGGCTTCCGGCTGGAAAAACAGATGAGTTACCTCAAGGAACACGCTACATTTCCTTGTCCTAAATGCAAGGGGTTACTCAATTCTCACTCGGAAGAAATTGCGAAAGCGATTGCTGCCGTCATGCAGCAACGGGACAAAGTCAGAAAACTCCTCGGTTTCGGCCACCGCAAGTCGGATACGTGACAACCGCTTCAGAGCCCATCGATGTACCTCGGGCATGCAATTGGAAGGCTTCTCCCTGGCTCGAAGATGCGGTCGGCCCGTATGCCATTGTTGTGAATCCTGGCGGGCTCGAGGCAAGGCCACTCGGTCTCTTTACGCCGGGGAAAGACTGGAAGCTTTATCCTCAGATTGGTCGCGGAGAGTTGAGCGGGAAGCCGGAGAGTCCGGATGACATGCGGGAGAAGGCTCTTCAGAATGAACGAGTTGTCCCCATCGTAGCCAAGGTGCTCATTCATTCAAGCAGGAGCGCGAAGCCATCGTGCGCGAAGAGTACTCTAGGCTTTCGATAGTTTCTTGATTCTGTGCGCCTCCAGTTCGGGTTTCACGTACTTCTCAAGGCAGCTGGGGCAGCATCCGTGGGAGAACGTCGCTTCGGTCCGGTTGCTGAGGTAGCCTTCAATTGGTTGCCACGTGTTCTTCTCATCGCGAATCTGCTTGCAATACGAACATATGGGAAGGAGACCTTCAAGTTGTTTCATTTCGGTATGCATGGCGAGAATACGTTCGGCAACGCGGAGGCGTGCTGTCAGTTCATCCATATCCACCGGTTTGTTCAGGAAGTCGTCCGCACCGGCTTCCATGCCTTCGTGGTAGTTCTTCTTCCCTGTCAGGGCGGTGAGAAACATGATGTACGCATACTTCTCCCGAACGTGTGACCGGATCATCCGACAAAGGTCCAGGCCGTCAAGCTTGGGCATCATCCAGTCCGTGATGATGAGCTGGGGTCGTTCCACCAGAAATGAATTCCATGCGGATTCACCATCTTCCCTGGCAATGACCGTGTGCCCCAAGTTCTTAAGCTTGGTAAGCAGGATCAACCGGGACACGGCGTCGTCTTCAGCAATAAGGATCTTCATGGTTCATGCCTCGAGTAATGAGTATTTCGTGCGAAGTAGTTCCTTTGTTTCACTGAAGATGTGCTCAAGGTTCGATATCCATTCTACGCAACCCTGCATATCGTCAGATCCTCCCTGATCTTCGAGTTTCTGGCAGATTTCAGCCATCGCGATCAGGCCGAGCTGTTTGCACGTGCCTTTGAGCAAATGCGCGGTCTCACGAACTCCGCGCGAGTCGCTCATACCTGCGGCTCGGCGAATCGTCTCAATCCGTCCCGGCGTCTCAATCATGAATATCCTGAGGAGCTGCTCCACAAAATCCGGTTCATCTTCACTCACAAGAGCATGCAGTTCCTGCAAAGCGGAGTCATCCACGAGCTGCACGTTTGTGGTCGCCTTCGCTGAGTTCTGCTGCGCGACCTTCGTGCGAGACAAGCAACGGTCGATTGCGCCGGTCAGCTCGTCTTGCCTGATCGGCTTTGCAATGTAATCGTCCATACCTGCAGCAAGGCATTTCTCCTTATCCCCCTGCAATGCGTTCGCCGTCATTGCGACAATGTGGGGGTGTCCGAGCAGTCCCTCCATTGTGCGGATCTGACATGTCGCTTCAAATCCATCCATTTCCGGCATCTGACAATCCATGAGCACGATATCATACGGGAGGTGAGAAACGGCGTTTACCGCCTCGATTCCATTTCCGACGATGTCGGCCGCGTAGCCAAGTTTCTCGAACATCCGCGCAACCACTTTCTGATTCACAACATTATCCTCTGCAACCAGTATCCGCAACCGTTTTGCCCGCTTCACGGCAAAATTCCCGGCTGGAGGCCCGAGGGCGATAGTCCCGATGGACGCGCCGGCCTTTTCATTCCCTCCATCTCCGGCGATCGCCAGAGTATCGGCCATGACATCGGCAATGCAATCGAACAATTGTGACTGCCTGATGGGTTTGGCCAGACCCGCCCTGAAACCTGCTCCTTCCATGAGCGCGACCTTCTGGTTCCCCATCGATGTCAGGAGAATGAGCCGGGTTCCTGCAAGATCGGGATCGGAGTTAATGGTCCTGGCGAGCTCGGGCCCATCCATCCCCGGCATCTGCATATCAAGGATTGCAACGTGATAGGGAGAGCCTTCCCGCACAGCCTGTCGCAGGGTCTCCAATGCACGCGGACCGTTCTCCGCCGACCCGTTCCCCATCCCCCACGATGTGATGTAGTGATGCACAATTGTCCGGTTGGTCTTGTTATCATCCACGATCAGACATCGCAACCCCGCAAGACCCGTGCGTCGCTGGAGATGCACAGTGTTCGCCGGTTGTTTTTCGAATGCCGCTGTCCACCAGAAGGTGCTGCCTTTGCCCGGAACGCTGTCAACGCCGATCGTTCCCCCCATCAGCTCCACCAGTTGCTTCGCGATTGCAAGCCCCAGACCCGTGCCGCCATAGGTGCGCGTCGTCGAACCATCTGCCTGAGAGAAGGAGCGAAAGAGGCGTTTCTTCGCATCTTCGGAAACGCCGATTCCCGTATCCGAAACGGCAAACCGAACCACGACACTTTTTTCTGATTCCGCGTCCACCAGCGCGCTGACAGTGATTTCCCCCTTTTCAGTGAACTTGATGGCGTTCCCCACAAGGTTGGTCAGTATCTGCCGCACGCGTCCTGGATCGCCGCGCAACCCATGCAGCACTTCGCTGTCGAGCAGGCATCCAAGCTCGAGACCTTTCTCCTGGGCATGAAGCGCCTGGAGTTCAATCGTCCCTTCCACAACCGATACCAGGTCGAAGTCGATGGACTCCATGGACAACTTGCCCGCCTCGATCTTCGAGAAATCCAGTATGTCGTTGATGACGACGAGGAGCGAGTCCCCCGACCGGCGCACGATCTCCACGTATTCACGCTGTTCCGCAGAGAGGTCTGTATCGAGCAACAGACTCGTCATGCCGATGATGCCGTTCATGGGCGTGCGAATTTCATGGCTCATATTGGCGACGAACTCGGATTTGAGCCTTGACCCTTCGAGCGCTGACTCACGGGTGGCGATGAGTTCTTCAGCCTGGACTTTCAGAAGTTGGGCCTGCTCTTCAGCTCGTGCAGTGGATTGGAGAAGGCATTTGTTCGTCTGTTTCAATTCACGCGCTTGACGAATCAACTGGTTCTCTGCATGCTTCCTATCGGTTATGTCGACAACCGTCCCCTCGTAATAGAGTATCGAGCCGTCGTCGCCTCGAGCTGCACGAGCGTTTTCCAGCACAACCATCTCTTTTCCGCTCTTCGTGCGCATTCGCACCTCCGCTCCGCGTACCTCACCCTTATCCCGGAATGTTTGCGTCAGCGTTACTCTGTCGTCGGGATTCGCGTACAATGCGGGACCGATATCGATCCCCAGGATATCTTCCACAGACTCATACCCGAACATCGTGACGAACGCAGGATTCACCGTGATGAGCTTCCCTTCGGGCGTGCTCTGATACACCCCCTCCCTCACGTTTTCGAACAGAGAACGGAACCTGGCTTCAGATTCCCGCACAGCCGCTTCCGCCTCTTTCCGCAAGGTGATGTCGCGACCAATACCAATGAGCCCGACATTCTCCCCTTTGTCGTTCTGTAGTGGCAGCTTCGAGGTGAGCAACCAATGTTTCTCACCCTTGGCGTCGAGAAAATACTCCTCCCTGTTAAGCACAGGCCAGCCAGTTTCGATAACCGAACGGTCATCAGCGAAAAAAGCAGACGCCACATCCGCCGGGAACAGATCAAAATCGTTCTTACCCAAAACCTCTGCTTCTGAGTGGAGGCCCATATTGCGCACGTCGGCGAGATTCGCAATGGTTTTGCGGCACGCGCTGTCCTTTACATAGATCGCATCGGGTAGACTATCAATCAATGTCCGGAGAAGTCCGTGTCCGTACCGGAGCTCTTCCTCCGCTCGCTTACGCTCGGTAATGTCTTCGTACGTCCCCAGAATCCCTGTGACCTTGCCCTCCCCGTCATGCAGTGGGACCTTGTTTGTCCTCACCCAGATTCTACTTCCGTCGGGCTTGCTCACCGGTTCTTCAAAGCTGAGCTTGGGGGTATCAGTTGCGATCACCAATCTGTCGTCGTCGTTATACAGCTCTGCTTCATCCTTCGTACATCCGAGCTGGGAATCCCGCTTGCCGGTGATCGCACATGGATCGTCAAACCCGGCATCCATAGCAAACAGTCTATTGCAGCCGAGATAGGTCAAATTGCCATCTTTCCAAAAGACGCGCTGAGGTATTGAGTCCAGGACCAGCTGGAGCATTCGCTGGGCCTGGCATGAATCCTCTTCTTTTTTCCGGTGTCCTGCCGCGATTGTCTCCAAATCCGCAATGCGCCGACGCAATTCGGCCAGTTCCTCCTGGAGCTCTGCGGGTGTCTTGAGGGTATCGTCCATCATGCGCCTTTCTGGTTCCTGAGGAAGTGAGTTGCCGATCGTCGCGCTGCGGGTAATGCGATGATTACACATCATCCCACTTTTTCGCGGGTTTACACATCTGACATTTTAGCAACATGTGTGCCACACATTAAGCCGATTCTGGCTAAATGACGTCAGTAAAGCAATAAGCGAATGTGTCGTCAGAGGAGAATTCTACAAAGAGGCATGTAAAAAGAGGTTGGCAGGGTTGCACCGGGCATATTGAAGAGTGCAATCCGGGATTTCACCGAGCTGGTGGATCTCCCTTCTCAGGCGCCGGTCTATGTGCCGCGTCTGGAGCTTTTCAGTTGACCGCGGAGGGAATAAACGTACGATTGATGGTGGGCGGGACGGATGCACCGGGCGGAGATTCCGGGGGTCAGCCCCTTGTCTGGCCGGTTCCATGCACGATGAATTTGCTCGATGTCAATTCGGCCAGACCCATGGGGCCGCGAGCATGAAGCTTCTGCGTGCTGATGCCGATTTCAGCGCCGAGACCGAATTCGTAGCCGTCCGTGAATCTCGTCGAGGCGTTCACGTAGACGGCGGCCGAATCGACCGAGCGAAGGAAGCTCTCACCGTTCGCTTTGCTTCCGGTCACGATCGCGTCTGAATGGTGGGAACCGTAGTGGTTGATGTGATCGATAGCCTCACGCAGGCTCCTGACGGTCTTGATCGCTATGATCAAATCAAGGTATTCCTCAGACCAGTCGGCTTCCGAGGCGTTTGCTGCGTCGGGGATAAATCCCCGAGCCCCGTGATCACACCGCAGTTCCACCCCCGCGTCTCTCAGTCTCTGTGCGATCCGGGGGAGAAACTTCGCGGCGATCTTCTCGTGCACGAGCAGCTTCTCCGCCGCGTTGCACACGGAAGGTCGCTGGACTTTTGCGTTGTAGACGATTTCCTCGGCTTCACGAAGGTCCGCAGAGCTGTCGACAAAGACATGGCAGTTTCCTTCTCCATGAGCGATGACCGGCACCGAGGAGTTTGCCCGGATATAATCGATCAACTGCCGGCTCCCACGCGGTATGATCACATCGAGGTATGTGCTCTGCTTCAGCATCATTCCCACCGATTCTCTGTCTGTGGAATCGATGAACTCGACGCTGCCCGGTGGAAGATCCACGTCCCCGAGGGCCTTTCTGACGAGATCCGCGAGGATCCTGTTTGTGCGCAGTGCCTCTGATCCCCCGCGAAGCAGGACCGTGTTCCCTGATTTCAAGCAGAGCACGGAAGCATCGATTGTCACGTTCGGGCGGGCCTCGTAGATTATCCCCAAGGCCCCGAGCGGAACGCTCATCTTTTCGACCCTGAGCCCGTTGGGACGTTTCACTCTCCCCAGTATGCGTCCGACGGGATCGGGGAGTCCGATAACGTCCCGCACGCCCCGTATGACCTGCTGGATTCCGTGTTCGCTCAATGTCAGCCGATCCAGAAGTACCGGCGAAAGACCGCCGCGGCGGGCGTTCTCGACGTCCTCTCTGTTTGCTGCCAGGACAGCGGAAGCCCCTCCCCGCAGGCGGGAGATAACCGCCCGGAGCAGCCGGTTCTTTTTCGCCGTGGGGCAATCGTACAGAATCCTGCTCGCGGCTTTGACGGACCGTGCCTGCGATTCAATCCTCTCTTCTGTCATTCTCATTCTCTCAGGCTCATTTGCTCAGGAGGACAAGGTTATCCTTGTGAATGACTTCGCCGTGCGCCCGGCGACCGAGTATTGTTTCAACGTCGTCCGTTTTTCTCCCCCTGATCATGGCGAGTTCCGCCGACGAGTAACCGCTCACACCCCGTGCAATCTCGTTCCCCGTCACATCCAGCACCGAAATCGTATCCTTTTCGTTGAACACACCTGTCACTTCGAGAATGCCGGAAGGGAGAAGGCTCTTCCGGTGATTCGTCAGGGCCGCCTTCGCCCCCTCATCAATCCTGACGGAACCTCTCGGATGTGACACGAAACCGATCCATCGCTTCTTTACATTCAGCCGGTGTGTGGCGGGAAGGAACAGCGTCCCCCTGCATTCGCCTGAAACGATCTCCTGGAGCACGCGGGGATTGCTTCCGTTGGCAATGATCATCGCGATCCCCGCGGAAGTGCACAGTTTCGCCGCCTGGATTTTGGTCATCATCCCGCCGGTCCCGAGCCCCCCTCCACTCTTCTTCGCCTGTTTCTCAATCCGGGGGGTAATCGTCTCCACGATGGGGATGAGCTCCGCGTGGCGGTTGTGGGAGGGATCATCCGAATAGAACCCGTCGATGTCACTCAGTATGATGAGGAGATCCGCCTCGACCAGATTCGCCACCATTGCGGAGAGATTGTCGTTATCCCCGAGCTTGATCTCTTCGACAGCGACCGTGTCGTTTTCGTTTATGATCGGGACGACCCTGTTCTCAAAGAGTACGGCCAGTGTGTTCCTGGCGTTCAGGTACCTCGCCCTGTTCACAAAGTCATCCTTCGTCAGGAGGATCTGGCCCACCGTGATCGCTTGAGTGCGGAATGCGGCTTCATACGCTTCCATGAGAATAGGCTGACCGATCGCCGCCGTGGCCTGTTTCTCCGGCATCGTCATCGGACGCTCTTTGAGCCCACGCGCTGCCACCCCCGCCCCTATTGCGCCTGAGCTGACCACGGCAACATGGTAGCCGAGCGACTGAATATGCGAGACTCCCCGGGCCAGGGAGTTGATCCGGTCATGATTCAAACCAGAGAGCTTGTCGGTCAGCAGGTTTGTGCCGATTTTGACGACAATCCTGGTCTTCTCGTGTAATGTGGTCGCAATTCGATGCATTTCATGTTCAGTATAGCACAAATCGAGGTTAAGTCAAGGTGCTCCACGGAGTTCGGGGCGCGTGGGGAACTGTTGAGATTTGCTGCCGGCGGTTTGCAGGAATCGAAATTCTCGTCTCAACCTTTAGAGCTATTTCTGTTTGTTTTGCCGCTTCGTAAGCTCCATTATGCAGAGTATATTCCAAAACGCAATGGAAGGAAGAACGATGCAGCGAGCCCCTGCAGCAGAAGAGACGGTCTGCCGTGACACTGCACGTACATGTGGTGTGCGCGAGCTGGATATAACACTTATCCGTCCGACAAACTACACGGATGATGGATATCCGATCCAGATGCGCGTCGGTGTGATTCGCAGCAACACGCTGACTCAGATGGGGACGCTGGCGCGCGACCTCGTGAGCTATCCATTTTTTGCGGGTTTGCCGGTCAATGTCCGTTTGATCGACGAGGCGATTCAGCGGGTTCCGGCAAAGGAGATCACGCGGCGATCACGAGAGCCCGGCGTGAAGACGATTGTCATGCTCGTCGGCGTTCAATCGAATCAGTTTCCCCGGGCGAAGGACATCGCGTCGTGGTTCTTGCCGCAGGGCATCCCGGTCATGATCGGCGGCTTTCACGTCAGCGGCATGCTCGCGATGGTGGGGCTGACATCGGACCTCAGAGACGCAATGTGCAGGGGAATGGTACTTGTTGCCGGCGAGGTGGAAGGTGAACGCCTGCCTGCTGTTGTAGAGGATGTGCTCAGAGGACGGGCGGAGCCGCTCTACAATTTCCTGAATCCCACTCCTGATCTTTCTAACATCCCCACACCCCGCCTCACGAAGGCTGATCTCGGGGGGTTTGCGTCGCCCTACAGCACCATCGATACGGGCCGCGGGTGCGTGTTCGCCTGCGACTTCTGCACCATCATCAATGTGCAGGGTCGAACGATGCGTTGCCGGGAACCCGGCCAGGTTGTCGAATTCGTCCGCCGGAACTACCATGAGGCGGGAGTCGTTCACAGCTTCTTCACGGACGACAATATTGCGCGCAACCCGCGCTGGCGTGAACTCTTTACCGGGCTCATCCGATTGCGTGAAGAAGAAAACATTCCGTTTACTTTCATGATGCAAAGCGATCTCGCGGCTCGCAAGATCCCCCCCGGCGACTTCTTCAAAGTAGCGGCGCGTGCGGGATGCAATCAGGTCTTCTTCGGGATCGAGAGCGTGAACCGGGACAACCTCCGCTCCCAGGGGAAATTCCAGAATCAGGTCACGGAGTACAAGGATCTTGCGGCACATCTTCATTCGCTCGGCATAGCCTGCCACGCGGGATACATACTCGGACTGCCGTTCGATACACCGACGACGCTCAAACAGGACATCGCCGAACTCCAGCGCATAGGATTCGATTCTGCTTCGTTCTATATCCTGTCTCCCCTGCCCGGCTCGAAGGATCACCAACGATGGTGGCATGAGCGGCGGTGGATGGATTCGGATTTCAACACGTACGATTCAGCCCACGTTGCGGTAGCGCCCGAACGAATGACGCGGGACGAGCTGATGGAAGCCTACCGAAGCGCGTGGGATCAGTTCTACACCATTGAACACATGGTCGATGTCCTCAAGGGATGGCGCCACGATTGGTCGACATACTGGAACCGGCTCTTTTTCTTCGCGGCATATCTCTACGCATCAAGGATCGAGGGCTTACACCCGATGAATTGCGGCTTCTGGACCGTGCGCCATCAGAATGATCGACGATCCGGTTTTCCCCGTGAGGGATTTGTTCCCTTCTGGTGGAACCGATTCACGACAATCAACGACCGGCTGTGGGGAATCATGAAGCTCTTCTTGCAGCTCGAAGAGGTCTGGCTTCGCAGCCGTCCCAGGAGCAACGCGGAGGAGGCGCTCCACGACCTGCTTGTAAGGACGAGGAACGATGTCATCGACTGGCGGGACCTGAAGGCACGCGAGCTTGTCGTGCTCTACAGGAAGCTCGGCGATGACATGCCGGAAATGAGGGTCCCCTCCGTCGTGCAACTCTGGTTCAAAAAGCACAATCCGTTCGCCGCTGCGTATACGCGATCATACGTCCAGCGGGTCTGGAGACAGTGGTATCTCCATGCCTGGAATCCTTTGAAATGGGTCGAAGTCTGGCTGTTCGAATGGGTAAACGGCATTCGGTTCCTCACTCATCTTCTCGTTGAAGGGAAGTAATGTGGAGAGGTCCGGGTTCGCCGCGACAATAGCCCGACTGCCGACGGCGAATCCGGTCCGGCCATTGTCACGTCAAGCCACTAGATGAGAAAAGGAATGATTCTCTTTGTTCGTTTGGCGTATTCCTTATACTCCGGGTAGCGCTCGACGAGGAGTTTCTCTTCAGCGGCTATTCTCAACCCGACACCTGTAACCACACACATGCCCAGAACCAGGTTCATCATCGAAAAATGTGAAAGGATACCGGTCCAAGTGAACAAGAGCGCAGCTGCGTAGATTGGATGGCGAACGAATCCATAGGGCCCGGATGTCACTACCCCGCCGGCCGTGGGATTTGCCGCTGCATGGAAACTCCTTCCACCAAATGTCATCCGGGCCCATATCATCAGAGAAAAAGCCAGAATCTGGAGCCCGATGGGGATCGGATCATCAGCGAGAAGAGAATGACCCGCAATCAACGCGATCAAGACCGCGATCATGATCGCAAGACCAACAATCGAAGCCAGTTTGAAAGCCATCGAGAAGGTCCCCTTCGCTATCCCCCTTTGAAGGCATACCGGAGGAAAAGATGGCTTTCGCTCTTCCTCAAACCATTCAACCTCCCGGTGAGCAGGCGTTCCGGCAGAAAGACCCGCCCGGCGACCAGACCGAGCCTTTGGCTGTGACTGTCCCGGCCCGCGATCCGTGGCGAAAGCGTCAGAAACAGCTCATCCAGTTCCCCCTGGTCAAAGAACTGGCCGATGAGATGAGGTCCACCTTCCACGAGGAATATGTTCCCGCCGGGGAGAAGGCGCAGAAGCGCGTCGAGTATCTCACCGATTGTGAGCGTCTCACGGTCGCCCGCCGGGATAACCTGGACCGCGGGAGGAACACTCTCCTTTCTGATTTCTTTTTCGCCTATCGCGGTCGTGATGATCGCGACCGGAGCCTTCCCCGCGGTAAAGACCGGCAGCGCCAGGTCAAGCGTGCCTCCGGCGCTCACGACAACACACATCGGCGGTTTCTGCTTCCCCATCCGCGCCCTCAGCGTCCTGTAGGATCCTTCCAGGGACGGGAAGACAAATTCCGGAGTCCATACATGGTGCGGCGACTGGCGCAGAGTTCCCGCGCCAATAAGTACCGCATCGGCGGCCGCCCGCAGCAGGGCCATGACCATGCTGTCGTGCCGGTTCGACCCGCTTATCTCATCGCCGTTGCTTTTGCCGTCAACGCCGAGAGACACGACACCGTCAAGTGTCGTCACGAAGTTGCTGATCACCTGCGGACGGCCTCCGAACGGGGGAAATTGCAGACGTCCATACAGGGTCTTCAGATCGTCCGGAAGCGGCAGATCGATCCCGCAGTCGTTGTCGACCAGAATCTCGAGGGGAGTGAGAGGGATCATAGAGGGGGGCATAATAGAGAACACATGACAGAAAGACAAGACCCGAAGGGTAAGGAGCGGGTTACTCTTCCGAGGAAAAAAGATGAAGCGGTTCCATGGCGTGTATGATCTGACCCGCCATTTTCCGGTGCGTGGCCACCGTGGGGTGTCCGTTGGCTACGTACCCGCCTTCAAAGCGATCGTATTGAGCATAGAAAACGTCCTCTCTCCCCTCCGATCGCTCGCTGTCAACAACCTGCCTGACGTTCAGACGAATCCATTCGGCAAATGAGGCGACGGCGACTATCTTCACGTGCGGATACACACCTCGCAGGGTCGCGAGGAACCGCCGGTAGCCATCCCTGAACATGGCGGACTTCTCTCGCGGAACGACGCCGGCACCGTCTCGGAGTCCGGAATAATCGTTCAAGCCGAGGCAGATGACAACCACCCCGGGGACCCAGCGGGCAAAGTCCCATTTCGGCAGGGCCGCATCCATGAAAGTCCGGTCAAACCGTTTCGGGATCGTCATCTCCGGATTCCCCTGCCAGTCGCAAACCATACCGCTCCCTGAGCGGCACGTCATGTGCGCCTCTGCGCCGAAGTGGCGGGCGATGACGGCCGCAAACCCCCCGTCAATGTTCGTTAGGGGAAATCTCGCTTCCCAGGGGAGCTCCTGTTCCTTCGCTTCGTTGCTCTCGGCGGCCGTGAACGAATCTCCGATGAATTCGATCCTCCGTTGAGGCAGCGGGGGCAGAGGAACGAGCGAATCGACATCATTCAGAATCAGCCCGCAAAACGTGTAGACTTCATCAAACGTGATATTCCGCCTGCTGAGCGTGAGAGTGTGGCAAGTGTCTGAGAGTGAATCGGCAACGATGTAGTCCGTTTCACCCTGTTTCACCGGGTGGAATACCCCCCGGGAGACACCGTCGATGTACACATTATAGTAGTTCGTGTGATCGTCGAGTCGCACGCCGATCTTCGTCCCTTTGAATGCCGCCGAGATACTGACTCCGGGCCACGAATACCTGGGGTGGAGCGAATCGCTGAATTCCCAGCGTCCCGAATACCGGATGAACGGGTGATTCGGGGGGATGGATTTCATACCGGAGATTGCAGGAGAACCCCCGCAAAGCACGAAGGAAAGGAGGAAAAGCAGCGAGAGGAAACGAGATTTATCGGTCATACGTAATCATTGACGAACGGATGGAATCCCACGAAAACTCATAACTGAATGAGAGATCATAATCTTCATGTTATCCCGTTCGGGGTCGAGCTGTTTGATCTGCTCGAGTACGTCGAAACGACCCATGATAACTTTAGGATTTTTGGAGGAGATAATCAAACGTAAAATATCAACTTCCCAGCTTGCATTGGTATGGAAAATCCTATACCTTCGCAAGGTCCCTGCTGCGGATGCAGGACTTACCGGGACTCCCTTCGTCGAGTCGGATTCTTTCTCATCAACTGTTCCACAAACTATCCGGAGGTTCCATGATCTCCATGATACACCATGTGTGTAACGCGTCCGTCCGTCGCAGGGGTTCCGGGAACGGGAATCTGGCGGGCCATCTTTCCCGAAATTGAGACTCGCTCCGGAACCGGCGTTTGGTTCCGTTCAATACCGCAGATTTTTCCGACAGATTTTAGTCCAGAAACTGGCACAAGAGTTGAATAACAATAGTCCTCGCCCCCGGGGGGAGGCTCCCGTTCCTCCAATGATCCAGAGGTCGTAATGACACCCGCAATTGGCATCGGATTCCTCTCACTCAGCGGCATCCTCTTCGTCGCATATGTATTGTTCCTTATCGAACAGCACAAAATCCAGGACGAGCTCGCCAGGCACCTGAAGCAGGAGGATGACGAGCGCTGGAACCCGAAAAACGGACTGAACCCCCTCTGAGACTGGGTTTGTACCAATGATCTGAGCAGACCGGGTCAACTGCCCGCCTACTTTCACAGCGGCCCGCGAAAGCCCGGAGCGGATGCGCGCAGATTTTTCATCCGCTCCTTCAGCGCGAGAGGATCCCGCGCACGGAAAAACAGCCCCCCGATACCCGTCACTTTTTCCATTGCCTCCTCCGGTTGTCCTGCCTTTCAGATGACAGCGAAATTGCGCGCTTCCCTCGACCACCGCGGCGCATGGAGAATTGCAGGGATCACCTCCTCCACGTCGGTGACGACTGTCCACATGGCTTCGTGCTGACGGTCCATGAACCTCTCCCGGATGCACCGGTCAAGAAGTGCAAGGAGCGGGTCGTAGAACCCCCGCATGTTCACAAGAATGATCGGATTCAGGTATATGCCCAGGCGCTTGAGCGTGATCGCTTCAAACAATTCCTCCAGCGTCCCGGTGCCGCCGGGGAGCGCCACCACGGCATCGCTGTCGGAGAGCATCAGGTGCTTCCGCGTGCGCATGTCCTCGACGACGCGCAGCTCAGAAAGACCGCCGTGCGCCCACTCCAGCTCCTTCATGAAATTCGGGATGACGCCGGTTATCTTCCCTCCCCCGGCGATCGCCCCGTCGGCCAGCGCGCCCATCGATCCGTACGCACCCCCGCCATACACGACGGTCCATGAGTGCCGTGCCAGGAGAATGCCCAGGCGACGTGCCCCCCGGTGGTATTCCGGGTCACAACTCCTGCTCGAAGCACAGTAGACGCAGATGCGCAGGCTGACCGGCGTTCCGGCCGGCGGTCCTTCGGGTGTCATGGCATACCGTGGAGAATATCACCAGCGCCGGATCCTGTGGAGAGCCAGCGATTCTACCTGAGCAACGAGAGCCGTTTCGTCTGCACAAGACCCGCGGACCGGAGTCGGTAAAAATATACACCGCTTGCCAGCGAAGTGCCGTCGAACCTGACGTCATGGAACCCGCCCTCTTGCTCCCCTTCCGCAAGGACTGCGACACGCTCGCCGAGTACGTTATACACCGCCAGTTCAACGTGCGACCGGGAAGGGAGACTGTAACGGATCGTCGTTTCCGGGTTGAAGGGATTCGGGAAGTTCTGCCCGAGGGAGAACACTGCGGGCACGTCCAGAGCAGTTCCGCCCGCGCGCACACCGACCTTTGCCGGGTCACTATAGTGGATTGCACCGTCTAGGTCGATCTGTTTCAGTCGATAATACCACGTTCCCGACGGTGCACCCACGTCAGCATATGAATAGTCCTGCGGGACCGTCGTCGTGCCGTGCCCCGGAATGAACGCTCCGGAAACGGTCACGAAGTCTCCGCCGCTTTGGGCTCCCCGCTGAATTTCGAACCCGTAGTTGTTTACCTCGCTGAGTGTCGACCACCGGAGGAGAACGCCGGCGCCGGACGTGTTGGGCAGTGCGTTGAACGAGATGAGCTGTATGGGGAGAGATGGGACCACCTGCCGGTTCCAATTGGCGCTCGGTTCTATCTGGATAGTCCCGCTTTCCGGCTGCGAAGTATTGGCAGCGGTCACCTGAACTGATGCCCCGTCTTTTGCCAGGAATATGTAGCCGACGTAGATACCCTTCGCCGTGGTATCATTCTTTTTTATCCTGAGAGCATCGTGAACCGATCCTCCCGGGATTGTCATCGGGCCGTATGCGTCGACGACATACGAGGTGCTGTGTGACACACTCGTTTGCTGAACCACGGAGCCATTGAGAGAAAAGACCGAGTTATTTACGTATGTGGATGTCCATGTCGTCCCCAGCGTCATGGGGAGTGAGTAGAACACATCTGCGGGGGTGTTTGAAATCAACGCCGAGCCCGGAAACGGCCCCAGGCTGCCGTTTGCCCCCTCGCCGAGATTCAAAAGATTGCCAGATAACTGGAAGTAGACATATGCCGTCACCGGTATCGGTATCCCGGAGTAGACATACGTAAAGCTCGTCTGAAATGCATTCGTCGCTCCCGAGAATTGGGCGGTGAACGGGGTACCGGAAACCACAACGCTTTGGAGTGTCAGCGACGAGTCCGAGCGAAGTGAACTGAAATCCCAGGAAGTCTGGCCTGGCACGCCGATGGCAAGGGTTGAAGTCACTTTGTCGATCTTGTAAGCAAGCGAGTCCCCTACCGCCAGCTGCGCATTCACATCAGAGGAAGTGATGGTAATCTGTCCGAACGCGGTCGCAGCAAGTAACGTCAGCGCACACATGAACACGAGCGAAGTAGCAAGTGTTTTCATGCATCCTCCATGAGGTTGTGGGTTGTTTGGTATCCGATACTCACGTCTTCAACAATTCATTCACGTCTGCCTCGATTTCGTTATCGCGCCCGGCAGCTAATTCAATCCCAGTGCAACAAGTGTCCTCGTGCGCATTGAACGATCTCCTTACCGAAGAGGCGGGTACGATGTGTCGAACCGGGTATTGCTACGCGAGCAAGCGATTCCCCGGGGAGATGCAGGAAGCGACGGGCCACGGGAATACCATCTCCCGGGGATCCCCATCGCTACATGTGGGGAGAAGAGATGTCGGGCAAAGAACGCGGCCTCTAAAAAATGTACTGCCTGGGGATTACAATAGCAAGGCACGCTGAACAGGGATGGGTGACAGGAGCGGGCGATGATGATGCGAGGGGGGGGACGTCAGTTCTTGTTCAGAATCCTCGCGTATTTTTTTTCGTTCGCATCAAAGTATGCGGTGTCCCGGGGATGGTAAACATCGAGATCGAAGGAACCGGCGACAATCTTCCTCCACGCCGGATAGTCCGAGACTATCCCCCGGGCGACGGCCTGCACGCCGATATTCCCCACGATCGTCCCTTCTATCGGACCGGCATACACCGTCAGGCCGGTCGCATCTGCGGCGAACTGCGCCAGCAGATCGTTCTGAATCCCGCCCCCCACCGCATGGAGCCTCTCGATGTGCATCCCCGTGAGTTCCTCAATCTCCCTGATCGTCGCCCTGTAACTGAAGGCAAGGCTCTCGAGGACGACGCGGATGATCCATCCGGGCCCGGCCTTCGTTTCCCCGCCGGTCTCCCGCACGTAACTCAGGATCTTCTTCGGCATCTCACCCGCCTTCAGGAACCTCGGATCGGAGAGGTCTACCCAGGCCCCGGCGAATCCGTCCTCCCGTGCCAGATGGGTCAGCTCGGGATAACTGAATTCCTTCTTCTCCTCCCTCCAGCAACGGCGGCACTCCTGCACGGGCCAGAGCCCGGCGATGATCTTCAGAAACCGTATGGTCCCGTCGACTCCCCCTTCGTTTGTGAAGTTGAGCCTCATCGAGGCGGGAGAAAGGACGGGCTTTCTCAGCTCCACACCCATCAACGACCATGTCCCCGAACTGAGGAATGACCATGACCCTTCAGTGGCAGGGACGGAAACGACGGCGGAAGCGGTATCGTGGCAGGCTGTCGCAATTACCGGGATGCCGGGATTCAACCCCGTCCGGGAGGCAATCCCGGGGAGGAGCGGTCCGAGAATCGTCCCCGGCTCCACGATCCCGGGGAATATGTGCCTCCCGATCCCGAATTTCTCAATCAGATCCCACGACCAGACTCTCTTCGCCGGATCGATGAGACCCGTCGTGGAAGCAACGGTGTATTCCGATTTCACTACTCCGGAGAACATGAAGTTGAAGAAATCCGGGATCAGCAGCATTGCCCACGCCGGATCCAGAAGGTTCAGGCGCCTCTTCTTTTCGGCAAGGAGCTGGAAGACGGTATTGAACTGCATGAACTGGATCCCGGTCTTCCCGTACAGCGCCTCTTTCGGGACGACCGCGAAAGCTTCGGGCATGATGCTGTCCGTGCGGTCGTCACGATAGTGATACGGATAGCCCAGGACACGTCCCTCAGGGTCAACAAGAACGTAATCCACACCCCAGGTATCCACCCCTACCCCGTCGAAATCGGGCCCGTGAGATTTCCGTGCATTGACGAGCCCCTTCAGCATCTCCTCGGCAATCGCCAGGATATCCCAGTGAAAGCCCCCGTGAAACCGGACCGTGTGTGTGGTGAACCTGTGGACCTCGTCCAGCGTGACCTTTCCGTCCCGCAGGATCCCGACGACGCACCGTCCGCTTTCCGCCCCCAGGTCAAACCCGATGAATCGTGTCGTCATAGAAACTTCTCACGGATATCGGTGAAAGGAAGGGATATCCGGAAACAGAATCAATCCTGCGATGTCACTCCGGGATTGTGAACATGCCGGTACTCCTGTCCCGGCGGATCCTGTTCTTGTTCTCGTTCCACCAGGCGCCCAGCTTTCCCGGCCGTTCATTCCCGGACCCGATCCTGACATGAGCCTTCAGCGCGTCCAGCGCGTCGTCGGCGAACACCCCGCCGTCGGAGACCACATGTATCAGTCCCGGGATCGCCCCGGGATTCCCCATGGCGAGCGCCGCTTTCAGGATCTCGGTCTTCATTTCCGGGTCCGCGACGCTCCCGGCCTTTGCAAGCAGCCGGGATGCATCGGCGCTGTCCCCAAGGACCTGCGCGGCACGGAGCACGCCGAGAACCACTTCGTCGGAACCGTCATCCAGGAGGTCAAGCACGGTGGGGAGAGCGGATTTCTTCTTCAGCTCCCCCAGAAGATTCACCGCGTCGATCCTGACCGCCGCATCCTGGTCATGGAGCAGCCGGACCACTGACGGGAGCCAGAGACTGTCACGGTCGCCGTACGTCCTCAGGTTCGACAGGGCAGCCTGGCGATCCGTGCTCAGGGGACTCCCCAGCATGTGGAGCGTGTGTGTCAGGGGGTCTTCCTCCGGGTTGCCGAAAAAGAACAACCCCCCGACGAACAGAGCGACGACTGCGACGGCCCCGGCCATGTTCCTGACAGCCGTCAGTTTCACGGGGGCGAGTTTCAGGTACCTGAACACGCCGGTCAGGAGGAGCGCAGCCGCGAAGAGGACCACGATCAGGGGGCTGGTCGGCAACCCGGTGCTCCAGGAGAGCTTCACGCCGATGAAGCTTATGATCGAACTCCCGATCCATCCCAGCGCGAGGCGCGTGCTTATCTTCTCGGCAAGGAGCATCGCGGCGACGGAGGGGATGACCAGGTAGCTGAACACCAGGAAGACGCCGGCGATCGCCACCGAGCTCGTGATGACGAACCCGAACGACATATAGAAGAGAAAATCCCACAGCCGCACACGGATTCCCGCGGCCTCCGCGGCATGCACGTCGAAGGAGATCGCCAAGAAGTTCTTCCGGAACGCGAAATGGAACAGCCCGACCGCCGCATAAATGAGGGCGGTCTTGATGACGACCGCAGACTGGACCCAGAGGAGGTCCCCCTTGATTATGTGATCCAGCTCCTGCGGTCCGAGCGCGCTTTTGGATAGGACGAGTATCGTCGCGGCGAACGTCACCGCATAGACGATCCCGATTATGGCCTCGTGGGGGACTCTTTCCCCCCTCATCCGCGTGATGGAGAAGATGAATGCCCCGAAGAACGTGAACGCGAGCGAGTATAGATAGAGCGCGTTGATGTCCTTCCCCGCCTCGTAACCGAGAAGGACACCCGTGACGGTCCCCAGTGCGGCAATCTGCGCGAGCGCGAGATCCACGAATATCACCTTGCGCGCAATGACATGGACCCCCAGGTAGACGTGTATGCCGGTCAGGATGAGACAGGCCGCAAGGGGCCAGATCATCGTGGAAGGGAAGGAGAAGATCTGCTCGATCATCTGACTGCCTGCGTGATATTCTGGACCAGAAATGTGATCAGCTTTTCATAGGTATCGACCTCAGGGAGCGCACCGACGTCGAGATAGGTGATGATCACCTTCGCCCCCGTCTTGCTCGCGACGTAGTCCGCCGCTTCCCGGGAGTAGAAGTTGTCATTCAATATCACCCGGATCCCTTCGCGCTTCACATCTTCGACGACCGCATCCCGGTGCTGCGGGGGCGGGGGGATTCCCGGTTTCTCCTCGAGCTCACCCGTGAGCTGGAGACCGAAACGGTCTGCGAAGTAAATATAGGTCTTATGGTACGAGATGACCTTCATCCCGTTCAAGGGGGCCGCCTCCTTCATCCATCCACCCAGCTTCCCTTCCAGACCCCTCAGTTTCAGCCAGTCCGCCAGCTCGTTGTTTATCGCCTTGCGCACCAGGACATCTCCCCCGGATTTCCCAAGTGCCCGCACAAGCTCTTCCCCGAACATTGCGGCGTCCAGCCGGCCCCTGAACTGTTCGAGCCTGGTCTGGTAGTACGCGGTGTTCGCGGGGTCGAGCTGCTTCAGCCTCTCCGCGATATTCCCAGCGACGATCCTGATATTCAGAGGATCGAGCCAGATATGGGGGTTCCCCTGCGGGTGGATATCCCCCCAGGCACGGGAGACCTCGGTCGGGAGCTCCTTCACGGGGACATTAACGGTGGCGACGAGATGCCCCGGATTCCCCGGCTGGATTGCGGGATTCCCCGACGCGTCCACGACATTCTTTTGCCAAATGTCGAGTGAAAGCCCGTTCTCGATGAAGAGGTCGGCGTCCGACGTGAGCTGGTTCATGGCAGGCGTCGGGGTAACATAATGGGGATCCTGCCGCGGGTTTGCGAGCGCTACGGCCGTCACCCTGTCCCCCCCCACTTCCTGCGCAACATAACGGAGGTAGCCGAGCGTGGTGACGATCTTGAGTTTCCCCTCCCGCGCCGGGGACTGAGGGAACGCGCAGAGAACCAGCAGGGGGAGAAGGAAGAGTCCGGATTTCTTTTTCATCATATGTTCCTTTCGAAGGAAATCACTTGTTCACCCAGTACGGTTCAGTCGGGTGCGACCCAAAGACCAGATTCACCTCAAGAAGCACCGTGTTCACATTGTTCTGCACCGGGATGTCGCTCGACCGGTGTTCGAAACCCAGCCTGAGGCGGAGGAACTCCGTCGTGTAGTAGCTGGCATACGTCCCTATCGAGCGGGTCACGAGCCTGTCATTGGAAGGCTCTTCGACCCAGTCATACCGGAGGCCGAGATAGACCCAGTATGATGTCTGGTACTGGAGATACCCGTACCAGCCTACAGGGGAGTTGCTCGAGACCGCTACGGCGCTGTCCGTGAACACATGCCGGCCCGCAAAAACCTCTCCCCCGGCGACAAATGAATGGGACTCCCGTTCTTCCAGCGGAGCCCACTTGTACGTGAGATCGGCGCCGTAGAGGCGCGTCGTCGCGCTCCCATGTTCCTCGTACGCACTCAGGCCGAGAATCAGCAGGTGCTGATTGGACCAGTCTCTCGAAAGATTCAGATGCCCGACGTACGCAGGTTGTGAGCCTCCCCGCCCCCCCGAGAGCGTCAGCTCCCCCGCCCGGACGACGTCGAGGTTCATTTCCATCGTCGTCTGCGGGATGGGATTCGGGACGTAGAAATTCATGTCCATCCCGGTAGGGTTGAATCCTGATTCGAAAAAGTCCCCGTGCTCCGTCCCGAGATAGCGCGCCACGGCGAGGGGCCGGGTCGTCCAGGGGAGATCATGCATGTGGATCCTGTTGCTGACGCCGAACGGAGCCCTGTACTTCCCGATCTTCACTTTCATACCCAGGGGCGCATCTTCCAGAATGGGGATCCTTTTGAGGAGACCGTACGCCTCTTCCGCATCTATTGCGAAGTCCTTCCCGGCCTGGTTTTCGATGGAAATCACGGCGACCGCGGAGGCATAAGGGTCCACGGCGCCGAGCAGCTCCATCTCCACGGTGCGGAGAAAAGGACGGTTGCTTATCTCATTGGCCGGGTCCGCCAGATCGTAGACTTTCCTGCTGTCCCCGCGAGCGGCAAAGTTGATGAACGCAGTCATGCCGGGGTTGAACGCCACGGGGGCCGTCGCCCGGGACACGGCGTCAATTTTTGTTTCGAGATACGTCAGGCGTTTCTCCAGGGTCTCCTCCAACCTGTCCAGCATATCGCCCTGTGTCAGGAGGTCCGCCTTTCGGAGCGTCTTCAGGCTATCGAGGTCATGGCGGAGCCGTGCAACTTCTGCGTGCAACTCTTCGATGGTCTTGTTTTTCGATGCCTCAGATTCCTGGGCTTCCCCCCTGAATATGAAAAGGAATGTGAAACAAAGGAGCAGCATTGTGCTTGAACGCATGAATCCTCCTCGAATTTGCGATACCCGTCCCGGTTTCCGGACCTGAGGGTTCATGCGGGTCCGGCGGATCTGGTGAGCAGGAAAGAAGACGGAGGCTAGGCGCGCGCGGGGGGAGGGCCCCGCTTGTCGGGAGAGAGGTATTGGACGGGAACGGCCTGTGCGGTGAATACCGGCACGTCGAGGAGCCAGACCAGACGGAGGGCTGATAGATGATACGATACCGCAGGCGTCGTCGTCCTCTCCGTAAGCTGCGTGCAGATTGCGCAAGTGTGGGATAGATCGACGGGAAAGCGGCGGTTCCCCTCTCCGGGGGCATGGATCATCAGCCCCGACCCGCTCCCCGAACAGAGGCAGAGGGATTCAGAGTGAACAGCTCCTATCACCGGGCCTGTCAGCAGATACAGACAGAGCAGGACCCATGTCGCGATCCGGCGCCAGGAGTGGGGCAAAGCCTGTGATGAATGCACGATCCGGATGGTCACCCCGAGGGGAATATGGCTCTAATGTATCAACTAACCAGAATCTTTGCAATAAGGTTCCGCCTTCTCCAGCCTGTGACTCCCATCACAGAATGAGGTCCGCACCTTCCGCAAATTACTATTCCCCCACCACCTCGAAGCTCTGAAGGAACCAGCCTGTGGGACAGCAGCAATTCATGCTCATCGTACTCGGCGTGATCGTCGTTTCGGTTGCTGTGGCTATCGGCATCTCGATGTTTTCCGATAGCTCGGTCTCGACGAACCGGGACGCTGTCATCAGCGACCTGGTAAACCTCGCCGGTCGGGCGCAGCAGTTCTACCACAGGCCCGCCTCTATGGGCGGGGGCGGATATTCTTTCGACCTGCTTACGGCGGGCTCGATCTCACTTCTGACAGCCAACGCAACCAATGCGAACGGGTCGTACTTTATCGAAACTCCGGGATCGGGGAGCGGGCCGAACGCCGTGGTCGTCATCAAGGGAGTGGGGACCGAAACAATCGCCGGGCTTCCCGTCGCCGCGCATGTCTTTGTGTACCCGGATCGCGACAGCGTGGCCATGCTCAACTGACACCGGACGGTTCGATCAACGGCCTCCCGCAACGACCTCGCACGTCACTGTGCAGGAATCACGCGCCGTCCCTTCCTTTCCGGCACCGACCGCACGGATGCTGTTCTTCCCTTCATGAAAATCCACAGCACGCCAAACGACAACTCTCGCACTGCACTCCTTCGCTCCCGCGGGTGCACCGTTGACGAAAAGGGAGACGCTGTCGCAATTCGAGTAGACTTTCACGTCTGAGGGACCGGATCGCCTGGGGGTGAAGCGCTTCCCCGTGATGTGCACCAGGGGAGAAGGGTTCCAGTTTGCCCTGTACCAGAAGAAGGCATCTTTCTTCACTTTCCTGTCGTAGGTGACAAGTCCCTTGTCATTCCTCCCCGGCAGTTCCCCTTCCGAACGGCCGTCCGAACCGAAATCGAACATGTTCCAGACGAACGCCCCCCAGATCCACGGCCGTTCCGCGATTGCTTTCCATGTCGATTCATGGAGAATCGACTGCCACTCTTCCGGATGCCACGTACCTCCCGGCTCAGGTTTCATAGCAGGGAATTCGTGCTGATGGATTCCCGCCCCCGCCCCGTATTCGCTGATACAAAAAGGGCGCCCCGGAAGGCGGCGATGGAGCGTGTCGACACAAGGACCAAAATCCTCCACGGCCTTTTCGTACCACCCTTTGTAGAGGTTGTAACCGATCACGTCCGTGATGTTGTTGATGCGGAGCGACCAATCGTAGTTGCTGCGGCTCGCGAGCGTGGTGTATCGTGCGGGATCAAGGCTTTTCGCGAGAGCGTTGAGGCTCACGACAAGATCCGTGGTGATCTCCTCACGCCCGTCGGGGATCAGTTCGTTCGAAAGACTCCAGAAGACTATCGAAGGATGGTTGAAGTTCTGTTTGATGAGTTCGCGGAGCTGGTCGCGGCAGCAATCAGCGAACTGAGCAGATGGATGAACCTCATCCACGAGCGCCAGCTCGGCCCACACCACGATCCCCCCCCGGTCGCAAAGTTCATAGAACTCCTGCGCGTGCTGATAATGAGCGAGGCGTACCGCCGTGCACCCCATATCCGTAATCAGCCGGAAGTCCTCCCTCTGCTCTTTCATGCCGATGGCCCACCCCATCCCCTCCCTGTCCTGATGGCGGTTCACGCCGCGGAGAGGGTACGGCTTCCCGTTGAGGAAGAATCCCTTCTCCGGGTCCACGTTGAAAAAGCGGAGCCCCAGCGGCTGTGCCACGCGGTCCTTCACCTCCCCATGCGACACGAGGGATACCTCGGCACTGTACAGAAAGGGATCTGCTCTCCCCTGCCAGAGGTGAGGGTGCTGCAGGACGAAATCGGGGATCGCGATGGAACGGGAGCCCGGTGGAACCGAGAAAGGAGATTCACCGCCAGTGACCGGACGCCCGCGACGGTCCCTGATCACGCAACGAACTGTCCCTGTTCTTTCTTCTCCCGTGGCATTCCGGAGTACCGTCGTCACGGAAACTACGGCGGCACTGGAATCGACATGCACCTGCCTGATGGAGACCCCCGGCGATGCATCATCGAGAGGCGAGACAGACAGCCTGTCGAGCACGAGCAGGTGGACACTCCGGTAGATACCGCCGAATACGGTGAAGTCCCCGCGCAGCGGAGGGACCGCCGTGTCCCGGGCATTGCTCACCTTCACGGCGATCACGTTCGATGCCCCGAAGCTCACACGAGAGGAAATATCCACGCAGAAAGCGCCGAACCCGCCCCTGTGCTCGCCCACCGGTGCTCCATTGACAAAGACGTGTGTTACAGTGGACACGCCGTCGAATTTCAGGAACAGGCTCCTCCCCCGGTATGCCTCAGGGAGAGCGATATGCCTTCGATACCAGCCCACCCCCCTGTAATAGTTATTCCCTCCATCCTGCCCGTCCAGAGCGTTCCAGGTGTGAGGGAGTGAGATCCTCTCCCAGCGGGTCTCCGGGCAATAGCGCGCCGCCGCGCCGGGCGCGTCTTCCCGGGTGAACCTCCAGCCGGAATTTATGACTCTGTCGACGCGAGGTTGTGCGGCGGCGATGGAAAGTGAGATGCAGAAAAGAACTGCGGGTCGCGAAATATTCATCGGGATCAGTTTTGAATTGCCGGGTGAATGAATATACCCGACAATTCGAGAAAATCAAACCCCCGCTTGCCCGCAGTCAGCATGGCGGGGAGTGCTCCTCTCAGTTGGTCTGCGGCCTTCGCGGGTAGCCTTGACCCCTCTGCATCCGCTGCTTCTTCATATCCCCGTACTTTGCCTTCTGGGAGTCCGTGAGCAAAGATTCGATTTTCGAATCGGTGCTATCCATGACGCTGCGCATAGCCGCCATCCTCGCATCCCGGTCATCACCGGCCGCCGCGAAGGCTGCTTCACGTTTCTTGTCACTCTCCTGGTAGATGGGGAGCAGTTTTGCAACCTGGTCTTCGCTGAGCGCGAGAGAGTCCTTCAGCCGTGCGGCACGCTGCTCGGGGGTCATCCGCATCCCCTGCTGGGCATGGGAGAGGGAGAGTGAGCAGGCAAGGAGGAGGAGGGCAATCGAAAGGAGAGCAACAGGGAGTTTCATCGCAGAGACCCTTTCTTTGTGTTGGGAACGAGGACGGTGTACTCATGATTTAGACCCCCTTTTGCCGGGGGGGTTTAACATCCCACCCGACCCGGGAAGAATAACCGCGAAGGGGACTAAACTTATGACCCGCGTGGATGTCTAAAAAGGAGCGTACCGATCGCCAATGACGCAGCACCTCGCCATGAACAGGTTTCACCCCGTTCTCATCATCATACTTCTCGCGATACTTCTCCCGGCGACGGCCAGCACGCAGAACGCCGTTGTCAACGGACGCGTTGTGGACGGGATGATGAAGTCCCCCCTGAAGGGGGTTCACGTGAAGCTGACGAACGAGAGCGATACCACCGAAGTATACATCGAAACGACGGACGCGTCAGGCGCATTTTCCTTTACGAGCATCAGGCGCCAGACGTGGCGTCTCGAGGCCACAATTGTCGGGTTCGTCGGCCTGAAGAGGATGATCGTCATCGACGGGCCGTTGCTCACTCTGGGGGATCTCCCCATGACGGTGAGGCTGATACCGCTCGGGGAGATCGTGGTCCAGCGGAACCCGCCCCCCACGGTGCAAAAGGCAGATACCACGGAATTCAACGCGAGGGCATTCAAGACCCACCCTGATGCGACAACGGAGGAATTACTCGCAAAAATGCCCGGCATCACTGTCGATAACAGCGGCACGGTCTCGGCACAAGGAGAGCAGGTCCAGCAGATACTCGTTGACGGGAAGCCCTTCTTCGGCAACGATCCCACGCTCGCCATCCGCAACCTCCCGGCAGACGCCATCGAAAAAATACAGGTCTTCGACAAGATGAGCGACCAGGCCGAATTCACGGGCTTTGATGACGGCCAGGCGGTCAAGACGATCAACATCATCACGCGCCTCGAGAAGCGGAACCAGGGCTTTGGAAAACTGACCGGGGGGTATGGCGATGACTCCAGGTATCTCACGGGAGGAGATCTCAACTTATTCAGCGGCGGCACAAGGCTCTCCCTCATCGGGCTCTCGAACAACGTCAACCAGCAGAATTTTTCGACACAGGATCTCCTGGGTGTCGTGAACTCCTCCAGCCAGCGTGCCGGTTCGTTCGCCGGAGGAGGGGGCCTGGGGCGAAGAGGGGGGGGAGGCCCCGGCGGCGGGGGCGGTTTCGGGGGAGGAGGTGGCGGTGGAGCGGGCGGATTCATGAGCAGTTTCCTCGTGGGACAGCAGAGCGGCATCGCGACAACAAACTCTGCGGGGCTGAACTACAACGATACCTGGATGAAAAACCTCGAGGTCAACGGAAGTTACTTCTTCAATCTGACGCACGCACAGAACGATCAGCGGCTCAACCGGCAGTACTTTGCGGCGGGGGATTCCAACAGCCTGTACGACGAAAACACAGACGCGGCGAGCAGGAATTACAACAACAGGGTCGATATGCGGATGGTGTACACCGCCGATTCCTCGAACTCATTCCTCGACCTCCCACGCCTGTATTTCCAGACCAACAATTCGACGAGCCTGGTCGGGGCGACGAGCACACTCCCGGCGTCACTGATCACGAACATCGCGGGGAACGACAACTCTGCGCACACCGCCGGGTACAACTTGTCGAACCACCTGATCCTCAGACACAAATTCGACCTCCCGGGGCGGACGATCTCTCTCGACATCGGGACCGGGTACAACCATAAGACGGGTTCCAGCACCCTGCAGTCGTCCGCAGACTATACGCAGGGAACGCTCACGCAGAGCGACACTCTCGATCAGCAGGCGACACTGCTGACAAGCAGCTCGTCACTCTCCACGCGGCTCGTCTACACCGAGCCGCTCACTATTTCCAGCCTCGTGCAGCTCAGCTATTCTCCCTCCTGGACGCGCAATACATCCGACAACCGGAAGTACAGGCTGGACCCGGTAACGGGGGAATATGCCGCGCTCGAGGAGAACCTCTCCAACACGTACGAAGACTGGTACACGACTCATCGAGCCGGAATCGGCTACAGGTACAGGGACAAGGGGTTGAACTTCATGACGGACGTTTCGTACCAAATCGCGAGCCTGAAGGGGAACCAGCAATTCCCCACGTCGAGCGGCGTCGCCCGTGTCTTTTATGACTTCCTGCCGTCGGTGACGATCAACGACGTCATTTCCGATCACTCGAACCTGCGGATATTCTACAGGACATCGACGTCACCGCCGGCTGTCACGCAACTGCAAAGTGTCGTCGACAACACGAACCCCCTCCTTCTGACCGCCGGAAACCCGAACCTGAGGCAGTCGTACAGCCACAACTTCGTGACGCGCTATTCCGAGGCGAACCCCGACAAATCCCGGAGCTTCCTTGCGTTCTTCGGTCTGAGCTATACGGGCGGCTACGTGGCCAATTCCACCATCACCGCGCTGCACGACACGCTCCTCGCGGGGGGAGTGCCCATGGCACAGGGGACGCAGCTGACGGCTCCGGTGAACCTGGATGGGGACTGGAGCGTACGGTCATTCCTGACGTACAGCCTCCCGTTCGGACTGATCGGGAGCACCCTCAACCTGACTTCCGGCTTCACCTATACGAGAACGCCCGGGCTCATACAGGGGGACCTGAGCATTGCCAACAGCTACGCCATGAGCGCCGGCGCCGTGGTGAGCAGCAACATCAGTCCCGATGTCGATTTCACACTCTCGTACACGGGGAACTACACGATCTCCCGCTATTCACAGCAGCCGCTCTCCAACGGCAACTACTTCTATCACACGGCGGGAGTGAGGATCAACCTCATATTCCTTGAGGGGATCGTCCTCAGAAACGACCTCAACAACACGCTCTACACGGGGCTTGCAGGGGGCTACAACCAGGACATCGTGATCTGGAACGTGGGTCTGGGGAAAAAATTCCTTGGAGATCAGCGGGGAGAATTGAGGCTGACGGCGAACGACCTCCTCAACCAGAACAAGAGCGTCAGCCGGACGATCACCGACTCGTACGTCGAAGACACGCAAACCCAGGTGCTCCCGAGGTACGTCATGCTGACATTCACATACACGCTACGGTAGCGGAAGGGAGCGGCGAATCCCGTCGACATCGACGATCCGGACACCGAGGGGAGGATTCTCCACCGCACCCAGGAGCGTATTGCCGGAGCCGGGTGAGCGACCCTGACATAAACAAGGAGCGGGATCAGGCGGGAACCGATGTCGCCGGTTCCCCCGGTGATGAAAACCTCGCTCACCGGGGCCGGACCCGCGACAATTCACCGTGCCTGAAACACGCCACGACGTGGTCGTTCACCATGCCGGCCGCCTGCATGAAGGAGTAACAGATGGTGGACCCGGTGAACCGGAAACCATGGTGCTTCAGATCCTTGCTCATGGCGTCCGAGAGAAGGGTCCTCGGCGGAACCTGCTTCATGCTCCTCCGCCGGTTTATCACGGGCTCCCCTGCAACGAATCGCCAGATGTAGGCGTCAAAGCTGCCGAACTCATTGGCTACTTCAAGGAACGCTGCCGCATTGGAAACCGTCGACTCTATCTTCAGCCTGTTCCTGACGATCCCGCTGTCTGCAAGCAACGAACGGATCTTCACATTCCCGTATCGTGCGACAACCGCCGGGTCGAAACCGTCGAACGCCTTCCGGTACGCATCCCGCTTCCTGAGTATCGTGGACCAGCTCAGGCCCGCCTGTGCTCCTTCCAGGATGAGAAGCTCGAAGAGCCCCCGGTCGTGGTGCAGAGGAACTCCCCACTCCGAGTCATGGTACCGCTGCATCAGGGGATCGTCTCCCGCCCAGGCACACCTGTTTCTTTCAGGCCGCGAAATCAATGGGGCAACGCCTCCCCGGCCTCTCTCATCCGGAATGTGCCGGGACGGGAGAGAGACACTATTTCCTTTTCCCCTTCCGCGCTTTCCTCTTCGGTTTTACAGCGGCCTTTTTCTTCGGGGCGGCTTTCTTCTTCGGGGCGGCTTTCTTCTTTGGGGCGGTTTGTTTCGGCGGGGTCTGGGGGCCCTTGATAATTCCCACGATGTTCCCTTCGGGGTCCGCGAACTGCGCGAACGTCACCATGCCGGGCACATCGGTCAGAGGGACGATCACCCGTCCGCCGAGCGCCGCTGCCCTCTCAAGATGCGATTGCACATCCTCAACCTGGACGTAGAATGTGACCCCGGCATGCCCTCCCTCCTGCGTTTGCCCGATGCCGCCGTTGATCCCCATCTTCACGCCGGTGTTGACCATGCCGTATACCATCGCCGTGGGATCACCCACGGTCTCGATACTCCAGCCGAACAGACTGGAATAGAACTGGTTTGCACGTTTGGAATCCCGGGCGTTTATCTCAAAATGAGTAACCGGTGCAGCCATGGCCGACTCCTTTCAATGTGGTGGGTTGTTGGGAGAGAGAAGGAAGAAGGTGGAATCACGAATCTCGTTGTGAGACTGTGGGATCACGCATGGAAAAAGACACCCGAATATAGCAACGGGCTCTTTCGAATGTCAAGCGCGCACTCATCATCCCCGGAAATAAATAACTTCCGCCCCGGACATGCCCACCCTCCTCACCCCCGGCGGGATCCGGGAATCGGACCGGCCCAAAACGGCCTTATTTCGCGGATATGCATGAGGAATTCGGTCATTCTCTCCATAATGGGAAAATGGCAGGGGATGAAAATGTGAAAATGAACACGAATTCGGAACCGGCGTACGGCGCAGCAGCACTGAAGTCAGCATACAGGAGATTCCTGGCGCTTGGGCTGGCCCTCGCCGTCGCCATTCATTTCTCTCTGATCGGTTTCTACTATTTCGTCGAATTCGTCGTCGGAGACGAACCTACGGCTATCCACGTCAGGTTGCTGAGGTACTCGGAACTGGGCCCCCCCCCTTCGATTGGAGGTGAAAACTCACCTCCTCCCATCGCCGTCACCGCACCGAAGGCGAAGCCGGATGCGGGGCTACCCGTGCCTGTCCCCGATGTCGAGGCGAGCCCGGAACAAACGCTGGCAACGCAGCATGAAATGAACCAGGGGAAAGGCCCCGGCGGGGAAGGGAGTGGGAGCGAAGGGGGGACAGGGCTCCCGGGGGATATCAGGATATCAGACGACGAATCACCCCCGGCCGACTATGTGGCCGTCGAAAAAGAACCCGTGATCATCAGGAGCGTGGAGCCGAAATATCCGGATATGGCCGTCAGGACGGGGCTTGAGGGAAAAGTCTGGGTGAAGATCTGGGTCGACAGGGAAGGGAAACCAAAGGAGGTCGTGGTACTCCAGAGCGATGCGGAAATCTTCAACAACCCCGCCATCGAAGCTGCAAAACAGTTCCTATTCACTCCCGCCTACATGAACGATGGACCGGTCCCTGTGTGGGTGACATTCCCGTTCAAGTTTGAACTCTCCGGGGAGACTCGGGACGATACGGGTCCCGACACTCATGACGGCGGGGGACAACGATGAGTGCTCCGCTGCGGGTGCGCACGAAATGAACGGGCTCATACCTGACACAAAATCTGTCATTTTGCCAAGAGCGGCCATATGACATTCGTGGACCAACCGGGGATGTTCATAAGAGCCGTAAATGACTTTCTTCGATAAAAGTGCGGATTCAAGACGAGATAACGGCGTGACCTGACAGCCAGCTACGTGTTTCAACGTATTTCCGCCGAAGTTTGCAGATCTGTGTGATTCATCACGTCCCGGTGTGATGGGAATGTGCACTTTGTGACATCACATACTAGAGGATCACACCAATGAAAAGCGTTACGATTGCCATCCTTTGCCTCCTGGTAGTAGGTCTTTCCAGTGCGCAACACACACAGGGAACATCCGCCGGGCTCACGGTCGTATCGACGGTTCCTGCGAACGGCACCATGAACGTCTCTCCCAGCACAACGACTTTCAGCCTCACGTTCAGCGATCCGATTGACACGACAATATTCGTGCTTCAGAACGACGGCCCATCGGCCGGATTTTTCACAAGCCTCGACACCGTCAGCGCAATCACCTACAGCGCTGACCATAAGACGGTGAATCTGCAGGTGCGTCTCTCGGCCGGCAAGCCATACTTCGTCTGCCTGTACTACGCGAAGAGTGCATCGGCTGTCCAGCTTTCAACTCCCTACGTGTTCTATTTCACGACAGGTGCATCGTTCCCTGCATTCTCCGTAAGCGGCAGCGTCCTGAGCGGATCGAGCGGTGTGGCGACGGCCGGCTCGCTCGTCGTCCTGAGCTACACACCCGTTTCACAGGGGAACCCCGTCTTCGCCATGGGTGCGATTGCGGACGTCGCCGGCAACTTCACAATCCCGTATGTCCCGAACGGGACGTTCTATCCGATCGCGGCGAAGGACGTGACCAACCGCGGGCAGATAGACCCGAACACCGGGGACATCGTCGGTACGGCACCTGCCATCGTGATGAATAACGCGAACCTCACCGGCGTCGCGATCACATTCCAATCGCTCCTCCCGTTCAGCTTCAAGGATGCGGTGGATTCGGTCAACGCGCACGTCGCGGAGCTCCCAATCCCCCGCGTCCTCCGGGCGATCCAGGCGAGCTCGGTTGATTCCACCGGGAAGGCACCCTACTGGGAATTCGATTTTACGGGCGCGGATCTGTCACACAGCTTCACGGTCGATGTCGAGGCGTTCGGAGTCAGAGTGCGCACGATGGACGCGGGCCAGTACAACTGGGTCGTTCAGGCCAAGCCGATCGGCATACTCCCCGATGTCGCAGTGGTGGACACGTTCCTTGCGAGAGCAGAGCGGCAGGGGGGAAAAGCCTACAGACCAGTGCCCATGACGTGGAACGGTTTTGACGTCCGGGCAAGCATCGGCGGGCTCGCAAACTTCGGATTCAACGACATGATCTCCGACACCTCAAAACTCTACCTCGGCGTGACGTACCTGTACGGCGTGCAGAATCAGAACCAGCAAATCATCTACGGACAGCGGAGGTTCCTGGGGGACTACAACACCGGATCGATACTGGTAACGACAGGGGTATCGCCGGCAGGGGAGAAGGGGCTCCCGGCCAGGTATTCACTGGAGCAGAATTATCCGAACCCGTTCAATCCTGCAACGAAAATCGAGTTCTCGCTACCGGCGACATCCTCCGTCCAACTCCGGGTGTACAACATGCTCGGGCAGGAGGTGGCGACGCTCGTGAACGGTACCGTCACGGCCGGCCGGCACACGGTGAACTTTGACGGCTCGCACCTGGCAAGCGGGATCTATATATACAGGCTCATCGCCGGGACGTCTCTCAACACGATGAAGATGGTCCTCGTGAAATAAGTATCGTTGATAGGGGGAACGCAGGGGCACCCGCGAGGGTGCCCTTTTGTATTGTGCGGGAGCGGGAGATACGCAAGAACCATTCGCGCGGGGGAAGTGGCGGGGACGCTTGATGAATTCGAAGCGTCCGGGGTGAAATACTCCGTCGGCGCAGGCATCAGGTTCCTCGTCGTACCTGATGAGCGGATCGGGGGTGACGCCCGGCACTGAGCGCATCAGACCCGGAACCCAACATCGGTCAGCGTCTTGCGGAGCGAGGTGTCCGCCGGGTCAGGAATAACCTGTATGCTTGCAAATTCGCGCCGAAGGCGGTACCCGGTCCTCAGCCCCATGAAATATCGGCCCCGTTCTTCGGGGGGAACCACGAACAGCCCGCGAAGGAGCCGATCGTCATACTCGATATCGTAACAGGCTTTCACCGCCGCTGCGAGACTCTCTTCTGTCATGCCGCCTTCCCGTAGCGCAATGGACGGTACCGGGGGGGGCGGGATTTCCCGCGAGGGATCCCACCCGGACGCATCGTTGAGGAACCGGCACAGGGCGGCGCGGATCATGCCGGCAGCGCGAACTTTCCCGTCGGTCGAATAGCCCGCGATGTGCGACGTCCCGAGCGACGCCTGACGGAGGAGTGCGGCGTCGATGGCGGGCTCTCCCTCCCACACGTCCAGGACCGCGGCAGCGAGACGACCTTCACGGAGGGCGGCCTCCAGCGCACGCGTCTCGACGACGGCGCCGCGGGAACTGTTGATCAGAATCGAACCCGGTTTCATGGCGCCGATGCGGCGCGCATCGAAAAGATGAAATGTCGGATCGCTCCCGGTCCGCGTCAGGGGAACATGCAGAGTGATGATGTCGGCCCCCATCAGGCCGTCGAGCGGGAGAAAGCGTCCCCCACCCCCTCTGCGGGCAAGCGGAGGATCGTTCTCCAGGACCGTCATCCCCAATGCGCGTGCCATTGCAGCAACGCGCCCGCCGACATTGCCGACACCGACGACGCCGAGCGTCCTCCCGAGGAGCGCAAAGCCCCCCCGACGGGCCAGCGTCAGGAGCGCGGCAAGAATATATTCTTTCACCGAGTTCGCGTTGGACCCCGGCGCACTTGCAAACGTTATCCCCTTTGAAGCGAGGTAGGGAAGGTCGACGTGGTCCGTGCCGATCGTCGCGCTCCCGACGAAGCGTATCCCGCTCCCCTCCAGCAACGCGGGGCCGACTTTCGTTTCGGAGCGGATGACGAGGGCACCGGCGTCCCTCACTGTCCCGGAATTGATCGCAGTTGTCTCAAGGAGCGCCACGTCGCCGAGCAGACCGAACGCGGAACCGGCAAGCGGGATATTCCTGTCGACGGCGATCCTCATCACTTCTCTTCCCATTGCGTATGAAAAACACCCTCCCTGTCGACGCGCCTGTATGTGTGAGCCCCGAAATAGTCCCGCTGCGCCTGGAGGAGGTTCGCCGGGAGCGTCGCGGTCCGGTAGCTGTCAAAGTACGCGAGGGCGCTCGTGAATGCCGGGATGGGAATTCCCTGCTCCACGGCGGTGGCAATCACATTCCTCCATGCGGATTGATACGTCGAGAGGATCCCTGAAAACCACGGATCGAGGAGGAGGTTGGGGATCGCCGGATCACCCTCGAACGCCCCGCTGATCTTCCCGAGAAATCGTGCGCGGATGATGCAGCCTGCACGCCAGAGCAGGGCGATCCTCCCGAAGTTCAGTCCCCACCCGTACTCGGCGTTCGCGGCCCGGAGGAGCTGGAAGCCCTGCGCGTATGAGCAGATCTTGGAACAGAAGAGAGCCTTCCGGATCAACTCCAGGAACTCCGTCCTGTCCCCGTGGAACGACACCTCCGGACCCTTCAAGATGGCGGAGGCGGCGACCCTTTCTTTCTTCAGTGCACTCAACATGCGCGCGAAGACGGCGTCCGCTATCGTCAGCGCGGGCATCCCGAGGTCAAGCGCAACCTGACTTGTCCACTTCCCTGTCCCCTTCTGCTCCGCGGTATCGAGGATCACCTCCACCAGGGGCTTTCCGGTGTCCGGGTCCTTTTTGCGGAGTATCTCCGCGGTTATCTGTATGAGGTAGCTGTTCAGCTCTCCCGTGTCCCATTGCGTGAACACGTCGGCCATTGCCCCGGGTGACATCCCCAGGAGCCGGTCCATCAGAAAATACGCTTCGCAGATGATCTGCATGTCGCCGTATTCGATCCCGTTGTGCACCATCTTGACAAAGTGCCCGGCTCCACCGTTTCCGATCCAGTCGCAGCAGGGGACCCCGTCCTCGGTCTTCGCCGCGATCGATTGGAGAGGAGATTTCACCATCGGCCAGGCCGCGGGATTTCCCCCCGGCATGATCGAGGGACCCCAGAGGGCCCCTTCCTCGCCGCCGCTCACACCCGTCCCCACAAACAGAATGCCCGTCCCCTCCAGCGACTTCATGCGGCGTTCGGTATCGGCGAAGTACGTGTTCCCGCCGTCGATCAGTACATCACCCGCAGAGAGGCCCGCCTTGAGGTCGTTGATGACGGCATCGACCGCCTTCCCGGCAGGAACCATGATCAGGACGCGCCGGGGGGACTCGAGCAAAGAAAGAAACTCCCCCACGGTGCGTGCCGGAACCCCGTTTTTCCCGGCCATCACACGGGCGAAATCGTCCACCTTTTTTGCATTAGCGTCATACCCTACCACGGAAAAACCGTTCCGCTCCAGGTTCCGGGCGAGGTTCTGCCCCATCACGCCGAGTCCAACAACTCCAAAGTGATACTTTGTCACAGCGTGCTCCTTCTGTCGTGCCATTGCATGTCCCCGCCGGTTTCCCCCCTCATAATGTACGGAGGTTGGGGCGAATGAGCAAGAATCACCGAGGGGTTGACAAACCGGGTAATTCTCAGTAAGGTTACAGGCGCGGAGAAATCCGCTCTGGCTCCATCGCGCAAGTTCTTTGAGAGTCTCAACCGGAGAGAACGACATGACCGAGGAAACAGAACACGGAGACACACGCGAAGGAAAAGCCGGCGGCCGGCTCACACGGAGGAATATCCTGAAACTCTCCCCGCTCGTTCTCCTGGCCGGCTGCGACATGACTCCGGAGGGCCCGGCGGAATCGTTCCTCAGGTCGTTTCAGAAATTCAACGACTGGTTCCAGTCGAAGGTCTTCGACAAATCCCGCCTCAGCACCGAATACTCCCAGGCGGAGTTGACGCCCGAAGAGGGATTCCGCGTCAACAGTAAAGACGAGGATGACCCCGACATCGATTCCGCGACCTGGACGCTGGCGGTGGAGGGACTCGTCGCACACCCCGGGACATACACTCTCGCCTCGATCGCGTCGCTCCCGAAACGGGTCATGAACACACGCCACTGCTGCGTCGAAGGGTGGAGCATGATCCCCCGCTGGGGGGGAACGCCTCTCGGTGAATTCCTGCGCATGGCGGGAGCCGACCCGCGTGCGAAATACCTCTCCGTCGAATGCGAGGACGACTACACGACGTCCTACGACATGCCGAGCGCCCTCCATCCGCAGACGCTTCTCTGTTACGAAGCATACGACAAGCCCCTGACTCTCCCCCACGGCGCACCCGTGCGTATCGTCATACCCACAAAACTCGGTTACAAGAACGCAAAATGGGTCACGAAGCTCATCGTAACGAACGAGAACACCGGAGGCTACTGGGAAGACCAGGGATATGACTGGTTCGCGGGGATCTGAGTGAAAGCAGGAAAAAGAGAATTCCAGCACCCGCTCCTCATCCGCCTGACTCACTGGGTCAATTTCATTGCGCTCGCGATCATGATCACGAGCGGCCTGAGGATCTACAACGCATCCCCGATCTGGAACTTCAGCATGCCCGGATTCCTGACGCTCGGGGGCTGGCTCGCGGGGGCGCGCATGTGGCATTTCTTCGGGATGTGGCTCTTTGCGGTCAACGGTGCGGCGTGGTTCCTGTACAACGTTTTGAGCAGGCACGGCAGGCAAACGACGCTCTTCCGGTGGAAGGACGTTTCCGGCGTGAAGCCGATGATACTGTATTATCTCCGGGTCCGCAGGGAGCATCCCCCCGCCGGGAAATACAACCCGCTGCAGAAGCTCGCCTACACGTCGATCCCTTTCGCCGGGCTGGGGTCGGTTCTTACCGGGATGTCTCTCTACTGGCCCGTGCAGTTCGGCCCGCTCGCGTCACTGTTCGGCGGTTACGACACCGCCCGGATCTGGCATTTCATATTCACGGCCGGATTCACCTTCTTCTTCATGGGTCACATACTCATGGTGATCATCGCCGGGTGGTCCAACTTCGTCTCGATCATCACCGGGTGGAAGAGCGCAGCGGACTGACGCGGCACGAAAACCGGCGACCGTCGTCATCAGAGTCCCCGTATGCCGGCGAGGCTCTTCTCCGCAACGCGTTCCCCTTCCGCGACGAGCCTGTGGATGGACTGAAACTCGGCCCACCTGTACGTTCCCACGCTGGGACGCAGTACCACCGCAGCATTCTTGAGATTGTATTCGGTCAGTCGCATGCGGGCGATGGTCCCCGCACGGAGCACCACATCGATCGCATTCGTCATCGTTCTTGTCCCCCTGACGGACCGGGTCACGGTCACCGCGACTGCAGGGAGGCGTGAAAGCTGCAGCGCCGCATCCACGGGTACCATGCTTGTCGGCCCTCCGTCGACCAGCCATTTCCCTTTCATTTTGACGGGCGAAACGACGCCCGGGATCGCCGAGCTCGCAGCGACCGCTGCCAGCATCGGCCCGGTCCTGCAGATGACCTCGCGCCCCGTGAGCAGGTCGCAGGAGACCGCGGCGAACGGGATGACGCATGTACTGAACGGGGCGTCATCGAGCAGGTGCGAGAGGAAATCAATGAGGACAGGCGCCTGCACAATTCCCGGCGACCAGACGGATTTCAGAATGCCGTACCCGCGCCTCACACGGCCGTACAGGGCATTGACCGTCCCGAGGCTGTCCGGAGCCCCTTCGTTTGAAAACGCGTCAAGAACAATTCTCCTGAACGGCTTGCTCCGGATCAGGCGTGTGATCCTTTCCTCCACGATTCCCGCGTTCGCACACTGGGCATACATCCCCCCCACGATCGCCCCCATGCTGGTTCCAACGATGAGACCCGGCAACAACCCCTCCCGTTCAAGCACTTTGAGCACGCCGATATGCGCGAGTCCTCTCGCACCCCCGCCGCCGAGCACGAGTGAAAAGCGGGAGCCAGGATGACGCCGGTTCTTCGGATTCAGGACGGAGCGGTGGGTAGGACTCAAGAGAGGATCATTCTCCTGTCAGCAGTGCGATAATCCCGGGGGATATCAGTCTCGTATCGAGCTCGTAACGGGGATCGATCCCTCGAACTTTGCCGAATGCGTCGACAGCTTCCTTCTTCAGATTCCCGTTTTCAGCGCCCGCGAGCAGGTACTCTGCCGCGTAGGAACATGCAAGAAACGCATAGACGTGAGGGTTGTCGTTCCCTTTCTCCGACGATGAACTCAGCTTGTCGATAGCATCCCTGTACTCCCCTCCGAAATAGGCGGCGATCCCCTGGTGCACCATATTCTCGACCGAACCTATCGATCCCATGTAGTCCTCCAGCTCCGGGTAGGAAGGAGCGATCCTCTGCAGGGCCAGGAAACGGGCTTTCGCCTGGCCGATTTTCCCGTTATTAAAAAGCGCCACCGCGTCCCTGAAGAGCGCCGACCCGGCTGTATCGCGAGGAGAACCTTCCCCCGAGCGGGCAGGCTCGTGGGTTGTCGCAGCCGGGATCTCTTTGGGATGCACCGTCACCGCATCGGCAAGTCCCTGCCTGCGGACTCCGATGCGCTTCAGGTATTCAACGGCTCCCGGATGGGCGGATTCCAGTTCGAGCACATTCTTGAATTGTTCTTCAGCTCCGTCCAGGTTGCCCTGCCTAAAATACCCCACGCCCGCCGCGAATGCCCTGGCAACCCGGTCTTTCTTCTGCCTCTGGTCAGCAGCAGCGGTCTCGGGCTTCTTCAGCTCGGGCTTTTTCAGTTCAGGCTTCGGAGTACCTGAAGAGAGGCTCTGAGGCGGATTCTGAGGCGGCTTCTGCTGCGCGGTCTGCGTCGCGGGCTTCTGGAGGAGACCCAGGTACTCGGCAAGGAGTGAGTGGGCCTCTTTGTCACGCTGCGCGTCCTCGATTGCTCCTTCGCTCTTCGCCTTCTCCAGATCCGCCCTCGCGTTGACCATGTCCCCCAGCCTGTAGTAGGCCATGCCCCTGTAGAGGTACGGGAAGTAGTCGATGAACACGAACCCGTAAGTCTTTTTGTTCGCCTTTGAATCAGGCTCGGCGTCGAGGGCTTCCGTCAGATGGGCCACCGCCTGCTGCCACTGGCCCTTCTTTACCGCCTCCCGCCCCTTCTCGTAGCTGTCGTACCACTGCGCGCGAAGAAGCGCGGAAGGCACAAGCATGATCAGGAGGAGTATCAGGAACCCGGTTCTATTCACTTTTGCGCACACCCTGGAAAATATCGATCACATCCCGCGAGAACAGCGTACGGTCGAGCCGGTACGAAGGATCGATCTCGAGCGCCCGCCGGAATTCGAGCCGCGCGCTCCGGAGCGCGCCGGTCTCCTTCTTCCCTGCAGCCCGGTGCCGGAGGCAATATGCCACGCCAAGGTACGCGTGAAGGCTCGCATCCTGATCCATAGCGGGCTGCGCCGTTTTCAGCAGCCTGATCGCCTGTTCGTGGCGTCCTTTGAGCAGCTCGAGCACTCCGTTCGAGAATTCCCGCGGAGGAGGCGCCTCCTGCTCTCCCGCCCCCGACTGCTTTGCAATCCTGGCGAGGTAATTCCTTGCGACGGAATTGTACGGATCGATCACGAGGACTGAGCGGAAGACACTCTCGGCTCTTGCGTATTCCTCCAGGTTGAAGAGACGGACAGCCTCGACAATCTGATTGTTCACCTCCTCCTTGAGCTCTTCAGAGACGAAAGGTTTCCTCCCCACCGCGCTTTTCTTCCGCGCTTCCTCGAGGAGCGACTTCAGATTGGAGGATTCCGGCTCCAGGTCCTTCACTTCACCCAACCGCTCGGCGGTTTCAAGGTAGTTCACCGCGGGCTGCCAGATCCCCTGATTGTAGTAGGCCAGCCCGAGATAATAATGGGGGATGTACGCGATGAACCACATCCCGTATGTCCGTGCGTACCTCCGGGGGATGCCGTTCGAGCCGAGGGCGAGTTTCAGATTTTCGATCGCGTTCATCCAGTCCCCTGACTCGACGTACGCGAGCCCCGTCTCATAATTCACGTACCAGGGAAGTCCCCCGGTCGAACCGGACCCGGAGACCTCGGGAGTCTCCGACTTCACGGCGGCCGCCGGCGCGCCGGCGGGCTTCAGAGTCTCCCCCGACAGTTCGCCGCGGAGAGACTGGAGGAGCGCATATTCCTCGGGAGACTGCTGTATCTCGCCGTATTTCAGGCACAGGTCGAAGTTCTCGATCGCCTTCCGCTTCTCCTTCAGATGATAGTACGCCTCGCCGAGATGGAAATACGGAAGATAATTCACGAACCGGAGCCCATAGGTACGCGCTTTGAGTTTCGGCGTTTCCTTCCCGGCCACCGCGTCTTTGAGCAAAGCGATGGAACCCTTCCAGTCACCCTGCTCCTGCGCGGAGAGCGCCTTCTCATACGAGACATACCAGGGTGTCTGCGCGCGGACAATCGCGGGGGATGCAGCGAGGAAGAGCGCTGCAGTGAGTGTCAGTCCGAATCGACGCGGCTTGTGCACCGGCATGGTCTAGAACCGGACGACAAGTGAGCCGACGGCCGTGTTGCTGACCGACGAAAGGTCCCCGGCCAGGTCAAACTGCACATTGTTCGAGAGTATGCATCCCACCCCGAACGTGCCGTGGGCATACGATTTCCCGCTCTGGAAGAGCCCCTGCATGATCTTCCTGTCGAACACGGTCCCCGGGTCTCCCACGAATCGGATTTTGTTGTCCGGCTCAAGATAGCCGCCTCCCCGGACCACAATCCCGATCGTCTTCACGAAAAACACATATTCCGCTCCACCGTGGTACTCCATGCCGTCGTCGACGGCAAAGTCGGCCGGGGTCACATCCTGAGGCGTGAACGTGACGACAAAGTCCTTCGTCAGGCTCGAGTAGTTGACGCGCACGACATCGACCGCAAAGGTGAGAACATCGGTGGGACGATACGAGATGCCTATGCCGTATGACGAGGGAATGTTGAAATTGATCTGCGTCGATTTTACGGAATCCGAAGGGTAATTCGTGAACCTGTACATTTGCTGGATCTTGAACGAGGGCCTCCTCTTGTACGTCAGTCCAATCGAGAGATTCTCCGCAGGCCTGACAAGCACGCCGACGTTCAGGAAGAAATCCGAGGCGTGGTCGTCAATCGTCGCGATGTTGGCAAGCGAGGCGTCATTAAACACCGCGATGAAATACCGGGCAATCGACGACTGCATGCTCATGAGCGAGATCCCGCCGGACAGGCCGACCGAGAGCCACTCCCTGAACTTGTAGGCGACCGTTCCTCCATAATTGTCGACGTGAATACGCGTGTTCGATTTCGCCGGGAAAAAAAAGCTCCCGTTGGTGAACCCGGGGACCAGTGAGCCTTCCGTGAAATAGTCGCTCTCAAAGTTCATGAGCTCGTGCCGGAACAGGGCAAACGTGAACCGCCGAACCGGGTAGACGACACTTGCAAAGGACGGGCTCACGACGGCGCTCTTGAACTCCTTTTCATTCAGCGTGAAATTCGCCTGGGTCCCTGTCGAAGAGAAATTGCCGACGTGCGTGATGAACTGTATCCCTTTCGCCTCGAGCGACACCTCCGGGCGCAGTAGGGTCGTCAGCCCCGCAGGGTTCGCCTCCGACGCCGTCGCGTCGTCGGCGATCGACATAAACGCTCCCCCGATACCCGTGGCGCGGGCGCCGGGATTGTTGAAATTGAATCTGAACTGGGCAAAGTTCTCCATATTTGTCTGCGCAAGTCCCGGTGCAGCCAGGCAGGTCCATGCGAGCCAGAGAGCGAGTGCCCGGGCGGTCTGTGTACGGCGTGTCGTTGGCATTGTGTGCTCTCCGGATTAATTGACTGTCCAGCGTGGCCCGAGGTTGTAGAAAAAGGTACTGTCAGTCCTCAATGCAATTCCCGCTATTATACGAATGAAGGGCGCACCGGAGGCCGGGACTGTGAATGATATCGAATCGGATACCGCCCCCGTCGCAGCAGTCAGGGGCGGGGATGGGGAGGGAATAAAGCCGAGGACGCCAAGGATGTTGTCGTTCCCGTCAACGCTTGCAACATCGGCAAACACGGCGTACTTGCTCCTTTGCGCGTCAGTCTCGGGGTCGAGCGTGTAGTTCACCGCAAACCGGACGGTATAGGGCGTTCCGGGATGAAGCGCGTTCGTCGCGGGGGGAGTGACGAACTTCGAGATCGCGACATCGCTGAAGAGAAATGGGGCGGAGGGCGTTGTCGGTATGTCGTCCTTCGTACAACTCCCGGCGGCGAGCGCGGCGCCGGCAATCATGACGAGCCGGATTGTTCTGGATCTGACAAGGTGCATCAGACACCTCCTCTGCATGGTGGGAGTGCGTTGCCTCTGGGTTTCCATCACTGGAATTTCGACAGCACCTGCGTGTCGTCAAACCCGGTGAATTTCTTCGTGACCAGCTGGACCTCGTTGTTCCGGACCGTGACGGTGTCAATCAGCGGATCGGCAAACATGGGGTTCGTGACGTGAATGTAGTACGACCCCTCCGGAAGCACCAGGCGGCAGGGGGTCCACGTTTTCCCTGGAAGCGGGACCTCATGACCCGTGTTACTCACAATCTTCGCCACCTTCCCCCAGGGGAGTATGTTCAGCGCGACGTACCCCCGGGGAGCGGAAGGAACGTACAGCACCGTCCTGTAGAGAACCGCGGCAACGACGACGAGCACGACGGCTCCCGCAATCAGATACGTCCTTCTCCGCGCCTGAGGAATCAGGGTCGCCGGCCGCGGACGATCGGGTTTCGGTGGCGCCGGCTTCAGACTTCCAGGTTTCAACGGCGGAAGGACGGGCTTCTCCGGCGGGACGAGCTGCGTCGGCGCCAGCGAGCGCAGGTCCGGTGCCAGGGGGTTCGTCTCCCCGGGCTTGCGGGTGGCTGCATAGCGGACGTCACCGGTGCTGGCGTATGCTATGGCATCCCGCACCTCGCGGCTGAGCCGGACGGCTTCCGCGTGCTCCGGTTCCACCTTCAGAATTTCCTTCAGGAGACCCTGTGCCCTCTCCAGCTCCTTCAGTTCGATCCCCCGGCGCGCACCGTTCAGCCGCTCCTCGACGAAGACCCTTTTTGCTTCCCGTTCCTCCGCCGCGGAGATGTCGTTCCTCAGCCTGGCAACTTCCGTGCTGGCCGGATCCACCCGCGCAGCCTGTTCGACAAGATCCCTCGCTTTTCTGAACTTGTTTCCACGAAGGAGCGTCCTGCTTTCGGCAATGAGCTTCCCCAGCCTCATCCGGAGTTGCTCCATCCTCCTCCGCTCGTCCGCCCGCAGGTCGGCGACGATGTTCTCGATCGCATCGGCGACTTCCGCCAGGTCCTGATAACGGTTGTCAGGATCCTTGGCGAGCACCTTCATGACGAGATCACGCAGTCCGCCCCGGTGATCGATCTGCGAGTCGTCGAGCCGCTCAGGTTCGTCATAGACGATCTTGAACATCACCGCGGTGGGGGCGTCGCCGGTGAACGGCTTTCTCCCGGTGAGGAGCTCGTAGAACAGGACGCCGAACGAGAATATGTCGGACCGTTTGTCGACGTGCCGCCCCTGTATCTGCTCGGGGGACATGTAGAAAGGAGTCCCGATCACGGCGCCGGTCGTCGTCATCGTGCTCGTCAGCGACCGGGCGATCCCGAAATCCATGATCTTGACTTTCCCGTTCCCGACGATCCGTATATTCTGGGGCTTGATGTCGCGGTGAACGATTTCGTTCGCGTGCGAGTAGGAGAGCCCCCGGCAGATCTGAATGGCGTAGTCCAGCTTCTGCAGGAACGGGATCGGCTCTTTCCCCTCGATGAGCGCCGCGAGATCGTTCCCCGTCAGGTATTCCATGACGATGTACGGCCGTCCTTCGTCTTCGCCGACGTCGTAAACGACCGTGATGTTCTCGTGCGAGAGCCTCCCGGCGGTCCTGGCTTCACGGAAGAACCTCTGCCTGATCTCCGGAACCGCCAGCATCAGGTCGGACATGACCTTGATGGCAACGTCGCGTTCCATCAGGGAGTCGTGCGCTTTGTACACGACTCCCATGCCGCCCCGGCCGAGTTCCGCGACGATGTCGTATTTGCCGATCTTGCTCACGAATGCACGTTCTTTATCGGTTTCCGGTCCGTGATGGCCCGGGAATCAATCCGGAGGACCATAGCGCATGATATGACGAGGATGGGAGGAACGTATTGCCATAACCAACATAATCGACATAATTATTGTATTCTACAAGAAGAACGGCACGTTGTCAAGGGGAGCAGGGGCAACCCCAAACTCTCCTTGCATTAGAGGCTGACAAACGATAGATTATTGTTCCGGGCCGGTCTTCCGGACTGTCAGGAACGATATTGAGGCCTCTCACTCATCCAGGAGGAACCATGAAACACGTACTACTGCTTTGTGCTGTCCTTGTCGCGTTCACGGCATCCGCCGGAGCCCAGGGGGTAGGGTTCGGCGTCCAGGGAGACTTCGTCAATTTCAATCTCGGCGTGGCCTCGGCAAACGTCCAGATCCCGCAGGTAGGGACACTCGATGTCAGTTCACTTGTCAAGGATATTTACGGACTTGGCTACGGCGGCGGAATCCACTTCGACGTGGACCTGGGGCTCCTGGCATTCCGGCTCTCCGGCGACTACATCATGCTCTCGCCCGATAAGGCAAAATACCAGTCACTGCTCGGCCCGCTCGGTTCGCAGGTCACGATCGACGGGGGGCGCATCGACATCTATTCGGCAAACCTGAACCTGAAGCTCAACATCCTCCCTCTCCCCGTCATCCATGTCTACGTCACCGGCGGCGCGGGGTTTGTGGATATCAAAATGAACGATGCCACGCTTTCTCTGGGCGCATTCAAGCTCGCGACAGTCAAGGCGTTTGACACGCAGACAAAGCCGACGCTCAATGCGGGAGCGGGTGTCGACCTCAAACTGGGGCCGATCGCACTGTACGCCGAGCTGAAGTTGAACTTCATCATGACGACGGGGAAGACGAGCTCGGAAGTGCCGCTTGCGACGGTGGGTCTGACGTTCTAGACGGGAGAATCAGTCCCGCCTCACGACGGCGGGAGCAACAGTCCCGACGCCGTTCGGCGGGGCATGGAAGGTATTGTTCTTTCAGAATAATGCGATTACTCTCATGAACCGAATGCGGTACGCTGTAACGCTCCTCACGGTCCTCCTCCTCTTCTCCACGGGATGCGACACCGGGCTGGGGCCTCCCGATGCGCCGTCGGGGTTCAGCGGCGTCATCAGGTTCAAACACTGGCCTCCCGCCGACAGCGTCTGGGAACTCCGCATCGTCGCGTTCCCGTCGTACCCGAGCGACAGCGCAAGCATATTGCTCGACCTCGCCCAGCGGCTTGTCAGCGTTTATCCCCAGATCGGCCAGCCCAATCTCCTCAGCGACACGACACAGAAAGTCCTGTTTGCCGATTCCATCCGTTACTCATTCACCTCGGAAGGGACCACGCTCGATGTGGGCGTCTACAATTATGTGGCGTTCGCCTGGAGGCCCACTGCGAACCTCTTCGATTGGAGGCCGGCAGGCGTGTATTCGACAGGGCCGGGACAGTTCGATCCGGCGCCCGTAAGGGTATTGCTCCACAAGAACGTCACGGGAATCAACATTGATGTCGATTTCAGCAATCCACCACCTAAGCCATGGCGATGAGACTCCAGTCCATAGTTCTCCTACTCGCCGTCTCCGGCCGGTGTGCTTTCGGGGCCGGGGGTTCGGTCGCCGGACGCGTCACGGGAAAAGGTGACTCGGAACCGCTCGTGGGAGTGACGGTCCTTCTGCAGGGGACGGTGCGCGGCACCACGACGAACACAAAAGGGGAATACCGGATCCCCGCGGTCTCCCCGGGGAAATGCACGCTCCTTTTCTCGATGGTCGGGTATCACCGGGAGACCAGGACCGACGTCACTGTGGAGGAGGGGAAGGAAACGGCACTGGACGTTGCGATGACACAGACGCCCGTTCAATCCGAGCAGATCGTCGTGACGGCGAGCCGGCGCGAACAGTCTCTGCAGGAGGTCCCGGTGAGCATCTCGGTCCTGGAAGCCTCCGAACTTCAGATGAGAAACGCACAGACGATCGACGACGCGCTGCGCTACGTCCCGGGCGTCAACATCACCGGTGGTCAGGTCAACATACGGGGCTCCAGCGGATACAGCAGGGGCGCCGGGAGCCGCGTCCTTTTGCTCCTGGACGGGGTCCCCTTCATCACCGGTGACACGGGGGAGCTGGTGTTCGAGTCGATTCCCGTGGGGCAGATCGAGCGGATCGAAGTCGTCAAGGGAGCAAGCTCGGCCCTGTACGGATCCAACGCTCTGGGCGGTGTGATCAATATCATCACCAAAGAGATCCCCACAACCCCCGAGACGGACATCCGGTCCTACGCCGGACTCTACAACAAGCCGTCATTCGGCTCCTGGGCCTGGTCCGACAAGAACAGGTACTACAACGGCGAGTCCATCAGCCACGCCTACAANNAGGTACAACGTCTACGTCAAGACGAAAGAGGACTTCGCCGGGTCCAATTCGCTCACAATGAATTTCGGACTGCTGTACCAGTACGGCGGTCAATACGTGTACTGGAGAAACCTGGACCAGGCGTTGATCCCCCCCGTGCTCCAGCAGACGGACGACGTCAGGTCGATCCGCTACTACGTGAACGCGCTCTACAACGGCGTGCTCTCCGACAAAGCCCTCTTCACGGCAAAAGTCCTCTGGTACCACAACGACTGGGGCTACGAGACCATAAACGCGATCGGCATGACAAAGTCGCTCTCCGACGAGATAGCCGTTGAAGCAACGACGACGCTCATACTTGACCGGATGAACACGATGACGGCCGGATTCGACGCCAATTTCGACATGGTGAATGCCGACCTCTTCGGTCAGCACAGCGGGGGGGGGCTTGCCGCCTACGCGCAGGATGAGTACAAAATCACGGAGGACCTCAACCTCACCGCAGGGGTACGATTTGATTTCCAGTCTGTCGCCATAACCAAACCGAGCGGCCAGCTCAACCCCAAGGCGGCGCTCTCGTACACCCCCCTGACAGGGACCACGCTCCGCACCTCGTTCGGAAGGGGATTCCGGATTCCCGCAGTGGCGGAGGCTTTCATATCGGCCGAGGTGAGCAACCTGCAGGTGATCCCGAACAAGGACCTGCAGCCCGAGCGGAGCTATTCATACGAGGTTGGAGTGTCCCAGGCGGTCGGAGGGCTCGGCACGGCGGACATCGCCCTATTCAGGTCAGACTTCGACAACCTGATCGAAGTCGGGCTCGCCGAAGGCTCCGGGAGCCTCCCGTACGTACAGTGGCGGAACGTGACAAAGGCCAGGGTTCAGGGATTCGAGGCGTCGTTCAGATTCGGCCTGTTCGACGGCGGCCTGGGGTGCAATGTCGGATACACATACACCCACCCGGAGGACCTGGTAACGCACGAGGTGCTGAAATACCGCCCCCGTCACCTCTTCTACGCAAACCTGACGGGGCGCGCCGGCATGTTCACGGCCGGAGCGGACTTCCGGTTCGTCAGCCGCGTCGACAACATCGACAGCATCTTTGTCAATCTGGGCATCATACCGGACGGGGACCAGCGCGAGGACATCATCGTGACGGACGTCAGGGCGGGGGCCGACCTTTCGTTCACGGGGATACCACTTTCGGCAACGCTCCAGGTCAACAACCTTTTCCAGCGCAACTACGTCGAGTTAATCGGGAACATCATGCCTCCGCGGACATACGTCCTGGTCCTCGAAGCGAAATTCTGAAGTTTGACACATACACTACTACATTCACGGAGGAGATATGAAACGAATGATTGCAGGGATTGCGATCATGTGTGGAGCTGCCGCAATCTTCACACCGGCCGCCGCACAGGACACGATCAAGGCCAGCGACGTTTATACGCAGTTCGCGGCCGGGAATTTCACGACGACCCGGTTTGATTCAACGGTCACGACAATCAATATCGGGAGACCGGGTGCATCATCCTGGAACTTCGCCGGCCTCAAGAAAAGCAGCGTGGCAACGCTGAAGTGCATTGCAGTCGCCGGTTCGCCGTTCGCCTCGACTTTCTCAGGGGCGACGCATGTATTGCAGACAGACATTTCAATTTCCTATGCTGCGCTGGGGTCCACACCAATTCCGGTGACAGCGTACATATACTTCCAGCTTTCCGGTGATCTCCTGAATCTGGGCGAGGGAGCAAACGGGACCGGGCCGACGTGGACGGGGTCAAAGGCGATCATAACGAACACACCCGCGGACCTGTTCTATAAACTCCCGTCGACGCTGGGAACGACATGGACATCCACGTACATGGATACAGCCGATGCATTTCCTGCATTTCTACCGGGCGTAGTGATTCCCATACCGGGCGTGAGACACCATGCCTCGTATGTCGTGGACGCATTTGGTCCGCTGACGCTGCCGAACGGAACGGTCCACCAGGTACTCCGGATAAAGAAGACGGACAGCACAAG
>PMJR01000047.1 GCA_003158475.1 Ignavibacteriota bacterium | reverse complement strand
TCATCGGGAAATGGCAACTGCATAAGCTCCGCTCGAAGAGAACCAACGCGATGTATAAAATCGGCCTGCATTCGATGCTGGACGGGGAGTCCCAAGAATTCGCGAGGTGTCTCTTGGAAGACATTCATACCCATCAAGGGATATTGTAGAACCTGCCGGTCGTTAAGCCTGTTTGTTTGCACCCATTGTGCCAACGCAAAGGGACAAACCAGTACGATGGCGAGTGCGACACAGATGGATTGGGGTCTCATTCTGTCCTCCCTTCAACGCAAAACGCTGCAGGAGATTACGAACTTGAAGTACGACTCGGTAGGTCGTGGGGTAGGATGTAGAAACACTCGGGAGCGCACTGACCCTTCGGCGAACCCTACATCGAGTCAAGAGGGAGATTCAAAGAACGGTCAGTGTGTGCGTAAGGATTGTCAGCCAAAGAGGGTCGTCGGGGTGGGCTCCGTAACATGAGAATTCCGAGGGTCCAGAGCGGCGGCTCGATGGCTGACGAGGCCATGAGCGTGTTTACGCCAAAAATTTAACACCCGGCTCAACCAATGTCAACTGGTGGATTGCGTCGGATGGCATGCGGGGTATATTGGTAGAAGAGAAGCCCGGCTCAGAGCTAATTCTAATTGAAGATTGAAGATTGAGAATCGAGAGCTGAGGCTGGAAAAGCAATCGAATGGTACTGGCGACTGGATTCGAACCAGTGACCCCCAGATCCACAATCTGGTGCTCTAACCAACTGAGCTACGCCAGCAAAAACGAATTGGTCTTAAATATACAATTTGCGGCGGTGAGATTCAACGCGCAGACGCGCATGCGGAGGAGAAACCCGGGAGGAGCGGACAATATTCTACAGCATTTGCGCAGATCCGCGGGAGTCAGCGTTTCTTGACGTTTGCGTTCATGTAATGGGGGAGTTCGTTGAAGAAATGCGCAGATGTGCGTATTCCGCCGAAGAAGTTGTCGAGGTTGATAAACTCGTCCGGCGCATGAGCGTTCTCGTCCGGAAGTCCGAAACCGAGCAGGACTGTATCGATGCCAAGAAGCTCCTTGAACTGGACAACGATGGGGATTGATCCGCCTTCACGTTGGTAAAGAGGTTTCTTACCAAACCCCTTTTCCAGCGCTGAGACGGCGGCCTGGACTCCGGGGCTGTTGATCGGGGTGATTGCGGGCTCGCCGCCGTGGAGGTTGCGGACTGTCACCTTGACGCTTTTCGGCGCGAGCTTCCGTATCTGTTTTTCGAAAAGTTTCGCGGCCTTCTCGGAGGACTGATTGGGAACCAGCCGCATCGATATCTTCGCGGAGGCTTTCGAGGGGAGCACGGTCTTCGCTCCTTCGCCGGTAAAGCCTCCCCATATCCCGTTGCACTCGAGTGTCGGCCTGGCCCAGACTCGCTCGAGCGTCGTGAACCCCTTCTCGCCGTAGAGTTTCTCCACCCCCAGATCCTTCGCGTACTTCCTGTCGCTCCATGGGAGCTTCTTGTATGCATTGCGCTCTTTCCTGGTCAGAGGGAGAACTCCGGCGTAGAACCCCGGAATAGTCACTTTGCCGTTCTTGTCGTGAAGCTGTGCTATGATCTCCGACAGGGCCTGAATCGGATTGTGGACCGTCCCTCCAAATGAGCCGGAATGGAGGTCCTTGTTCGGCCCAACGAGGTCGATCTGCATATACGCAAGGCCGCGCAGCCCGTAGCAGATCGAAGGAACTCCCTTTGCGAACATCGAAGAATCGGAGATAAGCACGAGGTCTGATTTCAGGAGCTCTTTCTTGTCCCGGACAAACGCCTCCAGGTTATCACTCCCGATCTCCTCCTCCCCTTCTATGAGAAGTTTCACGTTGACCGGCAGGTCCCCCCCGTTGCGGAGATACGCCTCAATGCTCTTGAGGTGTATGAGGACCTGTCCCTTATCGTCCGCTGCGCCACGTGCGAAGAGGTTCCCGTCCCTGATCGTCGCCTCAAACGGGGGAGACGTCCAGAGTTCGAGGGGCTCGGGGGGCTGCACATCGTAGTGGCCGTAGAGAAGCACAGTCGGTTTCCCGGGCGCCTTGAGCCAGTCGCCGTAGACGATCGGATGCCCCGGGGTGGGGAAAATCTCTACGTTTTGAAGTCCTATTGTTTTCATGTGATCGGCCATCCACTTCGCGCATCGCCGGACGTCTTCGTTGTTCTCGGGATTGGTGCTTATGCTGGGAATTGCAAGCAGCCCTTTGAGCTCAGAGATATAGCGATCTTTGTTGGAATCAAGGTAGGAAAGAAGTGATTGCATGCTTCAACTCCGATTATGGTCAGGGCTTATCCTGGAATTCTCCGGGATAAGGGGGAGGACAAGAATACCTTGCTAATCTAGCGTTTTTTGAATATAGTAGCTGTGAAAATCAAAAGCAAAGCATCGTGGATTCCGACGAGATCCTTATATCTGCCGCGGCGGCCACAGTTCCCTGCGTGCTCTTCGATCACGTTCTCTATGCAATTCAGAACTGGCAACGGAAGCGGTCCGGCACGGCGAACGCCGGTGGATTAGGTCTGTTCGGGAGGACAGTGGTCAGCCTTCTCCTTAACTTCGCAATGTGCGCACTGATTCCGTACGTGTACCGCACTGTCGGCCACAACCCTCAGGACGCGTATCTTTTCGGGGCCCTGATGTGGCTGATGGTCTCGATACCGGCTCTCTTGACGAGTAGGTACGTTGAAGATTCACAAAAGCAGTTCCTCGCAGGCAGGATACTCGGCTGGCTGGCGAAGACCGCCATCGCCGCAGTCGCCGCCGCATATTTCGTCACATTCCCAACCTGAGCCATGCGCGCACTTCTCAATGGTTTCACACTCCACTACTTTCTCTCCGGAGATTCCACGGCATCGCCGGTCATATTTGTACACGGATTCCCCTTCAGCCTCGAGATGTGGCAAGGCCAGGTTGATGCGGTCGTAGCGGAAGGTTTCCGGGCGGTTGCGTACGACATCCGCGGTCACGGGATGAGCGACGTCGGGGACGGGCAATATACGATCGAGTCCCACGTCGATGACCTGTTCGCGCTTCTCGATCATCTGAAGATACCGAAAGGCGTGATCGTCGGTCTCTCGATGGGAGGGTATATCACGCTGCGCGCGCTTGAACGCGAACCGGGACGATTCACTGGCGCCGTTCTGTGCGACACAAGAAGCGAGGCGGATACCGATGAGGGACGCGTAAAGCGCGCGGCGTCGGCGCGGGGCGTAAAGAAAAGCGGTTCCACCGCGTTTGCCTCCGACTACGTCAAGATGATGTTTTCTCAAGAGACCTTTTCGGGCAACCCCGCCGCCGTCGAATCGATTCGGCAGATCATCGCACGCACTCCCCCCCTCAGCATTGCGGGAACACTCATTGCACTCGCGGCGCGGACGGACACGACCGCCTCGCTTGGTAAAATTTCCGTACCGACGCTGATACTTGTCGGAGAGCGGGATACCGTCACACCCCCTGCCTCCTCACAATCCATGCAGGCGAAAATCCCCGGCGCAGAACTCCATGTCGTCCCGGGTGCCGCCCATTTGAGCAACTTCGACAACCCCGCCTTTTTCAACGAAAAGCTCATAGCGTTCCTGAAAAGGGTTTCGCGCGGGAGCTAGGTGCACACCCCCCTCGTCACCGGGGCCTCGGGGTGTGTCGGCTCCGCGCTCACCATCCGTCTCCACCACCGCGGGCTCCGCGTGAGGGCACTCGTCCGGCCGGGGTCTGACACCCGGAGCCTGGAGGGGATCCCCGTGGAGGTGCACACGGGTGATATTTGTGACGCCGGGGTTCTCCGGAGGGCGATGGAAGGATGCGATGCCGTGTTTCACACTGCAGCGCTTGTGACATTTGCGCGGAAAGCCAGGGTGGAACAACTTCGCGTGAACGTCCTCGGGACACGCGCGGTCGTCAGAGCCTGTCTTGGCGCGGGCGTTCGTGCCCTTGTTCATACGAGCTCGGTGACGACAATCGGCACCCCGCCTCCCCGGGAACCGGCGGACGAGACACTGGCGGCAGACCGGTCACGTGCGGCGGGGTACAAGCTCTCAAAAATACTTGCGGAAGACGAGGTCCTGGACGGGGTCGGGAGCGGACTCCACGCCATGATTGTCAATCCCTCCGTTATCGTCGGGGAACGGGACACACGTTTCCACGCCGGGCAGCTTATCCGCGACATCAAGAGGGGACGCGTCCCTTTCTACGTCGAGGGGGGCATGAACATCGTCTATGTCGGCGATGTCGCAGAAGGGATGATAGCGGCTGCCGAACAGGGTCGGGCAGGGGAGCGATACATACTTGCCGGAGAAAACCTGACACACAAGGAAATTTTCCGACGGACGGCGACGCTGATCGGGGGGCGTCCGCCACTGGGCCGGTTTCCCCTCGGTCTTCTCGCAAAACTGGGGGGACTGGTGGAATCAGTTTCAGGAGTGCTCGGCGTGGAGCCGCCCCTGACACGGGACCTCGCCGCGATCGCCGGGCGCTATCACTGGTTTACCGCCGCCAAGGCGGCGAAGGAACTTGGCTTCAAGGCCACGCCGTTCGACGAGACCATCATGGCGGCCTACGAGTGGTACAGGCACAACGGGTACCTCTGACGTCGCACGGGGTCAGAAGAGGGTATAGATGAACGGAGCGAGAGCCGACCCCTGCGTGAACACCAGGAGCAGGGCAAGCAGAAGCAGCATCACGAGGATCGGGCCGAGCCACCACTTCTTCCGCTCCTTCATGAACGCCCAGAGTTCTTTCAGTATTCCCAGCTTTCCTCCCGCCATGGCGCCCCCTCTTTTTCTGTGAGGTGTCAGAACATCCGTTCCAGTCGTTTCCGATCGAACGGCTTCCGTTCCCGTTTGATCCAGTATGACGCGGCACTCCTGTCAATCCTCTCGTCGAGAAGGTCTTTTCCTGTCCAGCGCAAAATGAGTCCGAGGGGAGTCATGACCAGATAAAAGAAAGCGCCGAGGAGAACCCTGGTATTTATCCAGCCGAGGACGAATGCGAAGAGCATCCACGCCGTATACACCGGTTTCATGAGAGGAGAGAATGCCGCACCCCCGACGGCGAACAGCAGAGCTCCCGCCGCGGCCCAGACCCAGGCACCGCTCCCCCGGTAGATCATGTATATCGATGCGGCAAGGAAGATCCCCCCGAAAAGGAATCCGAAGTTTCTTATGTTCTTCCTTGACGCATGCACATGTTCAATCAAGGGCAAACTCCTTCTTCCAGTCGGAATCGGCGGCGAGCGGCGCCTGTTCATGCTTCGCCAGCAGGAAACTCCCCATGACAAGATAGTCCATCTCCGTCCGCATGAAGCAGCGCCATGCCTCTCCGGGCGTGCACACGATCGGCTCCCCCCGGACGTTAAATGAGGTGTTGATGATAACGGGGCATCCCGTCTTCCGGTAAAACCTCTCAATCAGGTCATAGTACAGCGGATGATCATCCCTGCTCACAGTCTGAATCCGGGCTGTATAGTCGATATGCGTGACCGCGGGAATGTCCGACCGGGGGACATTCAGCCTGTCGATGCCGAACAGTTCCTGCTGCTCGCGGGTCAGAGGGAGCCGTTTTTCCTTCGCCACCGGCGCGACAAGAAGCATATACGGGCTCTCACTTTCGATGTCGAAAAACTCTGCGGCATGGTCCTGCAGCACAGCCGGGGCGAAGGGGCGGAATGATTCCCTGAATTTGATCTTGAGATTCATGACCGATTGCATCGTCCGGGAGCGGGCATCACCGATGATGCTTCGAGCACCGAGCGCACGGGGGCCGAACTCCATGCGACCCTGAAACCAACCGATGACCTTTTCCGAGGCGATCAGGTCCGCCACGGCCCCGAGAAGGTCCTCGCGCGGAAGGGAGCGATACACCGCATGCAGGTCTTTAAGGACGGATTCGATCGCGTCATCGTCGAACGAGGGACCGAGAAAGGACCCCTGCTGCGAGTCTTTTGTTCCTTCGGAAGAATGGGCGGAAGAATGGGCGGATGAACGGGCGGATGAACGGGCGGATGAACGGGGATTGCCGTAGTACCCGTACCACGCACAGAGCGCGGAGCCCAGCGCACCACCGGCATCACCCGCCGCAGGCTGGATCCATATTTCACGGAACGGCCCCTCACGCAGGATCCTGCCGTTTCCGACACAGTTCAGCGCGACGCCCCCTGCGAGCACGAGGTGTTCTTCCCCCGTCTCGGCGTGCACATGCCGCGCCTGGCGGAGCATGATCTCCCCCGTCACCTCCTGCAGCGAACACGCCAGGTTCATTTCCCGGCGCGTCAGCGGGGACTCCGGGTCGCGGGGCGGGCCGCCGAAGAGGCGGTCAAACTTCGCACTGGTCATCTTCAGTCCCGCGCAATAGTCGAAATACTCCATGTTCATNNACCTTGTACTCCGCGGAATTCACCTTGAACCCCGTGAAGTAGGTGAATGCGGAGTAGAGCAACCCGAGCGAATGAGGAAACCGCTGTTCGGCGAGGATCTCTATGTCCCCATCGTTCCCCGTTCCGTAACTCGTGGTCGTCCACTCCCCCACCCCGTCCATCGTCAGAAAAGCGGCTCTCCCGAACGGTGACGGGTAGAACGCCGAAGCGGCGTGCGACATGTGGTGTTCGGGGAAGAGCATCGTCCCTTCATAGCCGAGCTCCTCCCCGATGAGCTGGGGGATCCAGAGTTTATCCTTCAGCCAGAGGGGCATCGCCATGAGGAACGACCGGATCCCCCGCGGGGCATAGGCAAGGTAAGTCTCGATGATGCGCTCGAACTTGATGAACGGCTTGTCGTAGAAGGTGACGCAGGAGAGGTCGGCCGCGGTGATCCGTTCGTGCGCGAGGCACCAGGCGATCGCGCCCGACGGAAAAGAGGAATCGTGCTTCTTGCGGCTGAAGCGCTCTTCCTGCGCCGCAGCGACAATGACGCCGTCCCTGATCAGCGCAGCGGCGGAATCATGATAGAAGCATGATATGCCAAGAATGTACATGCAGGCGATTCCCTTGCACGCTACATCTGAAATGCTTTGATGTACTCAACGAGACGTGTACAATCTTCCAACGTCTCCGTGGCGTGCGTGCCCCCACCCTGCGCTGCATGCTCGTGGTGCTCCTGGATGCTCATGACCTCGAGCGGCCGCGAGCGGAGCTGTGCAATGCTCTTTGCCGCGGAGGCCGCCGCGGAGAGTGTCGTAATGAAGGGGATCTTGTACTCGTAGGCCGCCCTGCCTATCGCATGCTCATCCTGGCGGGAAACCGGCCCGAGCGGGGTGTTGATGATGAGCTGCACCCAGCCGTTCTTGATGACGTCGATGATGTTGAGCGTCCCTTCGCTCGCTTTGAGGACGGGGCGGTTGGCGATCCCGTGCGTGCGGAGGAAGGCCGACGTCCCTTCCGTCGCGATGACGTTGAACCCGAGACGGACGTATGCCCGGACGACGTTCACCGCGCGTTCGTTCTTGTCGAAATCGTTGAGGCTGACGAACACCGTCCCTTTCTGCGGGAGTGTGGTCCCTGCAGCCATGGAGGCCTTCGCAAATGCCACGCCGAATGTGTCGGAGATGCCCATCACCTCCCCGGTCGACCGCATTTCCGGTCCGAGGAAATGGCGGGCGGTGGGGAATTTCGGGAACGGGAAGACCGATTCCTTGATCGCGACATGTTTCGCCCACCCGTACCCTTTGACGTCCAGGTCGGCAATCGAACGGCCGACCATGAGCTTTGCGGCGATTTTCGCCAGCGGGACCCCCGTGGCCTTGCTCACGAAAGGAACAGTGCGGGAAGCCCGCGGGTTCACCTCCAGCACGTAGATCACGCCGTTGCGCATGGCGTACTGTACATTGAGCAGGCCGACGACATGGAGAGCGAGGGCGAGCCGGCGCGTATAGGCCATAAGCGTCAGAAGCTGCTGGGGGGTCACGGCATAGGGCGGGAGGACACAACAGCTGTCCCCGGAATGGACCCCCGCCTCCTCGATATGCTGCATCACTCCGCCGATAAACACCGCCTTCCCGTCGCAGACGGCATCCACGTCGAATTCGAACGCGTCTTCGAGGAAACGGTCGATGAGCACCGGGTGATCCGGGGAGACGTTGACAGCCTTCCCCATGTATTCTCGCAACCCTTCGTCCTCGTAGCAGATCTCCATCGCACGCCCGCCGAGGACGTAGGACGGACGCACAAGCACCGGATAGCCGACATGCTTTGCGACCTCCAGCGCGCCCTCGAGATCGTGCGCCGTCCCGTACGGCGGACACGGGATCTTCAGCTCTTCCAGGAGCGCGCCGAACCTCTTGCGGTCCTCCGCGAGGTCGATACCTTCCGTCGAGGTCCCCAGGATTTTCACCCCGTTCGCCTCGAGTGCCTTGGCGATCTTCAACGGTGTCTGTCCGCCAAAACTGACAATCACGCCGACCGGCTGTTCCTGCTCACAGATATTGAGGACATCTTCGAGCGTCAGAGGCTCGAAATAGAGCTTGTCGGTCGTGTCGTAGTCCGTCGAGACCGTCTCCGGGTTGCAGTTGATCATGATGGTCCCGAACCCCTCATCTCTCAACCCCATCACGCCGTGGACGCAGCAGTAGTCGAACTCAATCCCCTGCCCGATCCGGTTGGGCCCGCCCCCCAGGATGACGATCTGTTTCTTGTCCGACTTCCTGGCCTCGTTTTCCCGCTCGTACGTCGAATAGTGATAGGGAGTGTCCGCGGCGAATTCCGCGGCACAGGTATCGACGGTCTTGTACACGGGGAGAACCCCCATCCTTTTCCGCCCCGCCCGGACAGTCATCTCGTCGCTCCCCGTCATTGTCGCGATCTGCCGGTCGGAGAACCCGAACTGTTTCGCCTTCAACATCAGACCACCGTCAAGGGATCCTGCGCTCCGTATCTCGGACTCGCAATCGATGATCTGCCGTATATTGTTCAGGAACCAGGGATCCACAAAGGTGAGCGCATACAGCTCCTCGATCGAAAAACCGAGCTGCAGCGCGTAACGGAGATTGAAGATGCCGTCGGGATGGGGCCTGCCGAGTCTTGTGCGTATCTTCTCGCGCCATTCGGACTTTTCCGCCGCCGTCAGGGCGGCGGGGTCAAACTCATCTTTCCCGTCGGCCCCCAGCCCCGCTCTCCCCTGCTCAAGCGACCGAAGAGCCTTCTGGAGCGCTTCCTTGAACGTCCGGCCGAACGCCATCGCCTCACCGACGGATTTCATCTGCACGCCCAGCGTCGTGTCCACCCCCTTGAACTTCTCGAAGTCCCAGCGGGGAATCTTCACCACACAGTAGTCGATCGTGGGCTCAAACGATGCGGGGGTCAGCTTCGTGATGTCGTTGGGTATCTCGTCCAGCGTGTAGCCGACTGCAAGCTTCGCCGCGATCTTTGCAATCGGGAACCCGGTCGCCTTCGACGCGAGGGCCGAGGACCGCGAAACACGGGGGTTCATTTCGATCACAAGGCACCGGCCGGTCCGGGGGTCAACCGCGAACTGAATGTTCGAGCCGCCCGTTTCCACCCCGATCGCACGGATGATCCTGATGGCATCGTCCCGCATCGCCTGGTATTCCTTGTCGGTCAGTGTCTGTGCGGGAGCGACGGTAATCGAATCGCCCGTATGGATGCCCATGGGGTCGAAGTTCTCGATCGAGCAGACAATGACGACATTGTCCCTGACATCCCGCATAACCTCAAGCTCATATTCCTTCCAGCCGATGACGGACTCCTCGAGGAGGACCTCATGGATGGGGCTCGCCTCGAGTCCATGGGAGAGGGCCTCCTCGAATTCGTCCGGAGTCCGCGCGATCCCTCCCCCGGAGCCCCCCAGCGTGAAGGAGGGTCGTATGATGACCGGGAAACCGATCGACGTTGAGAGAGAGACCCCCTCTTCCATTGTCCGGACGAACCCGCCGCGCGGTGTCTTCAGCCCCGCCTTGTCCATCGTCGCCTTGAACAACTCCCGGTCTTCGGCCCTCCGGATCGCGTCCAGCTTCGCCCCGATCAGCTCAACGCCGTACTTTTCCAGCACACCGTTTTCCGCGAGGGCGACGGCGGTGTTGAGCGCGGTCTGTCCCCCCATCGTCGGGAGTATGGCGTCCGGGCGCTCACGCTCGATGATCTTCTCGACGAAATAGGGGGTGATCGGTTCAATGTACGTACGGTCCGCAAGATCCGGATCGGTCATGATCGTTGCGGGATTGCTGTTGATGAGGATTGTGCGAAAGCCTTCTTCGCGGAGGACTTTGCAGGCCTGTGTGCCGGAGTAATCAAATTCACAGGCCTGACCGATCACAATCGGTCCGGAACCAATGATCAGAATGGAGTGTAGGTCGGTACGTTTCGGCAAGTAGAACGGTCTCTGTTTAGGTCAGGAAAAAATATACGAAGAATGAAGGTGGAAGGCAATCCCGACAGTCACGCCGGATTTCACACGCTGGATTTCACGGCGGGGAGGGGTGAGGGAGGGATCGCCGCGATGCGTCATGACCCTTTTCAGCAGCACCCGTATGTGGGCGGAGTGACTTTCCCGTCGGACGACGAAACGACCTCTCCGTGCACCAGATATTCCCCCTTCACAAGCACCCTGTACCAGCGGCGTCCCGCCTCGATGAGGATGATGACCGCACAGATCATGATCACGGCGGTGAGGACGGAGTTGACATATCCCTGTACCGCAGTCTGTGGATTCGCCGTCATGGGCCAGAAGTTGTCGGCGATGTTCAGCCAGCAGGCGCTCAGCGTCGTTGCGGCAACGAACAGCATCGGGAGCAGCGTGACCCAGGCATAGCGCTCCTTCCCCGCGTTGATTATCGCGCTCGTCGCCACCGCAAGCGCGACCGCCGCGAGAAGCTGGTTGGCTGTGCCGAACATCGGCCAGATCGTGCTGATGTTGCCGGTCCAGATAAAATACCCCCACGCGAAGACAACAAGAGACGTCGAGAGGATCGTCCCGGGGATCCAGTCCGTCCGTTCAAACGGCTTCCATACCCTTCCTCCGAACTCCTGCAGGAGAAACCTCGCCACACGCGTCCCCGCATCGATCGTCGTGAGTATGAAGAGCGCCTCAAACATGATCGCAAAGTGGTACCAGACCGACATCAGGGCCTTCATCCCGGGCATCGCAGTGAAGATCTGTGCAAAGCCCACTGCAAGGGACACGGCGCCCCCGGTCCTGCCGGCCACATTCTCACCCACCTCCCTGGAGAGTTCCGCAAGATTGACGACCGAGAGCCCGTGAACCGGGGCAAGAGCGGCGAATTTTTCCGGCGGGAGGTTGATCGCGAAATAGTCCCCCATCTCCAGCGAGCAGGCAGCGATGAGTGCGATGATGCCCACGATCCCCTCCATCAGCATCGCACCGTACCCGATCATGCGTGCGTCGGATTCCTTGTTGATCATCTTCGGGGTTGTCCCGGACGCCACCAGCGCGTGGAACCCTGATATCGCACCGCAGGCGATCGTCACGAAAAGGAACGGAAAAAGTTTCCCCGGAATGATCGGACCGCCGCCGGAGGTGAAGACGGTCACGGCAGGCATTTTGAGTACCGGATTGACCACGATCACCCCCACGATCAGTGCGCCGATCGTGCCGATCTTCATGTACGAGCTGAGATAGTCGCGAGGAGCGAGGAGGAGCCATACGGGGAGCACGGACGCCAGAAACCCGTACACGCCCATCGCGATCGTGATGCCTTCACGGGAGAGAGTGAAGTAGGGAGCAAGGAATGACCCGGGGATCAGCCCGCCGAGTATCACGCAGGCGATAACGCCGATGACGCCGATCACGCTGGCTTCGACGATCCTCCCCGGCCGTATCCGGTACATCCAGAGCCCCACGAACAGCGCAACCGGGATCGTCATGGCTATGGTGAATGTCCCCCACGAACTCTCGCGCAGCGCATTGGCGACGGCGAGGCCGAGTCCCGCCAGAGCAATGACGACGATGATAAGTATGGCGATTGAACCGATGAGACCCGCGAGGGGACTGATCTCATTGCGGGCGATCTCGGCAAGCGACCTCCCCTTGCGGCGGATGGAGGCCACAAGCACCGTGAAGTCATGCACGGCCCCGGCCAGCACGACACCGACGACCAGCCAGAGGAGCCCGGGGAGATAGCCGAACTGGGCTGCAAGGACCGGTCCGATGAGGGGGCCCGCGCCCGAGATCGCCGCGAAATGATGCCCGAACAGCACCCATTTGTTCATCGGGAGGTAGTTGTGACCGTCCTTCAACGTGTGCGCGGGCGTCTCCCGCGTGTCATCCAGTGCGACGACCCGGGCAGCAATGAATGCGCTGTAGTACCGGTAGGCTATCGCCATCACGCAGAGGGAGCCGATGATCAGCGGAAGGGCATGCATGCGGAAGGTCCTCGGTCGTTATCAGTGGCCGTTCAGAAAGCGTTTCTTAACAGCGTCATCGCCGGCGTGTTCCCCTCCAGCCGGATCGTCACGACGTCGAACCTGCAGGGCTGACCGCGGATCTCCCTTATGGCGAGATAGGCGGCCGCGATCCTGCGTATCGTCTCCTGCTTCATGGGGGTGACCGCGTACTCGGGGAGGCCATACTCATCGTTCGTCCGCATCTTCACTTCACAGAAGACCAGGTACTCCCCTTCCCGGGCGACGATATCAATTTCCCCTTTTCTCCTGAAACGAAAATTCCGCTCCACAATCCGGAATCCCTGTTCGACGAGAAAACGGGCGGCAATCTCCTCTCCTCTTGCCCCCTCACGGCGGAGGTTGCGACGCAGGGGGGGCCTTGTCCCGGGAAGTGGCTTCATTCCTCTTCGGCTGCAATGACTGGGTCCCGCGGGAGGCGGGCGTGGAACGTGCGGCGGTGTATCGGGCAGAAGCCGAGCCGGAGGATCGCCGCGCGGTGATCAACGGTCCCGTACCCTTTGTTTCTCGCAAATCCGTACCCCGGGTACGTGCGGTCGAATTCTTCCATCAGCCTGTCCCTTGTCACCTTCGCGATAATCGAGGCTGCAGCGATCGAAAAGCACTCTCCGTCCCCTCCGATGACCGTTCTGAACGGAATCCCTGAGCTGGCGGGGCCGGGCCTGAAGAGGTTCCCGTCGACAATCAGGTGACCGGGTCGGACGCCGAGTGAACCGACGGCACGGTCCATTGCGAGAAACGTCGCGTTTAGGATGTTGATTTCATCGATCACCGTGTTGTCGACCGAACCGATACCGACGGCAAAGGCACGGCTCATGATCTGATCGAACAACCCGGCCCTCGCCCGGGGCGTGACTTTCTTCGAATCGTCCACGCCCGCTATGAATGTCCCCGCCCGGAATACCACCGCGGCGGCCACGACCGGGCCGGCGAGAGGGCCCCGCCCCGCCTCGTCGATCCCCGCGACCTGGAGGCCCCCCAGGCGGAGGGAGTCTTCAACCTTGTGGTGAGGTCCGCTCATGGGGTCAGAAATCATTGATGAGCCCGATGTGGATCTTCGCGGTTCCGAATGAGTCCCCCTGACCGAGTGCGAGGCTCACACCCAGGTTTCCCAGGGCGGTGTCGAGCCGGATCCCGATTCCGTATCCGTATTTGAACGCGCGGGCAGAGGGGTTGCCCAGGATATCGTCCTCCGGACGGTTGTAGTACCCCGTGTCCAGAAAAGCGAACAGGAATGACCGACGGGCCAGGATGAATCGGTATTCGGCGTTCGTCCAAACGATCTCGGCACCCTCGAACTGGTTCTCCCTGTACCCGCGAAGCGTATTCGCGCCGCCGAACTGGTACATCTCACTCTGTTGAACCTGTCCGGTCCGGATCTCCCTGCCGTGGATGCCGAATGCAACCACCTGGCGCCGGAACGACGGGAGAAAGAACTCCAGATCCACACCCAGCCGCTGGACCGTCCCCCCCGCAACTGCTGAGAGCGCGGCGCCCGCAGGAACGGACCCTATGGATTTACGCCCGTAGTGATAATCGGTCCGGTATCGCGCGCCCGATTCCGGGCTGTAGACGTCATCCCGCGTGTCATACTGTATCTCTATCCCGCCGGTGGTCTCGTTGGTTCCGACCACCCGCGCTACCGACGTTGAGTCCGTCGCAGGGATTACCTTCTCGGCATTGAAGACCAGAGAAACGGACAGCTCCTCCGAGAGCATCAATTCTGTCCGGAGGTCCAGTGTTCGCCGCACGTATGTGCTGTCCTGCTGCCTCTGCAGGAACCCCCCCCCGACATTGACAGGGCGGCTGAAAATCCACGGTTCGACGTACCGGACGCCTATTTCCTGCGAGAGGCGGTCCTCCCGCNNGCGAAGGCTGAGCTTCCGCCCCGTGCCGAAGAGATTGCGCATCGATACCGATGCCAGGCCTGTCAGGTATCCGGATGAGCCCGGGACAGCCGGAGGTATGTACCCCAGGATCCCGTCAAACGTGTTCGTGTTCCCCTCCTTTACTTTCAGCAGGAGTCCCCCGTGCCCGTCGCGGATATACAGCTCCGGATCCGCAACCGAGGAGAATATGTTCAGCCTGTTCAATCGTTCCCTGATGGCGTCAATCTTGGCCGGATTGAACGGTTCGCCCCGCTCAAGACGTGTTTCGCGGATGATGACCGACGCATCCGTCTCCTTGTTTCCTTCCACCCGGATCTCGTCGACCGTCATCCTGACCCCCTCTTCGACCCCGAGCACAACATCCACGGAGTCTTCAAGCCTTCCCGGACGGCTCCCGAGGCTGTCGACAGAGCAGCGCGTGAACGGGTAGCCCAGCTTTTCATACCTGACGAGAAGTGCCTCGATGTCCCGTTCCAGGAGGCTCCGGTTCAGTGGAGCCCCGGGACCGAGATCGAACCGATCGAGTATCTCCGCTTCAGAAAGCCGGACCTCCCCCCTGACGCCGAGCCGGGTGATGAGGGTCTGCCTCCCCTCCTCTACTACAAGGATCATGTCGACGAATGCACTGTCAGGGGAGAATAAAGGAGGATCGAACCGGACCCGGATACCGAGGTACCCCTGCGCACGGTACGACTCAAGGACCAGGCTTGAATCGCTCCGGAGCGCCGCCTCAGAGAATTGCACGCCGGCCCGGGATGAGAGCCAACCGGTGATCTCGCGCCCGGTGAAAACGTTGTTCCCACGGACCGAGAGGGAGCGGATCGTGGCGGCGGAACAGAGGGAGGAGGAAAGGAGGAGGAAAATAAGGCCGTGCCGACTGATGGAACACATAGCCGGAGTATACCGATTACGCGGACGAACGTCAAGAACCGGCTCAGAAGTCACGGCGGCGGTTATACACTTCCCAGAGCGGCGTCAGGAGGCGGTAATCCCCGAACCCGTTTTCGTCCCTGAAAACAAACTGGAAGTTCAGATCGTAGTACTGCCACACCTCTTCGGGTTTTTCATCCACCGGGAACGGAAACCGTTCCACGTTGCTTGGAGGGCCCAGCAGTACGAAAACCAACCCCATGTCTGTCCGCCAGCCCTCGCGGAAACGGGTGAAGTGCTTGTTGGCATATTCGATCCGGGCGTAATACAGCGCCATTCTCTCGTTGCGGGGCGCGTTCGGGTTCAGACTCCTTTTTTTCCAGAATTCGAGGAACTTCTGCTGCTTCTCCGCCAGCGATGCCCCGGATTTCAGATCCGCCATCTCATTGTCTTTGGCAATGTACGCGAGCTGTTCGATCGCGAGATCGATATCCTTCATGGCCCTGGGGAGACCCTTCCAACGGACAATGATCGCCCGTCCCCTCGACGCGATGTACTCTTTCTCCGCGTTTTTCGAATCCCGGGGAATTGAGGCCGGGACAGCCCGGATGGAGAGCAGGTAGTCACCCAGCGGCATCGCCGAGTTGTCGATCCGCATGAAGACTTCGTTCCGTCCCGTTTTCACGATCTCCGTCGTATCCGTCCGGACGACAACCTCCTGTTTCGCGTTGAAGACCCGCGCCTCTAACCGGAGGGAATCCGCCCCTACCCGGTCATAGACTTCGAAGAACACGTAAAAGGCTTCAGGGAGATTGCCCACGTTGGGGGACACATTCGGGAGTATCGATTTCTTGCCGTCCCTGACCGTGATCCTGCTGGCGATCATGAGGTCGCTGAGCGCAACGAGAGACCCGGAGAAGTCCGGCACGAAACATCTGTAGGAAGCCTTCTTCTCGGTATTCGACTCCAGATCCCTGACGCTTACGTGCACGGCGTATCGTCCCGGGGGAACCGGGAACGAACGCTGCTGGAGCGAATAGCCTGCCGAGGAGACCGACTGATCGAACGTGAGTCCGGCGACGTTTTCAGTCCAAAGTTTCTCAAGCACCTGCGCCCCCGTGGAATCGTCGATCCTGATCGACATCTCGCAGGATGCAGCATAGGTGTCCCCCGTCTTCACAAAACTCAGGTTGTCATACCCGACCTGGACGAACACGTCCAGTCGTGACTCGCCTGGCTGCGATCCGAGGAATGCGATCGGGTCAAGGAAAAGCGTGGCCGAGTATTCCGGAGGGACCTGTGCGGGTATTTCGACCTGCGCCCGGCCGGGCACAGACGAGAGGAGCACCACGATGATACAACACCCCAATGCCCGTCGGTCCATCGCTACACCCTCCCGTACAAGTCGTATTCTGTGGCGTCGTGGATTTCCACGTCGGAGAATGTCCCGGGGCTGAGTGTTTCGGTCGCGGTTACGAAAACCTCGTTATCGATTTCGGGCGCATCCTGTTCCGTCCGCCCGACGTACAGTCCCCCCTCAACCCTGTCAATCAGCACGCGGAGCCTCGAACCGACGAGCGCCTCGTTCCGTTCCGCTGAAATGTCCTTCTGTAGCTCCATGATGATCCCCTTCCGGCGCTCCTTCTCCTCCGCCGGGACAGGATCTCCCAGAGGAAATGCCGTCGTCCCCTCCTCCCTGGAATATGTAAAGACACCGAGCCGGGCGAACCCGGTCTCACGGACGAACGAT
>PMJR01000025.1 GCA_003158475.1 Ignavibacteriota bacterium | reverse complement strand
GTGCCGATCGTTGCGGGCGACTTGCGTCCTCTTGCAATCGGGGAAGGCCAGGCGACACGTATCGCCGGGGCCCCGGTTCACCTTATTTACATCGTGGATGTGGATAGACTCTCCCACACCTCAGGTTATCAGGAACCCGGACTCCAAGATCCCGATATTCAAAAATCATATTACTTTGTCGATACAGGTCTGATTGCAGGCAACGTATATTTGTTCGCTGCTTCTCAGGGACTGGCATCGTGGTTCCATAATTGCAATAAACCCGCTCTTACAGAAAAGCTGAAACTGCGCGCCGACCAGCGCGTGCTATTTGGCCAGACCGTGGGATATCCCGCTAAGAAATGAACGAGGGAGATGTTGCATGGAAATGTCAGGAAACACGGTATTGATCACCGGGGGAGCAACGGGCATAGGTTATGCGATGGCCGAATTGTTCCTTGCAGCGGGGAATGAAGTCATAATTTGCGGCCGGAGGGAAGAGAGGCTTATTGCAGCTCAAAGAGTCCATCCGGAGCTCCATGTCAGAATTTCGAATGTCGCAAAAGAAGGGGATCGAAGAAAACTGGCGGAATGGGTTACCACCACCTTCGGCAAATTGAATATACTCGTTAACAATGCCGGGGTACAAAGAGATATCGATTTTACGAAGGGTATCGCGGAATACCTGGCCGGAGAGAATGAAATTGCGATCAACCTGGAAGCCCCTGTAATCCTCTCCGGGCTTTTCATCCCGCTCCTGACGGGAAAGAAAGGGGCTGCCATCATCAATGTTTCTTCCGGATTGGGTTTCGTGCCTGCCGCCCGGATGCCTGTCTACAGCGCGACCAAAGCCGGGATTCATGCTTTTTCCCTTGCGCTCAGACACCAGCTCGCGAAGACCGGGATCAAGGTTTTCGAAGTGGTCCCGCCGGCGGTTGATACGGAATTAAACGCGGAGGGGAGAGCACAGAGGGGCAATTTCAAGGCGGATCTCAAGCCTGCAGAATATGTGGCCTCGGTGATGAAGGCTTTCGAGAATGACGTTTTCGAGATAGGCTACGGGATGACGGAAGGACTCATCAAAGCGTCACGACCTGATCTGGACAAAAGCTTTCAACAGATGAACAGCCGGTGGTGAAGCGGGGCAAAATCACAGATATTTCTCGGAGTTATGACTGCAATCCGGCCTGGCTCACTTTGGTTTCGATTCGAAACTTGATTGACTAGTTGACAAGCCGTGCGTGTTCCGGTATATTGTCAATGCACATCCGCTACCCCACCACAACCAGGGTCACAACTTTCGCCTGATTGATAATAGACTCTTTTCCGGTCGGATATCAACAGGGATAATGTGGCCTCGCCTGCCGTTTTCATCCGCGATAATGCGCCCCTACTGTGAAATGATGGAGGACCTCGCGCAAATCTGATTGATACGGGGTTGGAGATTCCGTGTCGCCGACGTTCCCCACCTCTCAGAAAGGATCAGCATATGAGACCCGCATCAATCATCCGTCCAATCGTTGTTTTTGTTTTGGCATTCCTCTCCCCGGGCTCGAGCCTCTTCTCCCAGTCGGTCATCAGCGACCTGAGGAGCCCGAACAACCGGTTCGATTACGTGATCATTTCACCGCGGGCGTATATCCCTGCAGTTCAGCCGCTGGCCCTCCGCCGATCGGTTCATAACGGCTTTGCGGTGGGTATTGCGGTCACGGATTCGATATACAGCTCTTTCGGGAAAGGGACAACTGCTGACACCGCCATCAAAAAGTTCATCACGTATGCGCTCGCTTCGTGGAAAGCCCCCGCACCGAAATATTTCCTCCTGGCCGGCAATGTCAATACCGTCCCCTCTCACACGGAGCAGGGGTTCACGTTTGTGGGGGAGGACTCGATCATGGTTGACGGGTGGTTTGTCGAAGCGGGGGCCGACTCGGGTCTCCCGGGCCGACAGGTTGCCGCGCTCGGACGCCTCCCCGCGTGGAATCTCGCCGGACTCAATGTCATGTTGTCAAAGATCAACACATACGAGAATTCTCCAGAGCAATCGTGGATGAGGAGGTCCATATCTGTGGCCGACTCAACGTACGCTCCCCTCTTTGAAGGAATCGCCGATGCGTTACAACACACCCTCTCCCCGGCCTGGCCAGAAACCGTGTCGATTCATATCACCCCTTCTTCTTCTCAATACCTATCACGGGTTCAGTTCAGAGACCTCTTGAACCGTGGAGCGGCGATCGTCTCGCTCATCGGGGAGGTGAACTGGTACAAGTTCGCACGGTCCGCGTATTTTACGACATGGGACGTGGACTCGCTTGCCCCGGGTTCGCCCCTTCCTCTCTGCCTGATACTCGCCGGGCAACGGTTCGAACAATCCGACACGCCGGCAATCGCCGTGAGCCTTCTCCAGTCTGACGCGAAGGGAGCAATTGCTACGATTGCGCCGTCGGGAGCCGTCTATGTCAGTTCGAATTCCGCGTTCCTTCAGGTGTTGGGTGCCTCTCTCGCAGCAAGGCCGGCAAAATCCATCGGCGAGGTATTTCTTACGACTATCAACTCTAACGGTCTCTGGGACCCCTCCACACGCCGTCAGACTCTCCTGGGCGACCCCGCCCTCGTCGTCAGGAGTGTTGTCCTCGCCGGCGTCGGTCCCGGCGGAAGTACTCTGCCCGGCGGTTATGTCCTCCTGCAGAACTATCCCAACCCGTTCAATCCAACGACGACGATCCGGTACGGAGTTCCCCGTCAGTCAGCGGTGACGTTGAGTGTCTTCAATACGCTCGGTCAGCAAGTCGCGACACTGGTGAATGAGACGCAGGCGGCGGGGTACCACGAAGTGAAGTTCGACGGCTCGAACCTGGCCAGTGGCGTGTATTTCTATCGATTAACGGCGGGGTACTTTGTGGCAACGAATAGACTCTTGCTGCTTCGATAGCCTCGGGGTAAGCATTACCTGATCCGGTCGGCCGGAAGAATATGGGGGCGTACCAGTCAGAGCCCAACCCGCGCGGGTTGGCCTCTCCTGTTTTTCCTCCTGTTCAAGCCCGGTAGTTATCCGCCCGCCAGGTCTTGATCGATTTCTTGATATCCTCGCGTGAAAGCTTCTCTTCAACGGCCCGTTTGGCGAGGGGGAGGAATTCCTCATCCGGGGCAAAGCGGAGCGCGATGATTTGTCCCATCGTCAATCGCGGGTCGAAAAGCTTTCCCGTCATCGCGAAGTGGCGCAGATTCTCTTCCGCCCGGATCGCCCGGTCCTGCACCGTCGTGGCAAACGCCCGGCTGTACCAGTACTGGATGAATCCGCACAGCGTAAGAACGGTGATCAATGAGGCACTGTAGACTCCCTGATGATCGCCGACGGAAACATACAGGTTGACGAGCGAGCCGACGAAGACGGCGAGCAGGAGGAGGCCCAGCACTCCGTGATACATGGGGACGTATCGACGATGGTTTGAATAGGTCTGAGGTTCCATTGCAGTGTTCTTTCTTGTGACTTGATGTTGAGAGTCCGCGACCATTGATGATCGCGGAATGAATGCATCAGAAATTCCAGGTGCTGAGAAATACCCAGAACGATGCGACGAGAAAGAGGGGTATTACAATACCTGGCCCTGTATTGCGGCCGTGAGACGTTTGGGCGCGGTATTGGCCCAGGCTGATTCAAGTGCCTTGCGCATCGATTTACTTTTCACACCCCGAAGAAACACACTGGTGGCACCCCGACGACCCCACCCCCCGTTGACAGGCACGAACACCTCAGGTTCAGCCGACATGAATTTCGCCTGCTGCTCCGGCGTGAGCCTGACCATGCCCCACGATTTATCCGGGTAACCGAGCGTGGCAAAGACCTTCCCGGATACCCGGAAATCCGGGTGATGCATATGGGATTCCTCCGTCGTCTCAGGGAGACTCAGGGCCATTTTGCGAAATCCGCTTGCAGTCACGTTGTCCTTTCCACATCGTGCAGACCGATGTCATCGAGTCCGATGTTCCTTGCGAAAGATCGAACAGCGGTGAAGCTGCAATCCGGCTTCCCTGTCAATTCTTCCCGTGTGCGGGACGGGAGAC
>PMJR01000104.1 GCA_003158475.1 Ignavibacteriota bacterium | reverse complement strand
TAACCACTCCTTCATTCCTTTGGGGGATGTTTTTGCGGCAGATCATATGATAGCTTTTAAGAGGTGAGAAGGATCGGCGTCGCGATGCGCATGGCGCAATGGCAAGAGAGAATAGAAAAACAGAGAACTGGAAGCGGGAAAATACGACGATGGAACCAACGAGCACCAGCCCGGAACCCAATTCCGCACCCACAGGCAGCACCAGGCCTGCCACGCCCTCAGGGAATCGCCGGGTAAAACCTCGAGCCCTCCTGCAGCGACGCAGCCTGTGGCTGATCGGTGCACTCATCGTCGCCTGTGCAAGCTGGTTCGGGTATCACTGGGCGTTCGGGAAAGCCAGTGTCCATTATGCCACCGCCTCCGTGGAACGCGGCGATGTGGAAAGCACGGTCGTGGCAGCGGGCATCGTGCAGCCCTTCAATTATGTCGATGTCGGCGCTCAGACATCCGGCAAGCTTAAATTGCTGAAGGTCAAGCGCGGCGATCAGGTGAAGAAAAACCAATTGCTCGCGGAGATCGATCCGGTTCTGGCCACGACAGCGCTCACGGCCGACAAAGCAGCCCTCGAGAACATGACGTCGCAGCGCTCACTGAAACAGGCGCAGCTTGTACTCACCACATTGCAGCGAGACCGTAACGATACACTCTTCGCACACGATTTGATCTCGGCCAACGACCGTGACATCACCCGAGCTGCGTACAAAGTCGCTTTCGCCGACGCCGCTTCGCTCTCGGCGCAAATGGAAGAAGCGGCGGCGGCGGTAAACACCGGCAAGGCAAATCTCAGTTATACAAAAATCACTGCGCCGATGGCCGGCGAAGTCGTTTCCATCAGCCTTCTGGAAGGGCAAACGCTCAACGCTAATCAGCAGGCACCGAATATCCTGCGGATTGGCGATATCGACACCGTGACGATCTGGGCGCAGGTCTCGGAGGCGGACATTGTCCGAGTCACGCCCGGCCAGGCCGTCTATTTCACCATTCTTGGCGATTCCGTGCGCTGGAACAGTACCATCAGGCAAGTGCTCCCCACACCGGAACTCATCAACAACGTGGTGTTTTACGACGTGCTGTTCGATATTCCGAATCCGAAGCGTGAACTGAAGATCCAGATGACTGCGCAGGTCTTCATCGTGCTGGCCCGTGCAAAGGCCGTCATGCTGATACCGGCTGCCGCCATCGGCAATGCAAGCGAAGGGGCGGAAGTCAGTGTCCAGGTGCTGAAACCCGATGGCAGCCTCGAGCCGCGCACCATCAAGATCGGCATCAAGAGCGAGATTTCGGCGGAGGTTACGAGCGGTCTCACGGAGAACGAACGGGTCGTCATCGGGAAAACCGCGGCACCGGGGAATTCGACAAGCGCGTTGAGCGCCCGGAAAGGCCCGTGATGCCGTCTCCATTGCTCGAATTGAAGGATGTCAGCCGCACCTATTCATCGGGGGGCGAGCCGCTGACAGTGCTCAGAGAAGTATGCCTGACGATTCAGAGCGGCGAATTCGTCGCCATCATGGGCGCCTCCGGCTCGGGCAAGTCCACGCTCATGAACATCATCGGTTGTCTTGACAAGCCCTCGAGCGGCACGTATTCCATCCGCGGCGTCGAAGTCGCCAGTCTCAACGGCGATGCGCTGGCAGCACTGAGGCGCGATACATTCGGCTTTATCTTTCAGCGCTACAACCTGATGTCCGATCTTAGTGCCGTCGAAAACGCGGAAGTTCCCGCCGTGTACTGCGGCATGGCGAAAACTGACCGAGCGGCGCACGCCAGCGACCTGTTGCGGGAACTCGGACTGGGCGACCGCCTGGAACACCATCCCAGCCAGCTCTCCGGCGGCCAGCAACAGCGCGTCAGCATCGCCCGCGCGCTCATGAACGGCGGGCCCGTGATACTGGCCGATGAGCCCACCGGAGCGCTTGACAGCCAGGGGGGCAAGGAGGTCATGGCCATTCTGGAGAAGCTGCACAGCCAAGGGCACACAATCATTGTGGTGACCCACGACAGCGACATCGCCGCGTACGCGCACCGCATCGTTCGCATTGCCGACGGGCGGATCACATCCGACGAGACGCAGCAGAAAGTGGAGGCAGGTATTCAGGCGCAAACCGGCCAGACGGGAAACGATGCCGGACCGGGTGCGGGTATCCTTGGCGAAGCTCTGAAGATGGCTTTGCGTTCGCTGGTGCACAACCGCCTTCGGACTGCGCTGACAATGCTTGGGATCATCATCGGCGTCGCCTCGGTGATCGCGCTGATGGCGATCGGCAACGGCGCGAAACAGGACGTGGTCGAGCGGATCCAGGCGATGGGGACCGACCTGCTGACGATTATGCGCGGACCGCCCGCCGTTCGCGCCTCAGCCGAAATCGTGACAAGCTTCCTGCCTGAAGATCTCCCCTCCATCGTCGGCTCCCAGGGTGTCGCCATGGCGATTCCGGAAACGAACCTTTCTTCACTGCTGCGCTTTGGGAACCAGGACTTGATGGTCACCGCGGTGGGAACCGGCGAAAACTTCCCGCTGGTGCATGACTGGCCGCCGCAGTCCGGCGTGTTCTTCTCGGCGGAACATGTGAAGCGCTATGCACAGGTCGTCACGCTTGGCCAGACCGTTGTAAAGAACCTGTTCCCCGATGGGACGAATCCGCTGGGACAGTATGTGCTCATCGGCAGCGCACCGTTCCTCGTCATCGGCGTTTTGAGCAGCAAAGGCCTGACCCCACGGGGAGACGACATGGACAACTCCGTCTGGCTCCCCTACACAACGGCCGGAGCGCGCATCTTTGGACAACGTTTTTTCAATGATTTTGTAGTGAGAGTGAAGCCGGAAGCGGACATGAGCGCGGTGCAAGCCGGACTCCATTCGTTGCTGATCAAACGCCACGGCAAGGAAGACTTTAACATCCGGAACCAGGCCGACACCATCGCCACGGCCGACGAAACGCAAAACACACTCACCTATCTGCTGGCGGCGATTGCCGTGATCTCGCTTGTTGTCGGCGGGATAGGCGTGATGAATATCATGCTGGTATCGGTAACGGAGCGGACCCGCGAAATCGGCATCCGCATGGCGATCGGCGCCCGCAGCTTTGACGTGTTGTTTCAATTTCTTGCCGAGGCCGTCGTGGTCTGCTTTATCGGCGGCCTGGCGGGTGTCGTCGCCGGACTCGGCGGCGGCTTAGCCACCTCCGCGATCGCAGGATGGCGCGTGATCTTCACGGTCCCGCCCATAGTCATTGCCTTCGCGTGTGCCTTTCTGACGGGCATCATTTTCGGCTATCTTCCAGCGAGAAAAGCCGCACAACTCGACCCCATCGATGCGCTGGCCCGGGATTAGCTCTCATTTCAACCTTTGGAACGATTTCTTTGAGGCGGTTATCCCCTAACCTCTGAGAGCGAGAAACCCCGGCGGGTCGTGGTTCCATCGACTGTCCCGTCGTGTTGAGCAATCAACTATTCCCTTCCACCTTCACGAAAGGCGCAGCCATGAAATCACGAACGGCTCTACCATCCATCGTCTTGATGTGTGTTTTGGCCCTCCCGGCGTACGCGGGTGGAAAAGGAGAGCTTCAGGGATACTTCAGCGATGCCGCAGCAAAAGCGAAGGCAACTGTCAACCCGGTCGAAAAGCGACAACTCCTCAACGAATCATTTCATACCGTCTCCACGGCCCTCGGCATAATTCAAAGCCTACCGTTGATTTCGAAAAACGATGTCGACGGGATCGATCGGCTCAAAGCCACACTTCAAGAGAAACAGGATGAGCTGGCAGGCAGCAACGGCTATGCGCGCGTGCCGGACGAACAACTCAATTCGTTCGCTGAGTACGTCGTGCAGGACATGGAGCAGGCTGACCAGGTGATAACAATCAGCCTTGTCACTCTTCTCCTGATCGTCATCCTGATCGTGCTGATAGCAAAGTAATTTCTCCACGATCAACCATTCCGGAATTCGATATGCGAGACACGCGAAGCCGAACGCCCCGGGGTGCCCTGCATCCCGGGCTTGTGCTGAGCGCGTGTTGTGCGGCGTTGAACGTGTTGCTCTCCTCGTGCAGCGCCGACCTTCCCGTGCAGGATGAAGCGCAGCAACCGGTTGAGCGTTCGCCCGCGGTGTCGTACTCGATCGTGTTTGTGATCCACGGTGACGGCGATTATCTCTACCACGACAACAGCGGCAAGCAGTACGAAGCAGACGAAGAGGCTCTGGCAGGTGCGAAGAGGATCGCCCTGCGGAACCCCCGCGCCGAGGTATTCATATTTCACCAGATACCGAGGAAACACTTCCTGTTCTTCTTTCCCGTTCGCGACGGGGAGTTTTACTACTACCGGAACGGGAGGCTCATCGCAAATGAACCGTACTGGCGCGACCAGGAGCATTCACCCCTCGACCCTGAGATAACATTGTATCAGCGTTTCCGCACCGGCATTCAGCACGGGACGGTGAACCTGTTCCTCTACTGCGGACACGAAATCCCCGAGTTCGGAGGCGCGGACTATGATGCGTCGTGTCCGGAGAGGACGTTCACCGTTCATGACCTTGCGGACGGGTTGAGAGGTTTCACGCGGGATTCCACAAGATTCGATCTCATGGTTCTGTCAACTTGTTTCGGCAGTACACCGTATTCCATTGGCGCGCTTGGACCGGCGGCGCGATACATTATCGCTTCTCCCGACAATCTTCACCTGTCGTACTTTGATCTTCATCCGCTGGAGCGGCTGGATGTCAGTTTGGCGGATGGCAACGTGCCTGCCTTTGCCAGGAGATTTGCTCGCCAGTCCTTTGACCGCCTGACGGGGGATGTCCAGACGGCGGTCAGCGTCGCGGTGTTCGATGTGGATCGCGTGCAGAAATTCCTCCACTCGGTTCAGAGGGCATACGATCATACACTGACCACACTGAAAGGTGAAACAAAGTCCTCCATGGCCGCTCTCGAACGCTGCGACTGCGCCGAGCTTTCGGCATACGCGCTGCCGACGATGAGCGAGGGGGTAGAGGTTTTGTACCGACCGGCGCACTTCGGGCGATCAAAAAACAAAGCGAGCCATTCAGGATGGGAATGCTGGAAGGAGAGGGAGCCCCGGACTGCAAACCTGCAGACATCTGAGCCGGTACCGAAGTAGAAATGTTGTGCCGGTCATACCTTGGCCGACCGTTCCGCCCGCAAGAGCACCTGTCACGTCGCTCTGCTTCGTATCAGATCCGCAAATCCGCCAGAGCTGCCCGCAAGGCGAAACGCGATGGGGTGCGTCCGGCCTCCCGGGACCGAACAGACGGTCGTCCCCGAAGTGTACTGAAAGGAGACCGGCCAGGAATACAATTCATTGGGCCCGATCCGATCTCGGTTTTGTGAGCTGTTCCACGAACAGACGGGCCGCCTGGTCGATATCGTAGCCGGTCTTGGGAAAATGGACCGCGTTNNGTTTCAAATGTCTCCGCCGAGCAGAATACGATCGGGGTTTCCCTGTTCAACCCCTCTTTCCGGGCGAGCTGAAGAAGGGCAATTCCGGGGAGATGTCCCGGGATTTCGTTGTCTTTGAAATCGTTATCCACAATAATGAGATCGAATCGTGCGGACTTGATCTTCGCCCATGCATCAACGCTGTCATCCGATTCCACGACAGCGATTTTGTCTTTCAACAGTTCTGAGGCCGCATCGACAGCAAATTTATGGGACTTGCGGATCGCTTCGTCATCATCGGCTACGAGAATCCTGAACGGCATGATTTCCCCGATGTGTGGATAGAAGAGACGGCTCTTATTNNTTATTTCTTCCAGCTCTCCGGCAGCGCCTCAACGTTGCGGGCCCGCCGCAGTACATCCGGATCCTTTTCTCCCGGTAGATGCATGCGGACGAGGTCCGCGATGCTCACACACTGCGGGTCCGCGCTCAGCAGCTCCACGCTATCTCCCGCCCCCACCATGCCGCCGCGGAGCACGGCCATGTAAAACCCGGTCCTTCCGCTCTCCAGGAATCTCCTGATGATATCGCTGCGCCGGAATTTTATCCCGAGCTTGAAACAGGGGAGCCTCGGCTGGGTGACAACGACCTCCGCTTCTCCCATGCGGAACCGGTCGCCGGCATGGACCGTCTCTTCGGAGAGGCCCCTTGTCGTGAAGTTCTCGCCGAACATTCCCGGAGGCAAATCCATCCCCGGAAGCTCGCCGCGCCAGAAACCGTAGTGCTCCTCCGGATAGGCGTAGACGGCCTTCGCCACCCCCCCATGCACCGAAAGATCAGCCTGCCTGTCCCCCTCCAGGTTCATCGTCCGGAGCATCACCGGAAAATCGACAGGATCCTTGAATATCCCGGTCACAACGGTCTTCCCCAGCCATACGACCTCGCGGGGTACCCCAACGTTCACAGAAATTATCTTCAGACGTTCACGCTCCGAATTGGCGAAGATGGTGATCGAGATGCTTGTACGTCCCTCTCCCCCATTCCTGTGCGGTCAGCCTGCCGAAGAAAGAATGCGGCAGGATTGTGCACTTTGCCTCTCCCCCTTCGGAAAACCCGCGGGCCAGATCGAGGAGGCGTTGCTTCTCTCCTGCAAAATCCCGCGGATCGGTGATAACGAACGACGGATGAGTCGGGCTGTTCCGGGAAAGCTCCGAATCGTCGGTGTATCTTTTCTTGAAGAATGGGCCGAGGATCCTCCCGATCAACATCCTCCTGGGGGTCCTTCTCCCCGTGGCTGCTTCGAGTGTCGTCGAACAGTGGGCGAGCATCTGGGCAACTCCCATCTTGCCCCAGAGGTGTTGCGACCCGGCGTTCAGTGAATTGATCCGCCGTACGACCTCGTCGAGCGTGGCTTGTTCGAACATGCTTTTCATCACATTCCGTCCCGTGTTCGTGGCAGATATACACGCTGTTAACGCAATTAATGTAATCGTCCCCGGACGAATTGTCAACAAAGGGAGCGAGAGCCGCGCGTCTCCCATGGCAACCTCGACGTGCGCCGGGTACTGACTCAGGTATGTTTTCATACCGGTGCAGGAATGTAGGCACTATTCAGAGAATATTTGCCGGCTCATGAGGCTAACGCGAATCTTTCCGCCGGTCCGCTTAAACCTCCCCCCCCCGGGGCGAATCTAAGGTGCGAGAGACTGTCTCAACCTGTACACAAAAAGAGGCGCGCATGATGAACCGGAACCTACGCAGGCCCCCGTTCCGCAGGGGAGAGCCATACTGGACGCACACGCTGCTCGGGATGGCTATTCTTGCGGGCGTGCTCGTTTCCGGATGCGGCAGCACAGCCCAGATTCCGAGCTCGTGGAGAACCCCCGGCGTCACGATCGACAGCGCGGCACAGGTGTGGAAGTCGCCGTTCATCCCGCTCAAGGATACACATCTTTTCCTCGGCATGCAGAACGACTCCGCATTTTTCTATCTCCGGATCCTCGCGCCGGAGGACGAGTTCCGGAGGCGCATTGCCGGCCCGGGGATGACCGTATGGTTTGAGGCGGACGACGGGAGGAAAGTTGGCATACTCTACCCCATGGGAACGGGGATACATGACCTGGAAATACTCGGAACGGACAAGAATGACCGGACTCTCTTTTCACCCCTGGAGGTCCCCGGCGTGAGTGTGCGCGTAGGAAGTTCGGAAGGTTCTTCAATGTACGAGCTCAAGTTGCCGCTGCAGGCTTCGAAGGATCGGCCCTATGCGGTCGGTGCGGCACCCGGTTCGACATTCAGAATTGAGATCCAGACTGAGAAGGAGATCGCCGGCACGCGGGAAGGCGGGGGGATGGGAGAAGGAGGAGGGAGATCACCCGGCGGAGGAGGGGGCGGAGGGGGCGGGTTCGGAGGAGGTGGGAGACGCGGTGGTGGCGGAGGGGGAGGCAGGGGAGGAAGATCGGGCGGCCAGGGAGGAGGAACCCGGCTTGATCCTGTTGATTTCAAGGCGGATGTTTCTCTCGCGGGGCCTTCCCACAAGGCCGCGACACAGTAGAGCAGGCGGGGTCAACGATCACGGCGCCTGCGGCGCCACTGGCGCCGCTTTCAGGCGTGACCGTCGAGAGATTCTTTTCCCAGAATTCGAGCATCGTTTTGAAAAGGTGCTTCCTGGCCGGCGGGTCGTCGATCGTGTGTTTTCGCATCGGATAGATCATGACGTCGAACAGGATCCCCTCTTTTATCAGCTCATTCATGAACGCCTGGCTGTTTTGCGGGTGGACATTATCGTCACCCGTCCCGTGAACCATCAGGAGGCGCCCGTGAAGATCGCGGGCACGTGAGACCAGCGAGGTTTTCGCATACCCCGACGGATTTTCTTCCGGGCGCTTCATCGGGAGCTCGGCCCACTTCGCGTCGTAGTACCGCCAGTCAGTCACGGGTGCGACCGCAATACCGGCCCTGAACTCCTTCGAGCGCGTCATCGCCAGAAGCGCGTACGTCCCTCCACCGCTCCACCCCCAGATGCCGACGCGTGACGTATCGACGTAGGACCGGGATTTAAGCCAGTGCACGGCGGTCATCAGGTCGTTCAGCTCTACGTCCCCATACATCTGCCCGCGAATAGCCTTCTCGAACACCTTCCCCACGCTCGCCGAACTCCGGTTGTCGACAGAAAAGACGATGAAACCGGAACGGAGAAGTACCTGTTCGAAATACACGGGTTCGGCCCACCCGTTTGAGTTCCATTCGTCCGAGACCGAGGGGGAACCCGGGCCGCCGTAGACATAGATGATCACCGGATATTTCTTCGTGGAATCAAATCCCGCCGGCGTGCTTATCTGCGCCGGAAGCATGAAACCGTCCGGGGCCGGGATGTGGAAGAATGAAGGGTACCGCATTGCGGCGTGGATATCATAAAAACTGGAAAGAATACCGGAGGGAGAGCCCCGTTTCCTGGCTCCCGGTATAAGAGCAGCTCGTGAGGGGGAGAGAACCTGCACTTCCTTCCCGTCCGCTCTGTGCAGTGTGAGGGACGGAGGTGTCCTGACGTTCGAATACAGGTCGACGTAATAAAGTCCGTCCCCTCTGAATGAGGGACGGTGATATCCGTCTTCGGCAGAGAGACGCTCCTGTGCTCCCCCTTCGAGCCGGACACGGTAGATGTGACGCTCGATTGTCGATTTCTCCCCTGACGTGAAATACACCCATCCCTCCTTCTCATCCACTGCGAGAAGCGGACTCTCATCGTATATCGAGAACGCGCCGTACGGGCGGAGTGACCAATCCCCGTGAGTGACCTGGTTGAGGAGTGTCCCGCCGAGAGTGTAACGGTACGCGTGTGTGTATCCGGTCCTGTCCGATATCCAGAGGAACTGATCCGAGTCCCGGAGGAAGAGAGGCCTGTAGATATGAAGCCACGCGTCGTCGTTCTCTGTCAGCACGCGGTCGGCGCTCCCGTCGGACACCCGGACTATGGAGAGATCCACGCGCGTCTGTGCGCGGTTCATCGTCTGGACGGCCGCCCTGTCGCCCGAGGGGAGCCAGTCAACACCCGTGATGTACTCGTACGAAGATTGGGGGATGTTCATCCATACGGGATCCCCGCCGTCGGCCGGCACGAACCCGAGGCGCACGGAGGGGGTTTTCTCCCCCGCTTTCGGGTAGCGTTGCGTCAGAACGCGGGGCTGGTAGGGTTCGAAGTCCGTAAACGACATCGTGCTCACGCCCGATTCATCTGTGCGGAGGAATGCAATCGTCTTCGAATCCGGAGACCACCAGTACGCGTTGTCATGGTGGCCGGATATCTCTTCCCAGTACACCCAGGAGAACCGCCCGTTCAGCGTTGTCCCGGATCCGTCACGCGTCAGACGATGTTCGGTTTTCCCGTGAATATCGCATGTGTAGATGTCGTTTCCCCGGACGTATGCGAGGCGGCGTCCGTCGGGGGATACAGTCGCGGAAACCTCTTCTCCTTCCGTCTGCGTGATGCGTTCAAACCGTGACGAGGCGAAATCGAGAAGGAACAGATCCCCATTCAAGAGAAACACGGCCATCCTCCCCGCTGCGTCAAAACTTTCCGGCCAGGGGAGAACCGGCGGGGTCCATTCCGGCCCGGCGAGTTCCCGGAGGCTTTCGAGGGCTGCGGCCATGTCCAGAGCCGAGCTCACCCGGCCTGTGACCGGATCGAGCAGGCGGAAGACTCCTTCCGGTCCTCCGCTGAGCGTGTCATACAACATGAGCCGGCCGTCTGACACCCAGAGGGTTCGCGGCGTGGCCGCGACCCGTTCGGCCCCTCCGCCGAATATCCAATCGATCGTGACCCCGCCCGTTTCCTGTGCCAGGACCGGTCGCAAACCCGGAGAGGTGATACAGAGGAAGAACGGGACAAGAAGAAGTGCCAAACGGATCATGGTGTCGTCATCTCACTCCAGGGTACGAGGTCGATGTGGCCCGCAGCTATTCTCTCCGGGGACCGGACATCGACGACCTGAATGGTCTCCCCGGCCTCCAGCCCCCCGATGAAATCCAGAGGGGATATCTCAGGAACGGTCTGTGAATTCATGGTGTTATCTGGGGGACAGAAGGAAGAAACGGTATGAAAAGGATGATGGCGGCCGGCGCTGTCCCGATCTGTTTTATCCTGCTTTTCCGGCTCCTCTATGGAAACACAACACAGGAATCAAGAAGCCAGACACCGGAAGGTCCCCTCCCCGGTCGGCTTATCCCCGCTTCGGCAACAATGGTAACAGCATGGGATATCCCGAGGGATCCTTTCAGGGATTCAACACTGGGGAGATCCCCGCGCTCTGACCGGATCAGGCGGGGCTACAGAATTTTCATGCATACTCCGGCGGAGGCACCGAAATTCACCGCAAACCGGCTCTCCTGCGGCAACTGTCATCTTAACGGCGGACAAAGGGAGCGTGCGCTCCCCCTCGTCGGCGTCGGCGGAGTGTTCCCCGAATACAACAAGCGGGAGGGGCGCCCCTTCTCACTCGAAGACAGGATCGTCGGATGCTTCATGCGGAGCGAGAACGGAACAGGTCCCGCGGAGATCCCGGGGGCTCCTTCGTCCAGGCCGGACAGTGCGCTCTACCCCTCTCCCCAAACGGAGGAAGTCGCGGCACTCGCCGCATACATTCAATGGCTCTCGGAAGGGATCCGCCGGGGAGACAAGCTCCCCTGGCGGGGGCAGAATTCGATCCAGTCCGACAGCCTGATTCCGGTCGAGAGGCTCGACCCGGAGCGGGGGAGAACTCTCTTCATGGAGAATTGCCGGACATGCCACGGTGACGACGGGCAGGGTGTGCAGATCGGCGACAAGAAGGCCGGCCCCCTGTGGGGACCGGATTCATGGAACGACGGCGCAGGGGCCGCCCGGATCTACACGCTGGCAGGAATCATCCGTTACGCGATGCCTTACCTCAACCCCGGGAGCCTGACCGACGAAGAAGCCCAGCAGATCGCGGCATTCATCAACTCCATGCACCGCCCCGAATATCCCCTCAAGCAATTCGATTATCGACAGGAGCGCATCCCCCCCGACGCCGTGTACTACAGGATTCGCACAGGGGAGAATCGCCGCTGACGGTCACAACCAAGATCGGCGTGATCGCTAATCCCGCCGATTCCCGGTGGGGCGAGCGGAGAGAGACAGCGACCTCTCAGCCTGCATAGCAATATGTGCAGCCGTGTTCCTGCGCACGGTTGACCGCAAGGACGCCCGAGGGAACGATCTGTATGCCCGGGAGAATCCCTGACACCCAGTCTTTCTTCACATCGGCTGCATCCATCTTCATCTTGTCACCGACTATCTTGCTGTACACCGTCAGTGCGATGTCACAGATGCCGAACAGGACCCCGCTCTTCTGAAGCTGGTCGATCCCCATGCCGGGGAGAGGGAGGGAGCCTTCCTTCGGCTCCCAGAACGGGTTCGACGTCAGAGGCGCCTTTGTCTCCTGGTCGTTGGCGCTGAACGTTTCTCCAAATTTATATTTCTCCCAGAGACGGCTCTCCATCCCCAGCGGGATCCCGTTATGACGGAGCACCATGACGACGGAGACGTCGCTTTCGGATGCGCCGATCGACTTGTTCGTCATAAGAAAGACGCGAGCCCATGCGAAAGGGAGTCCCATGTTCGGCGCGGGACAATCGAAGACCTGTTTGTGCTTTCCCTTGATCTTCCCAAGCCACTTTTCAAATTCAGAACCCCCGGGAGCCGGGAATGCGCGCTCTTCTGCGGCCCCGAGTTGAAGCGGAAGAGCCAGACCGGCTACTCCCACGGAGGCGGAAGCAAGTAGGGTGCCGAGGAAATGCCTGCGTTGGATCGGATCCTGGTGGCGGGACATGGGGGAGGGTCCTCCTCTTGTGATGAGATGTAATTGTGAAAGAACGGTGGCCGGGAATGTACTAAACGGCATATTCGGAATCAATCACATATCTGTGTGGTGGCAAAAGATGGGCTTTCTTTGAGATTGACGGGGGGAATTCTTTATATTACCATTACCGTAGGGTCTTCCCGTAAGGTTCACGCGGACACGGGCAAAACGTTCTTTGAAAGGAGTCGTATGGACATCTTCTCGTCATTCTGGCCCTGGTATGTCACAGGACCCCTGATCGGGCTGTACGTACCTGTCCTGTATCTCCTCGTCAACAGGCATTTCGGCATCTCGTCCACGTTTCGCGACATCTGTGCCGCATTCATCCGCCCCTCGGCCCGGTATTTCCAGTATGACTGGAAGGCCCACCGCTGGCGGCTCCTGTTTGTCGCGGGAGTTGCCCTCGGAGGATTCCTGGCGAACGGGACGCTCAAAACGGCACCACAGGCGCAGGTTTCGCCGCACACGCTTTCCGTCCTTTCCTCGCTGGGCATCAGAGATTTCTCTTCGATGGTGCCGGCAGACCTGTTTTCGTGGGGGTCGCTCCTGACGCTGCGGGGATTCCTGCTGATCGTGGGGGGGGGATTCCTCGTGGGGTTCGGAACTCGCTACGCGGAAGGGTGCACTTCCGGGCACACCGTACACGGGATCGCGACATTCCAGCGGTCATCAGTCGTCGCGACGTTCTGCTTCTTCCTGGGAGGCCTGATCTCGACATATCTCATACTCCCCTTTATCCTTCACCTGTAGCGAGGATTCCCCCATGGTGTATTTCATCGTCGCGATGCTCGGAGTATTCTTCGGCATAATTCTCACGAACGGCGAAGTGACCTCCTGGTTTCGGATTCAGGAAATGTTCAGGTTCGACTCTTTTCACATGTACGGAGTCATCGGCTCGGCGATCGCCGTCGGCGCGCTTTCGATGTTCCTCCTCAGGAAACTCGGCGTCCGCTCGATGCACGGAGAGCCCATCGTGATAGAAACGAAGCAGCTCGGGAAGGGGACGGCCATCGGGGGAATCATCTTCGGCGTGGGCTGGGCGCTGACGGGCGCGTGCCCAGGCCCGCTGTACGCTCTGGCGGGATGCGGCTATCCGGCTTTCTTCATCGCGCTCCTCTGTGCGGTGGGGGGGGCACTTGTGTACGGGCTCATCCGCGACAAACTTCCCCGGTGAGGCACCGATTGAACAACCGGACAACCGACCCCCGCCACCTGATGACCGCCCCGCTGTTCCTCGCGGTGCTCCTTTCCTCCCCCCACGCGAACGGCGCTGACACGCTTCACTCCTGGAACGGCGGTCCGACAAGATTCGCCGTCATCCAGTTCGTGAAGGATGTGACGACCGAAGGAGGACCACAGTACGTCCCCCCTTCCGGTCGGATCGCCGTCTTCAGCCATGACGGTACGCTCTGCCCCGAGCAACCTGTCCCTGTGGAGCTCGCGTTCATACTGGACCGGATCAAGGCACTCTCGTCCAGGTACCCGCGCTGGAAGACGAAGGAACCTTTCAAGTCCGCCCTCTCCAGGAACCTGACGGCTCTTGCATCGTTCGGTACCCGGGGGATGCTGGAGCTGACAGCGGCCGCGCACAGCGGCATGACCACGGAAGAATTCGAATCGACGGTGATGAGCTGGCTCGCGAGGACGAGAAACCCCAGGTTGAATCGCCCGTACGACCAGTGCGGACTCCTCCCGATGCTGGAGCTGCTCGATTTCCTCCGCTCAAGCGGGTTCAAGACGTACATCGTCCTGCGGGGAGACGCCGGGTTCCTCAGGCCGTGGGCCGAGAAGGCGTACGGGGTCCCTCCCGATCAGGTGATCGGGAGCAGCGTCAGGACGAGATTCGAGGTTCGCAAGGGGGCACCGATACTCGTACGGCGGCCGGACTTCGAAATGATGGAGGACGGGCCCGGAAGACCGGGCGCATTCTACCGGGCGACAGGCCGCCGGCCCATCGCGGCGTTCGGGAACTCCGACGGCGATCTCGAAATGATGCAGTGGACCGCCGCCGGGGGAACGAGGCACCTGGTTCTCCTTGTGCATCACACCAACGGGGGGAACGAATTTGCGTACGACAGGAAGGCGATGTTCGGCCGGCTCGACAAGGCACTCGACTTCGGGAGAAAGAACGGATGGACGATCGCGGACATGACGAAGGACTGGAACAGATTCTTTACGAAAACAGTCAAATGAGAATGGGAGCCTGACACCGGAATTGCCGCCAGCATCTTCATTCGCCGAGAGACTTCTGCACCGATTTCACCTGTTGCCCACGCCGGTTATGGACGCGTTCGGGGCGGTCATATTCGCGCGTGCGCTGACAGTCGGGCTGCGGCGAGGAATGTTCGAATCCCTGGCCAGGCGTCCTCTCTCACTACGGGACCTCTCAGGGGAAACGGGATTGAGCACGGAGGGGGTGAGGCTCCTGGCCGATGCGTGCGTCGCGGGAGGATATCTGAACTACAGGAAGGGGATGTACAGCGCGGGTGCGGAGGCAAGGAAGTGGCTCGTCAGGAGTTCTGAGACTTATCTCGGCGACCTGATATTCTATTTTGACTCTCTCAACACGCGGCTCGGAGGGCTGGAGTATTCTCTGGAACACGGGAAACCCAGGGAACCGTACTACGCCTCATTCACCGACAGGGACTGGGAGACATACGTCAGGGGGATGGCAAACCTCGCACGCCTCCTCATGCCGGAAGTCACGAGAAGAATCCGACTCCCGGCAAGCGGAGGGCGGATACTCGATCTTGGCGGCTCACACGGTCTCTACTCGCTGGAATGTTGCCGGAAATTCCCGGGGTGCACCGCAGTGGTGATGGATTTCGCTCCCGCGCTTCGCTGCGCGGGGGACATACGTGAAAAGGAATCCGGAAACCGGATCTCGTTTTCCCCCGGGGATTTTCTGACAGCACCGCTCCCTGCGGGGCAGGATGCCGTGTTCATGTTCAATATCCTGCACGGATTCGACGAGGAGACAAACCGGAATCTGATCGCCCGCGCCTCGGGCTCGCTCAGACGGGGGGGGCGCCTCTACATACTCGACCAGATGACCGGCACCGGACGGCGATCCCTCCTGTCCCGGTTCATCCCCCTGATGGTGGGGCTGAACCTGATGAATGAAATCGGCGGGAGCGCACACTCCGTCCCGCTGATCCGCGAGTGGTGCGCGGACGCGGCCACATTCAGAGTCATGCCGCTCAGATTTCCAGGAGTGACACTGATCGAAGCAACAGACTGGAGCTCCGGCGTCAATTCACAGTGATTGTGACTGAGACCGATCAGTGCCCCGTTCTGCTTCAGTTGGCGCGCATGCCGGACGGGATGTCCTGAGAGACAGACTGGAGGACTTCGTGTGCCCCCGCATCCTGTACCCATGCCACAACCGTGAGGTTGGAGCGGTCGATCTTCTCCGGCACGGCTCTCCAGCCGCTGAAATTCCGTTTCCTGCCGGGCCAGGAGGGCTGACTCTTCGGGTCGTGGAGGAGATCCCTGATGCCGGCGTCGACATCCGCCATATCCACACTCAGTTGAATCGTCTCCTCCGGCACTGTCGATGACAGAACCGCGCCGGCGGGACCGCCGAAAAGCCGCCTGACAACCATCGCATGCCTGGTGATGCCGTTGCCACCCGTATAGTCCACCGAGCGCTGGACGAGGGCAATATGGAGGACGCAGTGTCCGGCTTTCGAACGCCCCATGATCCGCCCCACATGAGCCGCAACCACAATGCTGTCGTGGGAGCGGGCCACGTCGATCTTCAGGCTCATCCCGGGTTCATCCCCCTTATATTTCTGGACCGCATAGCGATAGAGGTTGAACCGGTTCCGTGCGATGGACTTCGGTCCCCCTCCCACGATGCTCTCGCGACCGTCAATGACGACGGTCGGGGTCCCGCCCCCCCCGTAAAACTGATAGCGGTTCCACGAGTCATTTGTCGTCAGCGGATCGGGCCCCGGAATGTGTACGTGGTATTCGAGTATCGCGACGTCAGTCCGGGGATAGTATTCTGCCAGCGCGTCAAAGGCGATGTCAGAGGCGACGCAGGGAGGACATTCGGCCCCTGTAAAAAGCTCGGCGAGGATCACCTTTCCCGTTGCGCGCTCCCCCGGGGCAAACCGTCCGGGGTCGAATGAGGCACCGGACAGCTTCAGACGATCGAGACCCGCATCGAGCCCGTCGATCGATCCGTGCACTTTCCCGTACACCGCCTCGAGCGTGTCGCGGAGCTCCCTGGGGCTTATCGCCGTGAGCCCGTTCATGTACGCACTCACGGCATCCTCCGGCTGCCCAAGCTTCTGATAGATCCCCCCGAGCGCAAGCCAGAAATCGGTCGACCAGGGTGAGACAAGATCTTCGATAGACCGGAGCATCCCCAGCGCGTCCCTGAATTCTCCCCGGGCAGCAGTCACCATCGCCAGATTCTGTTTAAACGCCACCGCATCTTCGACGGGGGAGTTCTTCCCGAGGCTCCGTACGGCGGCTTCGGCGAACTTCCGCGCCTCAGGGAGGTTCACAGCCATCCGGGCCATGAAGGCGGAAGCATTGCTCTTTGCCGCAACAGCCTTCGCGCCGTGGAGCGTGTCGACGTACGAGTGGACAGTCTTCATCACGATCGATTCCTTCAGCGCCTCCCGGCGCTTCCCGTCCTTTTCCTCACGGTTGAGCCAGTCAAAAAACCTCGCCTGCATCTCCCTGTCACCTCCCATGTACATCGCCCGCGAGATTGTTGAGAGAGCAATCCGCCGCTTCCCGTTTTGTTCCTGGTAGAGGGCGAGGTGACCGACGTACTCCGGGTCGTCCTCGTGTCCCCGTATCGCTTCCTTCTGGAGCTTTTCCGCCGCTGCGATATCCCCCTTCCTGTACAGGACGAAGGCGCGCGTATCCTGAATCGGGCCGAGCGTGCCAACCCCTTCCCCCTTCGCCATCCCCTCAGCCAGAGTGGCGTACGCGAGTGCCGAGTCCAGCCCCATGTTCTTCACGGCGAGCGAATATGCGAACTGGTTGTAGGGACCCAACCGCGCTTCGGGCGCCACCGTCTGCAGGTATTGTGAGGCTGCATCGAGTGCCCCGGCTTCGCTCCCCTGGTCCACATAGAGCCCGAACAACGCGTTATACGCGCCGCTCCTGAAAGGGCTCCGGGGAAACTGCCCGAGAAACTGCACCAGTGCAGAGATTTTCCCCGACGGGGTCGGCACTGCAACGGCGGCTCGAAATGCCGCAGTATCGGACTGTGCCCTCCCGAGTGTGAAAGAGAGAAGTGAAAGAAGCGCAATAAGGCATATCGACCGTTTCATTCGACCCTCCAGATGGTAATCAAACCGGGGGAATCCCCCCCGGCTACTTATCTGTGCTCACGCCGAAAAGCCCCCGATTGACGGGCGTGGGGGTGACGTCCGGTGCGAGTACCCGAACCGGTATGATGATTTTTGTCGTCGCGGGCGCAAGGCAGACGTCGTTGTTACAGGCCTGGTAGGAAATCTCGACGGGAAGTTCGCAGGCCCCGGGATGCATCTCCGTTGCGGCAGTAATCATCAGCATTATGACAACGGTCCCCTCATACACGTCGAGCGGACTGTCCGAAAATGCAAACCTCTTCGCCACCCCGCGGGGGTACTCCACTCCCGTGACCCCCAGGCCGGGGGGAGGAAAGAACACCGCAGAAGTCGCTATCAGGTTCTCGTCGGACGGCGAGGCAGAATTGATATGCCACCCTTTCCCGACGGTCAGAAGAAGGACCGCACGGAAATACGATCCGGCGTGAACACCGTCCTGCGAGAGCTTCGCGGTGACGGAGACTTTTTCCTTCCGCTCGAAGCCAAAGTCCCCCTCCCGTCCCGCGAAGGGAGAAAGAGAGAGTAATAAGAGAACTGCGATCCTGGTGAGCATTCAATTTTATGGCGATGCCGGAGACGACGTCATGAGTGATGTTACATGCGAGAATGTACAACTCTGATCCCCAAAATGAAAGATCCCTGTCGCTCCGGGCGCAGGGATCTTCCGATGTTCCAGGTTCGGCTCCGTTCCGGGAGCAGTTACAGCACTTTCGACATGCCTTCCAGTTCGTCGGCGAGGCCGTTCGCATCATAGAGCTTCCGGAGGCATTCGATAATCCCCGCCGGGTGCACGGCGACCGCCCGGTTCGTCGTTTCGGAGTACATGAACCGGCCCGGGAGGCTCTCGATGTTTCCGTCGAATATCAACCCGACAAATGCCCCTTCGCGGTCGACGACGGGAGAACCTGAATTTCCACCGATGATATCGCATGTGCTGACAAAATTGAGCGGCGTCGAAAGAGCCAGTTTCGACTCCCCTTCAACGAATCGTGCAGGGAGCGCCCATGCGCCCTTGTTCCCGAAACTGAGGGACCTGTCATACAGACCGTACAGGGTCGTCATCGGCGGCGCCTGGGTGCCGTTCATCGGATATCCCTTGATCGTCCCGTAGGAGAGCCGGAGTGTGAACGTGGCATCAGGGTTGACCGACTTCCCGAATACGGCAAACCGGGCCTTGCCGATCGCCTCGCCGGCGGATGCCGTCGGTCCGGTGATGTACCTTTCATTCCATTTCCGCGTTTCCGTCATGAGGGGGGCGAGCTTCCGTGCGAGGAGGATCATCGGATCGGTCGAAGCCGCAATGGCGGATTCTCCACCCTCGAACAGCTGCTTGCGCACCTTGACATCGGCCATCTGCGTGCCGGCGACGAGTTCTCTGGCAGCGACTTCGGGTGTGCGAGCGTTCAGCACCTCTTTCACAAACAGGTCATCGGCGCCTATGTTTTCGACTGCCTCCACGAGGCCGTCGGCCACCTGAACCTCTTCGAGTTCAGGATAGACGGGGGCAGGCGAGAAGAGACGGAATTTCATCCCGGGGAGATTCGCATCCTGGTACGGAGCCTGGCGGTCACCGTTCGGCTTTTTCAATTCTTCCGCAGACTGGACGATCTGGAGCGCCATCTGGAAAAGCCTACCGCGCAGCGTCCGGTATGTCCCCTGCCGGGACATGAGTTTCTGCCGCTCGAGGACAGTGGTGATCGTATCCCATGCCCATCCGTACGCCTTTTTCCATTCGGGATTGGCGTTCACGCGGTCACGCAGGTCTTTGTCCTCCTGGAATTTTTTTGCCATCAGGTTCTTGTCCAGAAGTCCCTGGTATTCCCCTTCCGAAGCTTTCTTGCCGTTCTCCATCCCGAAAATGCTCCCGGCCGCCTGCCGTGCCTGCTCGGGCCCGCGTGAAGAGTATTTCCTCAGGAGTTCCAGTGAACGGACGAGGCCTTTGAGCCGCGCCGGATATGCGATGTCACGCTGATACTCGGTCTGGGCGTACGTTTGCAGCCGGTTGGTGGATCCCGGGTGGCCGGAGACGAACACCAGGTCTCCCTCCTGTGCGCCGGCGGTTTTCCATTTGAGGAACTGTGCTGTGTTGGCGGGCTTCCCTCCCTCGTACGCGCGGAAAAATGTGATATCGAGATCGTGCCGGGGGAATGTGAAATTGTCCGGATCGCCGCCGAAGAATGCGGCCTGCACTTCCGGGGCCATGACAAGGCGAACGTCCGTGTACTTCTTGTAAAGATACAGCCAGTATTCACTCCCGTTGTAGAAAGCCACGATGTCCGCCTTGAGACCGGACTTCTCCGAGGCTTCCTTCGTGATGTCGCCCGTAACGGAACGGCGGGCGTCGAGCGCCTCGCGGGGAGACATGGCCGGGTTCACCGCTCCCAGGACGCGGTCCGTCACATTTTCCATCGACATAAGAACATTCAGCTCAAGGTCGGGGCACTTCAACTCCTCGGCCGTCGTATGGGCATAGAACCCCTGTGCGACGAGGTCGCGGTCCTTCGTGGAGAGTTTCTGAAGCTGACCCCGGCCGACGTGGTCGTTTGTCAGCAGCAGCCCATTCGGGCTCACGAACGATCCTGAGCCGCCATCCCCGACACGAACGCTGGCCAGGCGCAGATGGTCCAGCCACTGCTGTGTCGGTTCAAATCCGTACAGTTCCTTGAGCTGCTTCCGCGGAGGATTGTCGAATGTCCACATCCCCTCCCCTGCGAACAAAGGCAGAGCCCACATGACAAAAGCGACCAGGCAAACCGTTGCCAAGGCGCGTTGCGCGTTGGTTTGCATACTGACTCCTTCGGGAATTGAGACAAGAACAGCGAAAGGTTACAGACACGAGGAATTTACACCACAAGATACCAATCTCCGGGACGAGAAGCAACCGGCAGCCCAGGACTGGCCCCGCCTGAGAACGGCGGGACTTCCAGCGTTGGACCATGTCCCTCACGCATCGCGCAGAATGAGGAAGATTCCGCTTGACTTTCAAGACCAGGAAGGTTAACTTTGAGATAGAAAGTACTTTGAGGACTCAGCCATGGATGAACTCGAAAGCGGACTCCGGGACATTTCCGCAATCCGCGGGATGATGGAGCGGGCATCGAAATTCCTGTCACTGAGCGGCCTTTCCGGAGTCAGTGCCGGGATCGTCGCGCTGGCGGGGGCCTGGGCGGCCAGCTGGGCAATGCAACAGGCGGGGGCGCAGATCCCTCTCCCGGGAGAGCAACGCGCAGGTGACGCGTGGCTCGGCAGATTCCTGGTCGCCGACGCACTCTCAGTCCTCGTCGTCGCACTCGCGTGTTCCACGTTCTTCTCCGTGCGGATGGCAAAAAAGAAGGGCCATCCTCTCTGGGGGCCGACAACAAAGTACATGCTGGCGGCCCTCATGATCCCGCTCGCAGCCGGCGGGGCCTTTTGCGGTCTCCTCCTGTTTCACGGAGTCTACGGCCTCCTCCCCGCCGTCATGCTCGTCTTCTACGGCCTTGCTCTCCTCAATGCGGGGAACTTCACATTCAGCGAGGTCCGGTATCTCGGGATGATCGACATACTGCTCGGTCTCACCGCCGGTTTCACGCCTGCCCTCGGTCTCATACTCTGGGCCGGCGGGTTCGGACTGCTCCACATCGTCTACGGCATTCTCCTCTACGCAAAGTATGAGAAGTGATCCCCTCATTTGAAAACCTGAACAAAGCATTCGACAATCGCATCCGGCTCGCGATCATGTCGGTACTGTTCGTGAGGGGGGAGGTCGATTTCAACGACCTGAAGAAAATGCTCCGCGCAACGGACGGCAACCTTGCAACCCATCTCGCGGTGCTGGAGCGGCACAAATACCTGAAGGTGAAGAAGTTGTTCGTCGGCAGGAAGCCGCGCACGACATACACGATCACAGAGTCCGGCAGCAAGGCGTTTTCCGGCCATGTCGATGCACTGGAGGAGGTAATCCGCGAAGGAAAGAAGTGATTCGTTTTTTTGCCTCTTTACTTTGTATCACGAAGTACTTTGAAAGGACTGCCACAATGGACACACCTCCCCGTAACGCTTCGCTCCTGCTTGCGGTCTCTCTGGCACTCGGGGTATCGGCGGACTCGCTGCTGCGCACTCTTCCCCCGGGGGTCAATTATTCACTCTGGCTCATTTTCCTTATCGCGGCGCTGGCGCTCCTCGCGCACCGGCTGGACCATCCGCTCGCGGGGGGCTGGAAGCTTGTGGCAGCATCAAGCGCGCTCTGCGCCCTGAGTCTCTCGTGGAGGGACTCTCCCATACTCAGCCTGTTCAATGTCGCCGGCGCAATCGGCGGATGCGCTCTGATAGCCATCAGGACGGGGAGGCGTGAACTCCGCGAATCGACATTCTTTGAGCTGGCGTACGGTATGCTGGTCCACGTGGCACACTCAACCGCAGGGGCCGGATTCCTCATTGCACGGGAAGTCCTCTCAGGCAGAGGCGAAGAGAAGAGTGGGAAACGCGCGATTCCCTCGCTCCTCAGGGGGCTCGCCGTCGCCGTGCCGTTTCTCCTCCTTTTCGGTTCACTTTTCGCCGCGGCCGACGCCTCATTTGAACATCTTGTCAGCCGGCTTTTCGATTTCGATCTCTCTTCGATCTTTCTCCACCTGGTCGTCACCGGGTCTGTCGCCTGGGTTGTCGCGGGATTCCTGCGCGGGAGCCTGATCGCCGAAGAGGTCCCCCCCCCGGCAACACTGAGAGAGTCGTTCCTCTCACTGGGCATCATCGAAATCGGCCTGCTGCTGGGGCTGATTGACGCCCTCTTCCTCCTCTTCGTGGTGCTGCAGGTCCCCTATCTCTTCGGCGGCGCGACAACGGTCACCGCCACGGCATCTCTTACGTACGCAAACTACGCACGCCGGGGGTTCTTCGAATTGACAGGGGTGGCCTGCTGCACAATCATGACGCTCCTCCTGGCCGACTGGATCCTGCGGAAGGATTCCCGGCGGAACAAGATCCTGTTCCATTCTCTCGCAGGCGTGAACCTCCTCCTGCTCGGCGCAATCATGGCTTCCGCCTGGCAGCGGCTCCTGCTGTATCAGGAAGCGTACGGGCTGACGGAAGCCCGATTGTACGCCGCGGCCGCCCTGACCGGGATGGGGCTTGTCGCTGTCTGGTTCGCTCTCTCCGTGCTTGCCGGCCGGCGCGGCCGATTTGCATTCGGCGCCATCATCGCGGCGTACGCCGTCATGCTGACTCTGGATGTCATCAACCCTGACGCACTCATCGCCCGAATCGACCTGACCAGGAGCTCGGAGGGGAAGCCGGTCGATCCGGGGTACCTTGCTACCCTCAGCGCGGACGCAACTCCGGAACTGATCGCTGGGCTTCCGCTGGTCCAGGCACGCGACGGGGCGTTGATTTCCCGCGAACTGATCCGCCGCAATGCGGGGAAAAGCGCGCCGGACCTGAGGACATGGAATTTCTCGCGCGCCAGAGCCTCCGCCCGGGTTCAGGAACACATGGACTCTCTCGTCGCCTCACGCAATGCCATTTTCCCAACACCATAACAGGAGAAACGCCAATGCACACACAACTCTGGTTTACGATCATCAGCTTCAATTTGATGGCTGCATACATTCCGCTTTCCGCATTGATACTGTACCGGAGACCGGGTACTTGGCCGTACCTCTTTTCCCTCTTTAACGGGCTTCTCATCGCATTCATCGATCTCGGCGCGGGGGAAGTGCAGGTCCCTGCACTTCTTCTCCTCGCGTTCACGTTCTTTGTCGGTTTTGCCTCCCCCCGCGCAGTCTGGCGCTGGGCGATTATCACAGGAATGTGGGTGCCAGTGTTTCACATTGTACTAATGGGCCTCGGGAGGAATTCGGGAATATCGCTCCCTGAAGGCTGGGGATCATTGCTCGCGCTCGTATTTGCTTTTGCAGGATCATACGGGGGGAGCTTCATCCAGAGGATTTCAGCGGGAAAAGACCAGAGGGAACATTCCCAGGCGACAGGGAGTACAACTGGTGAAGGGGACAACAGGAGGAAACCATGACAACAAGACCTGCGTCAGAGAGCAGAGCCCGTTACGGGGCGATCGAATTGAAGGACTCAATCCGGTTGTACTGGATGATGGGGCTGGGACTCGCTGTTGCGATCCACCTGGCGGTGATCGGCTCGTACAGACTCATGGGGGTACCCGGCACAGAAGGGACGCCCGGATCGCTCGTGAAGCCCGGCCCCATTTTCTGGCTCCCGCCTCCGATGAATCCCGCCGCACCCGGACCGGTCAATATCGCAGAGCCCGGAATCAAGAATTCCGTCGGGATGCCGGTCCCTGTGCCGGAAGGGATTGCGGACCCGGAGCAGACACTGGCCCCGCAAAATATGCTTAACCCCCAAACGGGTCCGGCTCGCGAAGGAACGGAGGGAGAATGGGGAGAAGAAGCCCCGATCGTCATCCCCGAAACCGAACCTCCTCCATTCCAAATTGTCGAAGAGATGCCGAAAGTCGTGCGGAGCGTTGCGCCTGTCTATCCCGAGCTTGCAATCCGCTCGGAATTGACGGGAACTGTCTACGTGAAGATCTGGGTCGATAAGGAGGGAAAGCCAAGAGAGGTCTCGGTTGAGAAGTCCGACCAGGAGATCCTCAATGACGCGGCGATCGCCGCCGCAAAGCAGTTCCTGTTCACCCCGGCGTATATGAACAGCGGGCCCGTGTCAGTCTGGGTGACAATACCCTTCAGGTTCAGGCTGGCCGGACGGAACTGAGGTGATCGGCGTGACCCTTAGTTCTTCTTCTCACGCGGAGGGAAAAACTCCGGAATGAGCTTCCCACGGTGGCACGTCCAGCACCCGATCTTCGGTTCCGGGCTATCGAGATTCTTGATGTTCTTCAGAAGGTGCGTGTTGATCTCGTTGACCATCCCCGCCATGTCCCGCGCGATCTGCTTTTCGGGCCGGTCTTCCTTCTCCCATTGATCGATGACGTGGCAGTGTTTACACGTCACCCCCAGGACGTTGCACCAGCTCCCCATCACCCCGGGGAGCCTCCCCGCCTCCATTGTCTTGAACAACTGGATGTTCTTGAACACCTCGGTCGCCGGCTGCTTTTCCCGCCCGGCGATGCGCCCGCGCAATTCGCCGAGCTCGCGTTCGACAACGTTTGTTCCCTCCTCGTGTCTGGTCGTGTCCTGCCGGAGCACCCGATTAGGCGCATCCGTCGTATCTCCAGGTCCGTGCCACGCGAAGCCCACACCGATAACCGTGATGCAACACGACGCAGCCGCAATGATCCACCGGGTCATACACCCTCCTCCTGATTGAGACATGGTGAAGCACAAAAGAGTTCGCAGAATGTGCCGCCGCGTAAAGGCGAGAGGTGAGCCCGTTTACTGGCTCAGCATGCGCCGAAGGTTTGCCTTCACGGCCGGCCACTCCTCTGCGATGATGCTATAATAGACGGAATCCCGTACACGGCCGTCCCGCACGATCATATGCCGACGAAGCACGCCTTCCTCGAGAGCGCCGAGTCGGAGAATCGCCTTCCTGGAGCGGTCGTTGACGAGATCAGTTTTGAATTCCACACGATTGAGACCGAGCGATTCGAACGCATGCCCCAGCAGCAGATACTTTGCCTCCGTATTGAACGCAGTCCGCTGCCACGTGGTTCCAAGCCAGGTCCATCCGATCTCCACGCGTCGATGGGCGGGTTCAAAGTTCCCGAACCGGGTGGAACCGACCGCGTGCCCCGTGGATTTATCGATCAGGGCGAAAGGAAGAGCTTTTCCCGCTGATTGCAGTCCGAGAGCCTCTGCGATGTACGCTTGCATGCCGCCGGGCGCCGGAAGATTGGACACGGCGAGCTTCCAGAGGTCGCCGACGGCAATGGCTGCCGACAAATCACCGGCATGCGACTGTGACAGGGGATGCAGCTCGACATGATTTCCGCGGAGAAGCACGGGACTCAGCGCAAGGGTGGCGGCGTTCATCGCGAGTGGCGCCGGGGGGCGGTTCCCCACCGTTCTTTCACAAACAAGCCTCTTCCCCAGGCGGCAATGATGACCGCCAGGCCCGCCGCTGCCGCGAGGATACTGTTGAACCACGCCCCTCCCCACATGAGGAGAAGCCCGAACAACCGGACCGGATCACCCGGACGCGTCCGCGGCGAGAGGAAATACCGGCCAAGAGGTGAGTCACGGTACCGTGTCAGGTCAACACGAAGGACCAGGTAGATCGACATGAGAATGGAGGGGAGGAACCCGACGATCAGTGCGGCGGGGAGCCTGTGATCCCAGAAGAGCCACGCCGCAGTCAGACCAGTTCCCCAGTCCGTCGCAAGCTTTGCCGGGTGCACCTGATGCAGCAGGATGCGCTCCCGGAGATCCAGCCGGGGGGAAGCCTTTTTTTCAGAGAGCTCTTTTTTCACAACGGGGACTTGGAATTCGCACAGAAAGTAACGACATTTTTCCAACAATGGAGGATACACATGAGCGACCGAACGCGGTTCCTTCTCGATGAGACAAAGGTACCCAAAGCGTGGTACAACATCAATGCCGACATGCCGGTGCCCCCTCAGCCGGTGCTCCATCCGGGGACGCTCCAGCCGGTCACACCGGATTTCCTGAGCGTCCTCTTCCCGATGAGCCTGATCGGGCAAGAGGTGAGCAAAGAGCGTTGGATAGAGATCCCTGAACCCGTCAGGGAAATCTACAGGCTCTGGCGGCCGACACCGATGTGCCGGGCAATCCGGCTCGAGAAGGCCCTGGGGACGCCGGCGCATATTTATTACAAGTACGAAGGGGCCAGCCCGGTCGGATCCCACAAGCCGAACACCGCCGTTGCGCAGGCATTCTATAACAAGGAAGCCGGCACGAAAGCGATGACCACGGAGACGGGCGCGGGACAATGGGGAACGGCGCTCGCGATGGCGTGCAACTTTTTCAACATCGACCTCGAAGTCTACATGGTCAATGTCTCGTACCACCAGAAGCCGTACCGCCGTGTGGTCATGGAAAATTACGGATCAAAGGTCTTCGCCAGCCCAAGCCGACAGACCGCCTACGGGAGGAAACTCCTTGCCCAGGATCCTGGCTCGCAGGGTTCACTGGGGATTGCGATCTCCGAAGCCGTCGAGGCTGCCGCGTCATCCGGGGGGAAGAAGAAGTACGGGATCGGATCGGTGCTGGGGCATGTGCTCCTGCACCAGACAGTCATCGGTCTGGAATCGCTGGAACAGATGGAATTGGCGGGGGAGTACCCCGACATCGTGATCGGGTGCGCCGGGGGAGGATCCAATTTTGCGGGATTCGCCTTCCCGTTTCTCCACAGAAACCTGACGCAGGGGAACCGGACGCGGCTCATCGCCGTCGAGCCGGCTTCATGCCCCAGCCTGACGAAGGGGAAATACACGTTTGACTACGGCGACAGCGCTGCGATGGCTCCGGTGGTGAAGATGTTTACGCTCGGACACACATTCATGCCCCCGGGCATCCATGCCGGAGGGCTCCGGTACCACGGAATGGCGCCGAGCATCAGCGCGCTCGTGGACAACGGGAACATCGAAGCGCGGGCGGTCAATCAGATCGAGACATTCGAGGCAGCGGTGGCGTTCTCCCGCGCCGAGGGGGTGATCCCCGCGCCGGAGTCAGCGCACGCGATACGCGCGGCAATCGACGAGGCCCTTCAGTGCAAGATCGACGGTACGAAGAAGGTCATCGCGTTCAATCTCTCGGGGCACGGCCATTTCGATATGGGCGCCTATGATGCATTCCACCAGGGGAAGCTCGAGGACTACGCATATCCGGAGAGCATGGTGCACGAGGCGATGCAGCATCTTCCGAACGTCACACTGCCGGTGTGAGGAGGAGGAGAGGCGGGATCCCGCCTGAGAGCGGCGGGATCCCAGAGAGCAGGATCCCGCGATGCCGAATGGAGCCCCCTTCATGAGAGGGACCGCACGGGCATCGCGGGACCGTGACGACGGGAAAAGTTACTTTAACAGCGTCAACTTTTTTGTTTCCACGAAACTCCCCGCCTGCAGACGATAGAAGTAGACGCCCGAGGCGAGCCCGGTCCCGTCGAACCTCACTTCGTGATACCCGGCATCTTCGTTTTCATTCACGAGCTCCTTCACAACCTGCCCCAGCGAATTAAAGACAGTAAGGTTCGCCCGGGCCTTCGAGGGAAGGGCGTAGCGGATCAGCGTGCTCGGATTGAACGGGTTGGGATAATTCTGNNGGGGGGGGGGAAGATCAGTCACACAATCAGGTGTGTATCACCCGCTCTCCTTTGCACCGTGGAACCACAACACCCTGATGAAACTGACCACTCCCGGCCAGTCCATCCTTTCACCCCCGATCCGGGCAAAGGCGGAGTCGGCCTCTGCAGTCGTTCCAAAGGCGGCGATGTTTGCCCCCATCGGGCTCAGCACCTTGTTGCTGCGGATGAAGATTGCGCTCCTGGC
>PMJR01000124.1 GCA_003158475.1 Ignavibacteriota bacterium | reverse complement strand
CAGCTTTCACGTCGGGAGCCAGTGCACGCATTTCGATAACTACACGGTAGCTCTTGATATCGCCTCCACGATTCTGAACGACGCCCGGAAAAAGGGGTTTCCGCTGAACCTTGTCGATATCGGGGGAGGGTTTCCCGTTCCGTACGACGCCGGCGTTCCGCAGTTCGAAACCCTGGCTACGCTCCTGAACTCCGAGCTCACGAGGCTCTTCCCCGATGATATTGAAATCCTTGCCGAGCCCGGTCGGTTCATGGTTGCCACGGCGGCGACGCTCGTGTCAGAGATCATCGGGAAGGCCCGGAGGGACGGCAAAGTGTTCTATCACATCAACGACGGCGTCTACCAGACATTTTCCGGCGTGGTGTATGACCACTGGATTCCTAACTTCCACGCATTCAAGGAAGGCGAATCTGAAATCTGCGCGGTCGTCGGACCGACGTGTGACAGCTTCGATAAGATCTCACTCTCTGTCGAGCTTCCCTGGAATCTTGAAGTGGGGGACTATCTCTACACGGAGAATATCGGGGCGTACAGCACGGCATCCTCAACAACATTCAACGGCTTCGAGGGGGCCAGGATCATCCACACGAAATCTCCCGACTCCGTCCCTGAACTTGAAGTCCCCGCCTCCGGCGTCAATCACTGATGCCGGGGCATGCGTGCCGGGTCAATCTGTATCCGGCAAGAATGTCTTTGGCATCCATTCCGGTCACCTGCTTCTTTTCTCCGGGGAGCATTTGTCATGAGCTCACGTTCCAGTGTAATTCGCATCCAGACGAGGGGATTCAGTGACGTTCACGACATCACTCCCCTCGCAGCTGAATTTCTGTCATCCTCTGCCGTTCAAAGCGGGCTCTTCTGCGCCTTTGTACCGGGAGCCACCGCCGGAATTACTACAATCGAGAATGAGGAGGGCGCATTGCACGATCTCAAAGAGGCAATCGAACGGATGGCGCCCCGGGACATCCACTACGAGCATGACACGCGATGGGGAGACGGCAATGGCTTTTCGCACGTGCGCGCCGCACTTCTGGGGCCGTCGCTCTCTGTTCCTGTGGCAGACGGCAAGCTCCGGCTCGGCACATGGCAGCAGATCATCCTTATCGATTTCGACAACCGTCCGCGCAACCGGGAGGTCATTTTCGAGATCGTTGGTGACTGAGGCGCCAGCCCTGCCAATTAACAGATTTGCTCTCATCTCCGGGCCAAATGTGCAAATGCCTTCAGTGTTTGGTCCAGGTGGAATCTGGCTTAACCATTTGTCCCGGTGTGCTGTAGCAACAGTCTTTTCCAGCATCGCAGCATTGCACATTGATCTATCTAAGGACCAACATCGGTCTCGATGCGACGAACGATCCCGCAGTGAGACGGCAGTAATACACTCCGCTCGAAAGACGGGAAGCATCAAACCTCACCGAATTCACCCCCGGGGGCGCCAGCTTATCCACGAGCGTCGCGACCTCGCGCCGTCTGTCGTCATTGAGTGACAACATAGAATCGAACGATGAGTTCACGAAAGACAATATCCCTGTGCCTTGTAGTGCTGATAAGCGCTGCATCCTGCGCAAAGTTCGCTCCGAAAGACCTGGTGAACCTGCCGGTATCGGAGAACCGCGGCTTGCTTGATACCTCACAGGCGAAGGCTGTTTTCAACTATGCACAGCATTTCCCGAACTGGACGCAACTCTCCCTCTGCATCATAAATGGCGATTCAGAGAAGTATGTCGGAGTTCAAAGGCGGAATGATTCTTTAGTGTACATCCAGAACAGTGACAGCGTCTTTGAAATAGGTTCCATTACGAAGACATTTACCGGTACCATGCTCGCAAAGATGATACTCGACGGGAAAGTCGATCCCAACGAGCCAATCAAGAATATCCTGCCTTTACGCTTGCGCGAAAGCTCACGTAACGGCATTGAGATAACCCTCGTTCATCTTGCGAATCATACCTCCGGGCTCCCCTTCGAGCCGACCAACGTCAAAGACGACAAAGAGCATCCGTTTGATCCTTACAGTCCCTATCGATATTATGACGCAACGAGGCTTTACGATTACCTCTCCCATCAACTGGTGCTGCAATCAACCCCGGGGGAGAAGAGGACGTACTCCAATCTCGGGGTTGGCCTGGTAGGGCATATCCTGACATTGATTTCGGGGAAGCCGTACGAAGAACTTCTTTTCGAGACGGTCTGTAGTCCCCTGGGAATGAAGAATACATTTGTCACACTCAACGACGAGCGTATGCGCTCCATGGTCCGGGGAAGAGATCCCAGAGGTCAACTGCTTCCGTACGACAGCGGCGGGTGCGGCGCACTGACAGGAGCGGGAGGGATAAGCTCGTCCGTCAAAGATCTGGTGAAGTATCTCAGAGCGAACATGTCCGATACCACATATTTCTATCTTGCTCAGAAGACGACAAAGAGATTTGACGAGCATTTTACAGGAGGCCTTGGATGGGCAACCTACAGTGATCGCGGCAAAAGTCACGTGGGCGCATTTGGCGCAACCGGCGGATATACATCCGGTGTCATCTTTGAGAGAAATGAACGTGTCGGTGTGGTCGTATTGACCAACGTCTCCGCATTTCTGGCATCGGAGGGGAATTATACCGAGGGACTTTGCCGGGCCCTCTATGATCCGCTTCCTTTTGCTTCCGGGAGGAAAGAGTGAGTGGAAAACAGTCTCTGTTTCGAAAGCGAACTGAAGTAAGGCACGAACACACAACTACCATATGCGCACACTGAGATTCTCTCTGACCGGGTTATTGATTTGGACTGCAAACCCTCTGAATACTTATAGTCACCCCGACGACAATCTCAATAATCAATCCCTTGTCATTGAATGGCAGAACATCCAGCTCAAAGGGACCATTGAGATATCAAACGGGAAACTGCTGAAGATCGAGATCACTCAGGGGAAGGGAACAATCAACCGGGATTCATTTGAATTCGACTCAAAGGAAAATGTTCGCATCCTGGCTTCATTGTCTCAAGTGAATGATAACGCGGGGAGTGATCCGACTATCGTGGCTGTCAGAACCGATCACAATCCATTTTCCTTCTTTCTCAGAGATGTAAGTAAGGAATACCCGATTTATATTCCGGAATATCATGTTGTGGTGACAACTTCTGATGATAAACGCTCTTACGGTCAGATTGAGACCGCGATTAAAAAGCGCAAGGGACGAACGAAGTTGGAACAAATTGAGAGTGAGCCGGAAGAATCCTTTGATTCCGCCGCCATACGTACACGAAATCAGCCTTGTCCCACCTGGCTGGGGTTAAGCCGGGATATGCGCATTTTTGACCTGGCGGATAACCGCGCGTATCCCGGCAGTGAAATGAACATGATTACGCCCCGCAATTCATCAGCTCAGGTTACACTGCCTGAATTTGAGAACAAAACACTGGCATTTGGCTATCTGGTCGGGCGCGGGCAGGGCGTGGCAATCAACACCACCCGGCGATTGGAGGATGGTGTGCTTCCCATTCTCCATTCTACCCTGACTGATGACGATATTGAATATCGATCCACTGCTTTTGTGTCGCTCGAGAAATCTCCTTTAACAGCTCAATCACTCAATGGCACCGACTATTTGGTGGCGGATGATTACAGCATCGGACATATGCTCACGAAGACGCAGGAAGAAGAGGTGAAACCGAGGCTTGAGGCGGAAACAAACAAAACCGAAACGACCGTGTTATATTTTCGTAGTGAAGCAGTCAATACGGCTGCAGTCCCACGTTATGCATGGTTCAAAACGGTGCGCCCTGTCGTAGGACAGTGGATGAAGATCGACTATTCCTTGGACAAAGAATCCGGGTTTTCCTCTTTCTCGTCCGGCAACGTCTTTGCGATCTCGAGGCTGAATGGACGCCCTCTGCATGACGAAGAGATTGCTGTACTCGTGAAACCTGGCGAAAAGGCGGTGTTCGAATTCGTCGTGCCTCATGCCCCCATTTCGAAAGAAAGAGCGGTGGATCTGTCAAAACAATCGTTTGACGCAAGACACGATGAATGTAAGCGATTCTGGAATGCGAAATTGGATAAAGCGGCTCAGATAAGTGTTCCAGAGCAGAGAATTAATGAAATGATTCAGGCAGGGTTATTGCAGTTGGACATGATTACCTACGGAAATGAACCTGATGGTACGCTGGCCCCCACTATCGGGATTTATTCTCCTATCGGTACAGAAAGCTCTCCGATCGTCCAGTTCTACAATTCCATGGGATTGCCGGATATTGCCCGGAGGTCCCTGATGTTCTTTTTGGAAAAGCAGCACGATGATGGGATGATTCAGAATTTCGGGGGATATATGGTGGAAACCGGTGCTGCATTGTGGAGCATGGGTGAGTACTATCGTTACACAAGGGATAAAGAATGGGTAAAACTGGTCGAACCGAAATTGCTGAAAGCATGCGACTTCTTGTTCCGATGGAGATCGGACTACAAAAGGGCCGAGCTGAAGGGGAAGGGTTACGGAATGATTGCAGGGAAAGTTGCTGACCCTAATGACCCGTACCACCAGTATATGCTCAACGCCTATGCCTATCTGGGAATCAGCCGCGTGGCGGAAATGTTAAAGGATGTGGATCATGATCAATCAAATAGAGTTGCACAGGAGGCTGATGCATGGAAAAAAGATATCCGCGTCTCATTAATGAATAGCATCTCCCATTCGCCGGTTATCCCTCTTGGCGATGGCAGGTGGTCTCCCACCGTGCCGCCGTGGACTGAGGCAATTGGCCCAAGGGCGCTGCATATCATTCCCGATACGTACTTCTCGCATGGCACTGTTACCACACCCGATGTTTTGCTGGGTCCGCTCTATCTTGTTTTTTGTGAAGTCCTCTCCCCTGAAGAGCAGGTTTCAAGAATGATGCTGGACTACCATAGTGAATTATTCTATGAATGCAATTCGGCGTTCAGCCAACCCTATTACAGCCGTCATGACTGGGTTCAGTTGAAGCTCGGCATGGTAAAGCCATTTCTGAAGACTTATTACAACACCTTTTCGGCACTTGCCGATCGCGAAACTTACACTTTTTGGGAACATCTCTTCCAGGTCAGTCAGCATAAAACGCATGAACAAGCGTGGTTCCTGATGGAAACGAGGTGGATGCTGTACCTCGAGGAAGGGGAGACTTTAAAACTACTCCCCGGAATACCGCGCAAATGGATGGAAGACGGGAAGCAGATCACACTCAACAACGTGGGCAGTTATTTTGGTCCAATCTCTCTTCACGTAAATGCGAAAACGGAAGCCGGATTCATTGAAGCGGCCATTTCCTGCAATTCCGGATTTAAGCCTCGAAATGTGATCATTCGTCTTCCCCATCCCGAAGGGAAAAGAGCGATCAAGGTAACGGGTGGAACGTATGATTCCGTTACGGAATCGATACTGATAAAGGATTTCAGTGGAACGGCTAATGTAAAAGCGGAGTTTTAATGCCGTCAAGAAACACTCCGTTTCTTCTTTTTCGGGGGATGGAGTCTCCGGAGGCGTGGTCTTCCTCCTTGTTGACGATGTGGATGAGCTGTATGCTGAATTGGTTGCTAAAGGTATCCCGATCGATCTGCACCCGACGGATCAGACTTGGGGTAACCGTGAAATGTATGTCAAGGACCCGGACGGCAACTGCCTGCGTTTCACTCATGAGATCGGAGGCTAATCCCACGCAATGAAAAAGCCCTCTCTTGTATATCAGTTTAAGATCACACTCCTTGGGGTCTCTCCCCGCGTTTGGAGGAGAATACAGGTCCCTGCTGATTACAGCTTCTGGGACCTGCACGTAGCGATACAGGACTCGATGGGTTGGCTCGACTCTCATGTGCACGCATTCTTCTTTGAGCGCGATGGAAAACGGATCGAGATTGGGATACCGATCGAGCCGCCGGATGATCATCCGTTTTACTCGGGAGTCACTGTGAAACTCAGTGAGTACTTCACAGAACCGGGCCTAAAATCGCGGTACGATTACGATTTCGGAGACGATTGGCAGCATGAAGTCCTCAATGAAGGATTGTTGTCACGGGAGGATGGTGTGAAATATCCCCGCTGCGTTGATGGCCTACAGCCCTGCCCGCCCGAGGACTGTGGAGGCGTTGAAGGGTATGCCCGTCTCCGGAGGATTCTGCGCAATCCGAAGCACAAAGAGTACCTGGAGACTCTCCAGTGGATGGAAGGCATGGCAAGCCTCAGCCGCCGGGCTCCATTTGATGAGCGCAACTCTGGGGCAGTTCGATTCGACAATCCTCGCACGCGGTTGAGAATTGCAATGTCTCGATAGAAACGGCTACAGGATTTCTCCTGAAGCCGTCGGACCAGCGCTACTCACGCTGGCGCTGTAAACCAGAGCGAAATGTACGACCGACCGAACCAGTAGACTACCCGCACAATTGACTCGTGCATGACGTGGCATGAAATCAATCGAAGATACGCACAGGGGCGCACCCGGGAGGCGGAGAAGCAGGGACCTCCAGGCCTCCGCCGCCGAGCTCCTGAAATCCCTTAACATGATTGTTGGGCTCGACCAGCTTCTTGAAATCCTCTGCGCCCGGATGAGGGAAATATTCTGCTCCGGGACTGTCACGATCTCATTGTTCGATCCGATCACTAGGCGCTATGCCGGGATGATGGCCCGCGGATTAGACGCGCAGAGCGCAGCCCTTTTCGGATTCTTCGAGTCCAATCCCCTTGTCAGGTGGCTGAATGTGAACCAGTCCCTTCTGAACGTGCGGGTCGACAGGGGAGTATTCGAATTCCTTTCCCCCGAAGAGAAGCTGGTCCTTGAGACGCACCGGGTGGCGCTTGTTGTTCCGCTTATCGCACTGAACAGACTCACGGGCATGCTCTTCCTCTCCGACAAGGAAGATGGAACCGGCTACACCCGGGCTGAAATCGACATTCTTCTGATGCTGGCCGGCCAGGCCTCTTTCGCCGTAGAAAATGCGGTGATGACGCAGTTTCAGGAGGAAAGGCTCAAAAAGCTCTTCCACGCCGACAAACTTGCGACTGTCGGAGAACTCGCCGCGGGAGCCGCCCACGAGATTCGCAATCCGCTCACTTCGATCCGGAGCACGGTTCAGTTCTTGAAAAAGGATCTTCCGCCGGAGAAACATGGCTACGTGGAGGGTGTTATTGAGGAAGTGGACCGGATCGACGGCATCATCAGGGGGTTACTGTCGCTCAGCAAGTCTTCGGAACTGCACCTGAGCAGGGTCGATCTGCGTGAAGCACTCCAGCAGACTTTGTTGCTCCTCGACCCGGAACTAAAACGAAACAGAATCGCCGTCAATCAGGAGATGAGGATCGGCGATCCGACTGTGGAGGCGGACCAGGCTCAGGTAAAGCAGGTGTTCCTCAATGTACTTCTGAATAGCGTCCAATCGATGCCGGGGGGAGGGACGATCACCGTCCACCTGGCGGACCGCCCGGATGGAAAGAGGGAGGAGTCCATCGATTCGGTCCGGGTCACGCTGTCGGACAATGGTCCCGGGATGCCGGAGGAAACTATTCGGAGGGTCTTTGATCCGTTCTTTACAACCAAGGAAAACGGAACGGGTCTGGGGCTCTCAATCACGTACGGGATCGTGCACGGGCATGGAGGAGAGATCGATATCGCGAGCAAAACCGATCCATCGTCCCACGGAACGAGCGTGACGATCCGGCTGCCGAGGAAGGCGAAAAAACTGATGAGCGAAGTATGAATCACACCGATGAAATATGAAATCCGGTCGCAAGGTACAATGACACGAGTCTCTGACACGAAGATCCTGATCGTCGATGACGAAGAGAGGATCCGCACTATCCTGGCGGCGATACTCGCCGGCGAAGGGTATCAGGTCGAAACAGCAGGCGACGGCATTGAAGCCCTTGAACGAGGAGCGGCATTCCGGCCGGACGTGCTTATCGTAGACCTTCAGATGCCTCGCATGGACGGGATCGAAACGATCAGCCGGTTTAAAGAGAGGGTCCCGCACGCCGCTGCCATCATTCTTACCGCCCACGGGTCGATACAGTCTGCCGTCCAGGCGATCAAAAGCGGAGCGTACGACTATCTGACAAAGCCGTTCGACAACGACCAGCTCCTGATGGTCGTACGGCGCGCGAGTGATCTGGTCAGGCTCTCAAATGAGATTGAGCGGCTCAGGGCGAAGCTGGGGGCGCAGGAGGGGCTCCGTGCCCTCCTGGGAGACAGCGATCTCATGCGGGACACACGTGCCCAGATACAGAAGCTCGCCGGGACAGACGCCACGGTCCTCATCTGCGGGGAGAGCGGGACCGGAAAGGAACTTGCCGCACGCGCGATACATCTTGAGAGCAAACGAAGAGGGGAGCCTCTTGTTGTCATCAACTGCGCCGCCATTCCCGAACAGCTTATGGAGAGTTCATTCTTCGGGCATGAGAAAGGGGCATTCACCGACGCCCACGAACAGAAAACCGGGGCATTTGAGGAAGCAAACGGTGGGACGGTGTTCCTCGACGAGATCGGCGAATTGTCTACAGGATCGCAGGCGAAGCTCCTGCGAGTTCTGCAGGAGAAAGAATTTTCACGCGTCGGCTCTTCGAGTCCTATCCGGGTCGATGTACGCGTCATCGCGGCGACAAACAAAGATCTCGGGACACGCGTCAGGGAGGGGAGGTTCCGCGAAGACCTCTTGTACAGACTTGACGTCCTCAAGCTCAGTATGCCGTCCCTTCGCGACCACGTGGAGGATATGTCCCTCTATGCCCTTCACTTCATCGAAAAGTACGGGACTGTATTCGGGAAACGGGTTTCCGGAGTCTCTGAAGGGGCTCTTCGTCTGCTTGAGTCGCACCCCTGGAACGGGAATATCCGCGAGCTGGAAAATGCCATCCAGCGCGGTCTGCTCAATGCGTCGGAGGACATGATCCAGGAGGCGGATATCAATTTCATTGCGGATGACGGCGACCGGAGTACCGCACAGTGGGATCCAGCAGTGGGATTAGAGCCGTATATTAAAATCCTTTCAGAACAGGCCGAGAAAAAGATCATACTTGAGTCCCTGGACCGGACCGGCTGGAACAGAACCGAAACTGCCCGCCGGCTCAAGATCAGCAGGAAGACACTTTTTAACAAAATGCAGCAATACGGATTCGAAGAGAAGCCCGATGCGCCCTAGCAGGATAATCTGCTGACCCAGTTGTTGGGTAAGGGACTTCCCGCCTCTGTGTAATCAATTACCCGCCTTTCCGATTCTCCTCTCCAACTACCACAATTAATCCGTTTCTCCCTCAGGGCACGGGACTTGCAGCCGCAAGCTTCCGGATCCGCGGAGCGCACAACAACCCAGGAGCATCAGTCGCCATGATACAAGCCATCGATCTGACCAAGCGCTACGAGGACGGTCTCCTCGCGCTCGACCACCTCAACATCAACATCCTGCCGGGCCAGATATACTGTCTTCTCGGGGCAAACGGTGCCGGCAAAACCACCACGATCAACTTGTTTTTCAATTTCATCGAACCGACGAGCGGGACGGCCCTGCTGAACGGAAAAGACTGCACGAAGGAACCCCTCCTCGCGAAGCAGTTCGCGGCGTATGTCTCGGAAAACGTCATGCTGTATGGAAACTTCACGGCGCGCCAGAACCTGGACTTCTTCACGAAGCTTTCGGGAAGAAAGAACCTCGGCAAAGAGGAGTACTACATGGTGATGCGACAGGTAGGCCTCCCCGAACGGGCATTTGAACAGAGGGTCAAGACATTCTCGAAGGGGATGAGACAGAAACTCGGCATCGCGATCGCGATACTCAAACAGTCCCCCGCGCTCCTTCTGGACGAGCCGACATCGGGGCTGGATCCGAAAGCCGGAGCGGAGTTCGTGGAACTCCTGCTCAGGTTGCGGGGCGAGGGAAAGGCCATACTCATGTCGACGCACGACGTGTTCCGGGCGAAAGAAATCGCCGATGTCATCGGGATCATGAAAGAGGGGGTCCTGATCATGGAGAAAACCAAAGAGGACCTGAAGTACGAGGACCTGGAGAAACTGTATCTGAAGTACATGGAGGTCAGCTAAGCCCAGGCCTGTCTCGTCCTTTCCACCAGTCCGGTTCGGGGACGATACACGAAAGACCACAGCATGACAGGAGATACATGATCTGGCATATCACACGGAAGGAATTGCTTGTCAACCTGCAAAGCCTGAGGTTTCTGATCGGGCTCGTCGTCAGCGCACTGATGATGGGAATAGTGGGGTACGTCCTCGTCGAAGATTACGCTGCCAGGGTGCAGAAGTACATTGCGGACGTGCAGGAACACCGGGAAGCTCTTGCCCAGACGAAAGTGTACTCGACAATCGCCGTCGTGGTGGACATTCCGCCTTCACCCCTTTCCGTCTTCAGCCGGGGCTCGCAGGACCTGCCGACAGCCGTTCAGGTATCCCCGTACCATGTTCCTTCTCTGATCGACGAGGCGGGAGGGAGCGCCTCCATCGGGCTCTCGGGGACGAGCAGCCAGCCGAGCAATCCGCTCCTCCGGATGTTCACTTCCATCGACCTTGGATTCGTCATAAGCACAATACTGAGTCTGTTCGCCGTGCTCCTTGTCTTTGACAGTTTCAGCGGTGAACGCGAACAGGGGACGCTGAAGTTGCTCCTGAGCTCTTCAGCCGGACGGAGTCATCTGCTGGCAGGAAAGTACCTGGGGGCCCTCCTCACGCTGGCGATACCCCTGACGGTCGGGTTCCTGGAAGTCATGATCCTCTGGGCGCTCCATCCCGCGCTCTCTTTTGACGCGTCGGTCTGGGCGGGCGTGGGTCTCGTGTACCTGGCTTCCCTTCTCTTTCTCTCGGGCTTTCTCGCCCTCGCGATGTTCCTCTCGCTCTATGCGAAGGAGTCGTCGTCGTGTCTGATGTATCTCCTTCTGGCGTGGGTAACGGTTGCCGTCGTGATACCGGCGGGGGGGGGATTCGTCGCGGAATATCTCCGTCCACTCGGCCTCAGGGAGAACATGTTAAGCGAGTCGGAGCGTGCGAGCACCGAGTTCATGAAGGCCCTTGGCCGGATCGACTACAGGCAGATCGGTCCCTGGAATAATGTAAGCACCAATCCCTTTGAAGGTGAGTCCTTTCTGGGGATCACTCAGGAAGAAGCGTACAACCGGCTCGCGTACAACCAGAAAGTCGTACCGATGAAGTTTCAGTTCGCGGAGGATCGATTCCGCGTCGTAGAATCATATGCCCGTGCTCTCAGGAGCTGGGGGCGGACGCGGGACAACCTCATCCGTCCCTCGCTCTGTGTTGCGTATGACAACATCGTTAAGGCCGTTGCCGGAACCGACGTCGACAGCTTTGATGATGTCGTCCGGAAGGCCCGGCTCTACAGGGATATGATGATGGCGTACCTCCGCCCGAGGTCCGGGACCCCCGCATGGTTCACGAGAGTATTTGACTATCCTGATGTCCAGCCCACAGAGAGCAATCAGAAGTACTGGCAGAGTCTCATTGAAAAGCAGGGAGAACAAGCCGTCGAGAAGATATTGAGCTGGGACCGGGTCTCGCCGCTCGACCTGAGTGCAATGCCTTCTCCCGCCGTGGGCATGCGCGGGGCGGCGGAACGGGTGGAGGGTGCTCTCCCGGACGCACTGTTCCTTTTTGCTCTCTGTCTGCTTTTCCTCGTCCTTTCGATTCTCCGGGTGCGCCATTATCCCCTGAATTGAATTGAGTTGAACCGGCTTATTACACCAAGGGAGCATGCTATGTTGTGGACAGTCGTGAAAAGGGAACTCCTGGACCACCTGATGAGTCTTCGCTTTTCAGCAATGTTCGTGCTGACGTTTCTGTTGATGATCACATCCGTATTGGTCTTTTCGGCGCACTATGCGCGGGAGCGGAAGCAGTATCCGCAGTATGTCGAGGGGCTCGTGGATCAGGACGGCAAAGTCCACCTCAGTTGGATCGCCTGCCAGGGAGGTGCCGCCGTTCGCGCGATTCCGTCTCCGTTGGGATTCCTCTTTGCGACGGGGGAACGCGAGCTTCCCGATCAGGCTTCGATGGCAATTCACGGAGTCGCGTCGCTTCAGAGGGGCGTGGAGCCGGGGGACATCCTGAACTCCTCCGGCGGGACGGACTGGACGTACCTGATCACCGTGCTCTTGAGTTTCGGCGCGGGTCTGCTGACGTACAAGAGCATATCCGGGGAACGGCGGGACGGTACGCTCACGCTGATTCTTGCCAACCCCGTCTCCAGGGCCACGATTCTTATGGGGAAATATCTGGCGGCACTCCTTGCGCTCGCCACCGTGTTCGTCGTCTCGCTGATCGCCGGTGTGATCCTGTTGGAACTGGTGGGAACCGTCCCCCTGGGCGCCGAAGACTGGGTGAAAATAGCGTTGTTCGGGTTACTGAGCATGATATTCCTTTCCGTATTCGTGTTTGCGGGCCTCCTCTGTTCTGTATTCACGCGGGGTCCTGTTCTTTCCGCCGTTGCGTTTCTGTTCGCCTGGATGACTCTGGTATTCGTGATTCCGAACCTGGGCGGAACACTCGCCGGATTGACGGGGAGCGCGCCGACGCCCCGTCAGATACGTGAGGCCCGGTTGCAGATTCCCGACAGGTATACGCTCACTTCCACGATGAGCGCTGACCAGGTCGCCTCTGTCAAGCTTGAAAGGGAAACCGCACGGGAACACCTGCTCCTCTCCTACCTACGCTCGCTCGTCGCGCAGGTGGACTTTGGGCGGGACCTGACGAGGGTGTCGCCTGCCTCCGCTTTTTCGTATGCCGCCGAGAGGATCGTGGGGGGAGGGACGTTCCGGCTCACCCATTTTGTGGACAACGCTGTCCGTTACCGGCAGGGGTTTCTCCAGGCGATCATCGAGGCGGACAAAAACGACCCGAAAAGCGAGCACAGGTTTGTCCCCTGGCAGTGCGGGGGAAATAACTTCTCTGAGCTCACAGTTGATCCGGGGCCGGCGAAGATGTTCCGGGATACTCTCCCGTCAGCCGGCGAAGGCATCGCAGCGGCATTCTGGGACGTCTTCCTCCTTTTCCTGTACACGATTATCGCGTTCGCGGTCGCGTTCTGGCGCTTTGCCAGGCAGGATGTCGCCCCTGCGCCCGGGACGTAGAGCCGGCGACACCCGCCTGAATCTTGTAAGCCTTGATCGGAAACCGAACCGGGAAATCGGACCGGGGGTTCCGGGACCCTTATCGATAGTAATGAGGAATAGCCTTCGATGACGGAGATCGTAAGAAAAGAGATACTCGAGAACCTGAACACGTACAGGTTCTATGTCCTGATCGGGTTGATATTCTCGATGATGCTCATCAGCATTATCGTCTCCTACGGCGATTATCACCTGCGCGTGGAGAACTATAACATACTCCGCCCCGGGCCCAAAGAAACCGACAAGATCATACTTCCCCCCGAACCGCTCTCGATATTCGCCAGGGGGCTCGATGCGAACGCCGGACGGCTCTACCAGCTTTCCTCCCGCGGGGTCGAAGTGCAGCCGAATCAGCAGTCGATCAACCGCGTCTCTTCCCTCTTCAGCATGCCGGATATGCTCTTTGTCACGAGGGTCATCCTCTCACTCATTGCGCTCCTCTTTTCGTTCGATGCCGTCTGCGGTGAAAAGGAGCAGGGGACGCTGAAGCTCATGCTTGCCGGGCATACCAGGAGAGCCTCTGTTGTGCTCGGCAAGCTCACCGGGAGATTCCTGCTTGTGTTTGTCCCGTTTTTCGTACTGTTCCTGGTTTCATCGATTGTCGTGTCGCTCCTTCCGGATGTCAGGGCCGGGGAAGAGTACTGGATCAGGCTGGCGTTAATCCTCGCTGGTTCGACCCTTTACGTCGCATCGTTTATTGCGCTGGGGACGTTGATTTCATCTCTCGTCAATAGAAGCTCCACCTCGATGATGGTCGGGCTTGCGGCCTGGGTTCTCCTGGTGTTCGTCGTCCCCAATATGGGGGCCACGGTTGCGCAGGCGATAGGTGATGTTCCGCCCGCCGACCGGGTCGAGATGCAAACGCGGCTCTCGACGATTCAGTCGATCTACGAGACACAGCAGCAGATGAAGAACGCAAAGGATAAGGATTATTCACGGATCATGATCCAGATCAGAGAGACGAACAACCACCTGTTCCAGAGTTACAGGCCGGAACTCAACCGGCTCATCGAGCTGACAAGAACCCTCGTCCGGTGCTCCCCATCCGGAGCGTTTTCCTTTCTGGCGACAGAGCTGGCGAACACGGGGATTGACAGGGACATCCGGATCAAGGACGCCATCTGGATGTTCGTCGAAAGGAATTTCAACAGGTTCGGTGGGCTCGAAAAGGGGGAGGTCGAGCAATTTCAATTCCGTCCTTCTACACCGGGAGAACAAATCACCGGCGTCGCGCTCCCCGACGCTCTGCTGTTGCTGATCATTCCCGGAATCTTTGTCGCACTCTCGGTCGTTTCGTTCATGCGGTATGACCCGCGGTAGGCGGTTTCACTGCGTGCCCCGCGCGGACGGGACAGAATCACGGAGGGACTCATATGGTTCTCCACCTCATACGTAAGGAATTCCACGAAAACCTTCTGAACGTGCGGTTCATTGCAGCCTGCGGGGTCTCCCTTGCGTTGATGGTCTCCTCAATCGCCGTTCTTAACCGGAGCAACGAGGAGCAGGTCCTGGACTACCAGAGCAGGGTCCGGCAACAGGATGAGTTCATTGGCAAATTCGGACACATCAACAGGCTGGGGTGGATGTCAGCCATAAGCCGGGGCCCAGCCCATCTCCAGGCACTCGTCCTCGGTATCGACAGGGAGGCCCATCAGGACAACTTCATAAGCAACCCCGTCCCGGCGCTTCTCTCCCGCCTTGATTTCGTCAGCATCGTGACGGTCATCATGAGCCTCGTCGCCATACTCTTTTCGTACAACGCGATAAGCGGAGAGCGGGAAGCGGGCCTCCTGAGGCAGATACTCGGTGCGGGGGTTTCCCGGAAGGTACTACTCACCGGCAAATTCCTGGGGGGGCTCGTCAGTCTTGTCATCCCCTTCACGATCAGCGTGCTTGCAGGCATGCTGTTCCTTGCCCTCAGCCCTTCGATTCAGATACGGCCGGCGGATTTCTCCGTCTTCGCAATGCTCCTCGGAGCCTCCTGGTTGTACGTCTCTGCGTTCTACGGGATAGGGCTGTTCTTTTCGACCCGGTCGCACACATCCGGTCAGGCAATACTGAAATCCCTCTTTGCGTGGGTGATCCTCGTCCTCGTGATTCCGAACGCCGGCCCGTTCCTTGCCGCTCAGTTCTATCCGATCCCCTCCGCGACAAAGCTTGCCCAGGAGCGGTATATGATCACGGACAGGGAAAGGGACGCCATACTGGTGCAACGAAGAGACGCTATGATCGAAAGCAGGTTCGCCGATCTGAGAGACATCATCGGTCTCCCCCAGAATCAGCTCCAGGAGAAGCTGAAGTCTGACGCTGCGCTCGACGAACGATACAGACTGTATGCGAGGGGATGGGAGGACATTATCGCCGTGACGAACAGAGAACAGGGAGCGAAGTACGACAAAATCGAGAAGGTCTTTCTGCAAAGGTCGCGAGTCCAGGAGAAGCTTGCCGGAGTCCTGACATCTGCTTCCCCGTTGTCCAACTTCGTGTTCATCGCGATTGGCCTTACAGAAACGGGGATCGAAGCCGAAGACCACTGGGACCGGGAAGTGGGCGAATACGATCGCGCGCTCGCTACGTATGCGGACGCGCAGTACAAAAAGGCAATGGAACGGGACCCATCGTTCGAGATCAATGATTACCTTGACCTCCGGGCGCGACCCCGGTTCCAGTACCGGCCTGCGGGGCTTCTGGAGAGAGTCGAGCCCGATCTCCCGCAGTGGGGCGTATTGATCGCATTTAATTTGATATTCTTTGCCGCAGCTTTTGTCGGCTTCCAGCGCTACGATGTCCGTTAACAGGGAGTTATGATGAGAAGAAGACGCCGAATCCCCGGAAGTGAGATCGAACGGCCACGCATGATCCCTGCACCACGCGGGGCGCGCGCCGGCAAGCGGCATGTGGTTCCCGCGCGGGTCGGCTTGCCCGCGGGATACCGGCATTCCATTCCCGCGCCTGACAGGTCGCCCGCCCGGCGGCGCGGGAGGGCCGCATGCCTCGGGCTGGCGCTCCTTATCGCGCAGTTGGCGGCGGCACAGATGCTCTATAACCCGAACGACGAGAGGTTCAAGTCGCTCTACCTGGAGAAAACTCAGAGCGATTACAGGATGCAGAAACAGGATTTCCAGCGGCAAAAACTGCTTCATGACAAAGGGCTGATATCGGAGCGGGATTACAGCCAGTCTGAAGCGTCGTTCAAGGCGGCACAGATCACGTACCAGCAGGCCATTCTCTCGCTGGCCTTCGAGCAGCCCCATATCACGATCGACAACGGGATAAAGTACCAGGGGAAAGACGGGAAAAAGCGTGTCCGCCTTACAATGCGGAACACTACCGGGGGGCTCATCGAGGGGAGAAAGATCGAGCTCGAAGATTTCGAAGGGATAAGGACGGACCGGATTGCAAACGTCTACGTCTCACTCCTCAATGACGCAAAAGCGATCGTCAGCAAGCCGTACGAGGCGAAAATCGAATCGATGCCGTTCAACAAACCCATCGCCGTGGACTTTTTCCTCCTGCAGGACCTGGACAATGTGACGGTAAAGTGCGTGTACGGTGACAAAACCGACGAAAAGAAGATCTTCCTCCAGAAGGACGAATCCGCCAACCGCGTCCTGATCAGCTCCGAGCAGTTCTCCCAGGAAGCGGATCTCGGGGCGCGGGCGAATTACAACCTCACGCTGGAGCTCTTCTCCAGCTCCGACAATGTGTACAAGCTCGACGTGTTCAACCTCCCGCGGCAGATCAGTTGTGATTTCCTCGAGGACCCGACAAACGCCCGGCTCTCACAGGTAAAATTCTCACAGGACATCAATTCGAGGAAGATCGCGCTTGCCGTCTACCTTCCCGACAGGTACGACAGCACTTCGTTCATGATCGATGCGCCGATCACGTTTTTTGCCGCGGCCATACCGCGTACAGAGGCGGAAAAGGTCGCTGATAAGGAAAAGAAGTACACCGCAGCTGAGTTGGACAGGATGAACATCAGCTATATCAGGCTCGAGCTTGTCCCGCGTGGTGTGGGGAGGATACAGGTGAGGGCCGCGAATTTCTATCAGGAGCTGCGCCCCAACGAACGGGTGCAGATGAATCTCACGGTGTACAATGACGGGACGCGGCGTCTTGATAACATCAAGGTGCAGGCGGAATCGCCCCTCAACTGGAACTCCGCGATCATCCCCGACCTGGTCCCCTCGCTCCTCCCGGGGAAGGAGGAGACGATCGCGGTCACGATCATCCCGCCCCCCGACGTGAGCGTCGGAGACTACGAGACGACGATCAAGACCGAGGCGTTTGCGAGCAACCGGAAGGTCGATTCAGAGGACAAGAAGATACGCATCCATATCTCCTCCAGCGCAAACATGTTAGGAACCGCGGCCCTCATTCTGCTTCTTGTCGGGATACTCGTGGGAGTCGTTGTGTTCGGGGTCAGGCTGAGCCGCCGGTAACTGTTTACAGGTTTGTCGCGGATCGGCTCGTCGATGCAAAGTCGATCGGGCGGTCTATGCAGCTTCTCTCTCCGGCCCGTTAACGGCCCCGCGAAACCCACCAGACGTTGATCCTTCCTGAAGCAGTAAGGCCCGGCAAACCCGGGCCTTGCTTGTAACGAACGAACTCACTTTCCTCCAGCCGGCGTACCAACCAATTCCAGAGCCGAGAGTGTGAAGGCTGCGACCGCGGTCCGGATGGTGGGCTCCCGGTCAGGTGCGAACAGCGGGCTGTGGGGACCCGGAACGGTCGTTCCCGCCGACTTCGCGCTGGCGAACTGGGCCGGTTCAACGGCGCCTATCGAGAGCTGGATTGACGGGACGCCGGCAACCCGGCCGAACACCCCGAAGTCCTCGGAGCCAGTAACGGGTTGGCCGGGCACCACGTTTGCATCCCCGAGACCGCGGCGGAGCGCAGTTGTCAACCTGGCCGCCAGGACAGGATCGTTAAACACGACCTCGGATGCCTCGTGCGCGTCGACCACCACTTCGGGCTCGCGTGGAGCACCAGCGGCTGCCGCCTCGGCCTTGGCAATGCGCTCAATCGCGGCAAGGAGGTGCTTCTGCACTTCAGGTTTGAAAGAGCGAACGGTGAGCTCGAGTTTCGCTTCATCGGCGATGATGTTCCGCTTCGTGCCCGCGTGGAATGTGCCGACGGTGACCACCGCCGGGTCAAACGGGTTCACCTCACGCGAGACAATCGTCTGGAGCGTCACGACGGTCCGGGCGGCGATCAACAAAGGATCGATCGTGAGATGGGGCGCGGCCCCGTGTCCTCCCTTGCCGAAGAACCTGATGTCGACGGCATTGGAGGCGGCATATGCCGGCCCTGCGACCACGCCGATCTGGCCGGCAGGGAGAACCTGGGTGTCGTGCAGGCCAATCACGAAGTCCGGTTTCGGGAAGCGGGTCATCAGCCCGTCCTTTATCATATTCTCGGCGCCCTGGACCACCTCTTCGGCGGGCTGGCCCACAAAGACAAGAGTCCCGTGCCACCGGTCCCTGGTCCGCGAAAGCAACGTTGCCGCACCCACCCACGACGACATATGGATGTCGTGGCCGCAGGCATGCATCACCGGGACGGTTCCGCCGGCATCGTTCTTGACAGTTGTCGTGCTGGCGTAGGGGAGCCCGGTCTGCTCCTTGATCGGGAGAGCGTCCATATCAGTCCGGACCATGACGGTCGGTCCCGCCCCGTTCCTGAGGACGCCGACGACGCCAAATCCACCGACGCGCTCCGTCACCTCGAAGCCGAGGTTTCGCAGCCGGGCGGCAAGTTTCGCGGCGGTTCTCTCCTCGTGGAGTGAAAGCTCCGGGTTCTTGTGAAGATCAATATACAGGGAGTCGAGCGATGGGTAGAGCGCGCGGAGACCTGCGAGCTCGGATGGACCGTCTCCCAACGCATGCCGCGAACCGAGCAGGACAATCGCAATCAGCGCAAAGAACCGGAGTCTGGTACTGACAGGAGAATTGGAGATCTCACCTGAAATGACACCTGCCGTGTGAGTCATAAGCGGTTTCCTTTGGTGGCTACTATGATCGCAAAGAGAGCCGGCTCCATCCGGGACAGACAGAGCCGACTCTCCATATGTTGAAAGCTTCAATACTGAAGGTCAAATTCCGGAAGCCCAAAGCTACTTTAAAATGATCTCCCTCACGAGTTTCCCCCCAATCATGGTTCGGATCTCATTCCGCTTCATGGCGCCCACTTTTCGTTGATCCTGCGAGCCCAGGAGTTTTCCGCTGAGTGCTTCCATTTTTTCTGCCATTCCATCCATCGCCGCCATGTTCTTGTATTCGATCATGAGCATGATATCCCAGTCCTCGGTGTTTGCCGGCGGTCCGTAGAGAACCTTGTATGAAAGCACCAATCCTTCCTTTTTTGCCGCTTCATTCATCTTCAGCCAGTTGTCTGCGAGATTTCTGTAGTAGTCATTCGTCATCCCCGGTACTGTTTTAACAAAGCCGACGCTCCAGACGCTTCCTTCTGTGTAGGGAAGTCCCTGGGCTGCACTTTGCGCCGGCAAAGAAAGCGACACAATCAGAGCTGCCGCAAAAAGGATGGATAGAAGCTTCATGGACGACTCCGTTAATAATGTGGATGGGTCATCGCCGTTATTCGGCGGCGGGTAATGAGAAACAACCGATGTAACGAATTCGGGATGATCGTACGCTGGTAGATTTTCAGAGTGGAAGCTCAACAGCCGGGAAAAGTGAATCCGCAATAGGTTGGACAGTTGCATTGGGAACAGATGTACGGTAGGAAAGGTTCCGAATGGGATGAAAAAAGTATGGATGGGCGATCAGCTGATACAGTCAACAAAATGACCAAGGAAAAGAGGAGGGCATCGCGCATGGGCCCGGGCTCACCGCTCGATGGGCGATAATTCGTGCTTCATCGCGCCGGTTTGCAGAACTTCGATAATCTTGTAGGTCCCGAGTTTCCGCGCTTTCAGAAAGCCGGACCATGCGGCCTCCGCGAGCCGGCCTTTATTGAGAAGGTCCATGAGCCACTGGTGAGCGTAGTCGGGGTTTTCTTGTCGGATCCCCGCCTGTATATCCAGCAGCCACTTCCGGTTGAACGTCTCCTGGGACCCGAGTGCCGGCGTCGTGATAATAGGCATTCCCAGCGCCGCGTAGAATGAAAGCTCGCTCGGCTTGGTCCAGAAGATATCGGTGGTCCTGAGCACGGCGTTGAACTTTGTAAAGTACTCTTCTATGGTGTCCGCAGAAATTACGCGGATGCCGTCCCCCGAGTTGGCGATCTCCGCCTTCACATCCTGGAAAAACCGCTGGACAGGCTTCTTGGTGCCTGCCGCGAGGTTGAGGCGCACCTCGCCTGCAAGGATCTGCTCTCTGAGACTCCGTGCGATCCTGGCACCGATCTCCTTGAGGGCACCAGCGCCACCCACCGAGTAGGTGATCGTCAGCGTCCGATCCCCTTTGAATGTGCAGTTCTTCGCTCCAAGGAACTGTTCCACGTTCACCCCGTGGCGGGGCCAGAAACGCTTCCTGGGGTCGAGATAGAACAGCCGCTGCCCAAGGTCCGACTTGAGCGTGGCCATACCGGTTCCGCCCACCAGTTCCGGAGGAAGCGGAAAGCCGGTCAGAAGAATCCTGTCATCGGGAACGCCGTACGCCTTCAATCGCTGGACCACCCTTCCGCACGGGGCAAAATACTCGATTCGGCTTTCCGACGGATCACGCGCGACCCACACCCTGTTCAGGTCGGCGTCGCAAATGATGCAATAGACCTTCTCGCTCCCTTTCCTGTCTGCCGCGATCGCGGGGGCGTAAAAGGATGTGATCAGGGGAAGCCGCTTTTCCTTGATCCGTTCGAGCATTCCCTCACAGAGCCCCTTGTCGATGAACGACTCCAGAAGCTCCACCTGGAATGTGCTCCTGGAGAGGTTTCTCAACGGGTAGAAGGTCGGTATCCTGAGAAATGCATCGAGTATCCCGAAGATGTATCTTCCGACCAGAGGGATGCTCCAGGCACGGGAAAACGACTCGTAGATCCGCAGGAGCCTTCGCCAGAGTATTTTTTCCGTCCGGGAAGCGGCGTCGTTCTCGCCGACGGAAATAATGCCTCCTTCCGCGATCTCCCGAAGGGGGTAGACAGCCCGTTTGTGGCCGTAACCCATGTCAGCCGCCACCACCCACGCCATCCCGGCGGGCCTGCGCGATACTCCGCCCCTCTTTGTCCTCTCTTTCACCGGCGTATCCGTCGCCTTCAACTGCCGTCGGTTACCCTTCCTGCCGATCATGTGCATTCCCCTCTTTCCATTTCTTCCCATCCCCAGGACCGGGGGTGATGCATGCCTGGACGGAATAGGAGTGTGTTAGGGGTCTCCCTGAGGAATTATACAGAGATGCCGCGACAACCTCGGTTTACTGACCCGGTGTGCTCTTCATCCCCGCTGCACCCTCAATAGCTTTCACCGCCATGGCCTGAACCTGCGTCTGAGCCGCGGAGAGTTGCTTTGTCATTGCCTCAATCTGGGAGGCCTGGCGCTTCAGGAGATCTTCGAGCCCGGAGATCTTCAACGCAGTCATGTTTTTCTCGGCGTCGGTCTCCATCCTGGAAAGCTTCGCCTCGAGGGCGGCCTGTATTTGCGTTTCCGATCGAACCGCCTGCTCTGCCTGTTTGGTGGCCGCCGGCCTGTCTCGCTCGGCAATTTCTCGTCGACACAGGTATACGCCGCTGGCGACGCTCTCGGCTCGCTCCAACGAGCCGCACATCCCACCTCCAGGGGATTAACCACTCTTTCATCCCTTCAGCCGATTCATCCTGAAGTTGTGTAAGGTACACTTTATCACGTTCAATACGAACGGCTCTTCCATCGGGGAACCGAATACTCACGCGCAAGTTGCCAGTTCTCCCAACATTCATCACAAAAAGGGTTTCAGATGAGAATACTTCAACAGGCTATTGCGGTTCTCGTTCTCGCCTTGCTGGTTGCCGGACAGGCGCTTGCCCAGGCTGAGCTGAAGCCGGGTATCGGCATCACCTTCAGCGATGTGTCCAAAAACCCCGTCAACGGCCAGGTCACGAGTCGGGCCGGCTGGCAAGTCGGAGGATCCATCTTGATCGGGCAGAATTTTTACTTTGAAGGTGGGTTGTTCTATGCCACGAAGAGCATGGCGTTCACGTCGACAAGCACGAAGCAGGAATTCACGAACGATATCAACGGCGTGCGGATTCCAGTGGGTTTTGGCTTCCATCTGATCGGGAACGAGAAGGGGCCGTTTGCGCTTCGCGTCTTCGGAGGAGGGTCGGCCTTCATCATCACCAGCGTAAACGCCCCGGGTGCGTCGAAGGATGATTTCACCAGCCCCACATGGGGTGTATTTGCGGGTGCAGGGTTGGACATTTTCATGTTCTTCGTCGACCTCCAGTACGAATGGTCGCTGAGCGATGTGAGCAAGCTCAGCACGGTTGATATCGGCCAGAACCGCTCGTTCATTGCGAACGCGGGCATCAGGCTCGCGTTCTGACCCGGCTCCGGTTTCCCGCCGCCGCCCGACACCCGCAGGTCCAGGGCGGCGGAATGGGATTCGACACTGCTTGAGCGCGCAAGGGAAGGATTGAGCCCCGCTAATTCCCCGCCAGATCCAGGATAAACGCATACTTCAATGCCGTCAATTTCTGCCGTTCGAAGCGGCCCGACTCTCCTGAATGCCCTGCCCCCATGTTCACTTTGAATACCACGGGATTCTTGCCGGTGTTGTGCTCTCGTACCTTGGCCACCCACTTGGCAGGGGAGAAATACGGAACCTGCGTGTCATTCAATCCGCCTGTGGCAAGAATTGCGGGATATGCGGCATCCTTCACGTTGTCATACGGCGACCAGCTCAACATATAGTTGTATTGCTCCTTGATGTCGGGGTGACCCCACTCGTCATACTCAAGCGTCGTGAGCGGAAGGCTTGCGTTCTCCATATCCGTAACGACATCCATCCACGGGACCTCGGCCAGTACGCCGCGGAAGAGGTCCGGCCGCATATTGGTGACGGCCCCCATGAGCATCCCGCCGGCACTGCCGCCGTTGGCAAAGAGCCTTTCCTTTGAGGTGAATTTCTCGTCCAGCAGGTATTGCGCACACGCAACAAAATCGGTGAACGTATTCTTCTTCTTCAGCATCTTCCCGTCCTCGTACCACTGGCGTCCCATCTCCTGTCCCCCCCGTATGTGCGCGATTCCATAAACGAATCCGCGGTCGAGCAGACTGATGACCGATGAATTGAAGTACGGGTCCGTGCTCGCACCATACGAACCGTATGCATAAAGGAGCATCGGGTTCGAGCCGTCGTGCTTGAAAAAGGATTTTCTATAGACAATGCTGATCGGAACCTTCACGCCGTCGCCGGCGGTGGCCGTGATCCTTTTGGTCTCGTAGAGCGTGCCGTCGTATCCTCCCCCGACCTTCTCCTGCTTCAGCAGCACCTTCCGCCGTGACGCCAGGTCGTACATATAGTCCGACCCCGGCGAGGTGAGGGACGTATAGACGTAGCGTATGCTGTCGAGATCGTACGCATCGGTAGCCGGGTACATGGTCGCAACGTATGCCTGCTCGGAAAAGTCCACGTAATGCGATTGCTGCTTTTTCCGGTCAATGACCAGGATCTGGCTCAGGCCTCCGACCTTCTGCTGCGCCACGATGTACTTTGTGAACACAACGGCCTGCTGAAGCAATGCGTCGGGGCGGTGGGGAACAACGTCCTTCCAGTTCCCGATCCCGGGGTTGCGCAAGGGAGCGCTGACGAGCTTGAAGTTTTTGGCATCCCTGTTTGTGAATATGAAAAACTTATCCCCCTCATGGTCTTCGAGACTGTAAAGGACGTCATGCTGGCGCGGCTGTATGAGAAGCGGTTGGGCGTCAGGCCGGTCCGCGGCGAGGTACCGCCATTCACTTGTGAGCGTGCTCTGGCATGCGATGAAAATGTACCTGTGATCACGAGTCGACGAAAGACGGACACTGAACGTGCTGTCCGGTTCGCTGTACACCTCACGGTCTGAAGCAGGGTCGGCGCCTAACGCATGTTTCATCACCTTGTAAGCGCGGATCGTGGAGTCGTTGACGACGTAGAAGAGGGTGGTGTTGTCATTCGCCCATTCGTAGTTGCCGCTGGTATTCGAAATGACTTCCGGTGAGAGTATTGACGTCGCGATATTCTTCATGAAGAGTGCACACTGGCGATTTCCCGTCGTGTCGATTCCGTATGCGAGCAGGGTATTCGACGGGCTCACCGAGTATCCGCGGACCATGAAAATCTGGTGCCCGGCAGCCATCTGTGGGACGTTAAGGAAGACTTCTTCGCCGGCGGCGGGATCCCCCTTTTTGCGGCAGTACAAGGGATATTGCTTCCCCTCCTCGTAGCGGATGTAGTACCAGTACCCATTGTCTCTGGTTGCCAGAGATTCGTACTTCTGCTCGATGCGCGCTACGAGTTCTTCGTAAATTGTGTTCCGGAGATTCTCGGTATGCTTGAGCATCGTCTCGGTGTACGCATTCTCTTCTCGGAGGTGTGGAATCACCGAACTATCGGCGCGGTTGTTCAGCCAGTAGTAGTCGTCGGTGCGTTTCTTCCCGTATTCGACAAATTCCGTCGGGACCTTCTTCGTTTTAGGGGGCTCCGGCTGTCCGCAGCCAAGGAAAAACAATGAAACGAAGAGTGCGACGAGGAAGGTGAGATTCTTCATTGTTGTAACCTTTCTTTGGGGGGGAGCACAGAGGGGTTGTTACCCTACGATCCCGACGTCAACACCTTGATGAAGCGGTACATGAAATCGACTCCTTTGTAGAACTCCTTCACGCCGAGACGCTCATCTCTCCCGTGCGCACGAACATCATCGATATCCGTGAACATTCCAGAGATACCATAGACGGGAATCCCGGCAATCCGGAGGAGTTTGCCGTCCGAGGCGCCGGTAGACATGGTCGGTATGACGACAACACCGGGCCACATTGTTGAAGTGACATTTTCCAGCGGTTCCATCACGTCCTTCCGCAGCGGAGAGAGGGGTCCCTGTGTCGACATGCCGAGGCGCGTAATGGTGACCTGCGTGTCGGCAATTACTGATTTGAGGGTCGCGATCACATTCTCCGGAGTATCGTCGGGAAGCATCCGGCAATTGACATTGGCACGAGCTGATTGCGGGAGTGCATTCTCCGCATGCCCGCCATTCATCATAGTTGCCACGCACGTCGTACGCATCAGAGCATTGAGGTATGCGGAAGATTGCGCCAGACGGTTCGCAGCCGCGGTATCGAGCGGCGTCTTCGCCATTGCCATCAAATCGACCCGCATCTGTCCGGTCTCGTGGTCGGCACTTCGTGCAAAGAACAGACGTGTCGTTTCGTTGAGCTTTATGGGAAAGTCGAACGCCGCAAGGCGGGTAAGTGCGCCGGCCAGCCGGTAAATGGCGTTGTCCTTCACAGGGAGCGAGCTGTGGCCCCCTTTGTTTCTCGCTTCAAGACGATAGTCCTGATAGACCTTCTCGCTTGTCTGGAGCTCCATCACGACCGGCTTGCCGCTCCTGATCTCGCCGCCGCCGCCATCCGGGTTTATGCAATAATCCGCGTCGATGAGTTCCCGGCGGTTGGCAAGGAGCCACTGAACGCCGTTTGCATCACCGTTCTCTTCATCCTCTGTGAGAGCCACGATGATATCACGGTTGGGAGTATACCCCTCCTGCTTGAGTCGGATGAGGTTCGCAACCAGGTCAGCATCTTCGCATTTGATGTCCGTCGTTCCCCGACCGTAGAAGTATCCGTCTTTTTCGAGGAATTTGAACGGATCGACTGACCAATCCTGCCGCAAGGCCTCGACAACATCAAGATGTGAGATGAGGAGGATTGGGCGGAGGATGCCCTTTCCCCGATAGCGCACGACGAGGTTCATATGCTGGGGCCGGGGCCCGACCATTTGAATATCGGTCTCTGGAAAGCCCGCAGTCCTGAGCCGTGCGGCCATTGCCTCGGCGGCCTTCGTGCAGCCGACGGTCAACGTCGTGTTAATCTCGATCAGTTCCTGGAATATGTCCCGGGCCAGTTTATGGTGTGCGTCGGGCGTCCCGGAGCCTTGGCTCGTTTGGGCAACGGCGGCCCCCGGGGGACTGGTTATCTCGAGAAAAAGGAAGCAAGCGAGACACAAAAGCATCCTGTTCATGAGGACCCTGCATATCGTACCTGATATTAGCGGCAATAACGAGCAGCCGGAACGGCGATAAGGTACAAGGCGGAAAGACGAGAATCAAATGCAATTGGTATATGCTGCTGCTTTTTGTTACACTCCGGTAAGCATGGCACGCCTCCGGATCCATGAGGCGCAATTGCGGGTTTGCCGGCGATCTGGTGTGTCCGGTCACTTTGAGTCTCCCCTGGTTCAATTTCCACGCATCGCAGCGAAAATCGGCTTACGAAAGAGACGTTTCGACAACCGCTGACATTGGCTCGTCACAATCATTGGGAGAGAGAAGAACATGGCTGATGAGCTAAGGAACTTCGAAGAGGTGCTTGATGCTGAGCTCAATTTGTTGAGGACAGCACCAAAGGACTTCAGGGGAAACAATGTGTCAAAGAACATCTTTACAAGAGCGAGCAAGTCCAACCTGGTAGGCCTGGCACTGTCGGGTGGCGGAATCCGCAGCGCGACATTCAACCTGGGTGTCTTGCAGGCACTGGCATCGTTCAGAATCCTGGAGAAGATAGACTACCTGTCTACGGTCTCCGGCGGAGGGTATATCGGGACATGGTTGACGGCATTGATCAATCGCGCGCCCACATTCAATGAAGTGGAACGGTTGCTGGATCCGAGTCGACGCAGCAACCCCTCCGAACAAGAGCCTGATGAGATTCGGTTCCTTCGCGATTACAGCAACTATCTCACGCCACGGAAGGGGTTGCTGGGGATGGATGTCTGGACCGTGATTGTGAGCTATCTGCGTAACCTCACCCTGAACCTGATCATCCTCGTGTTCACGCTGATGGCAATGTTGGTGATTCCAATCCTCACCATAGATTTATATTCTCGCACAGCTCCTTTCCTGAGCAGTGACGCGACCATCATCTTCGCCCTGCTTCTGTTCGTCGTTGCGGGGAGTGGGATGGTGGCGAACCTCTCGAGTATTACGGTTGCAGAAGATCAAAGCCCGGGCAAAGTGCGTTATCAGACCAGNNGTTTGTAGTCATAGTACCGGTGTTCGTGGGGGCCTTCCTCCTGAACCACTGGCTCTGGAATAACCAGCTGGTGTTATCGCCGAACTGGTACGACTGGGCATGGGTCTCCGGGCTGGTGTACGCCGTGATCTGGGGGATTGGAAGCCTCCTGGGCTACCTGTTCAGATCGAAAACACCCGACGGGGGGAAGCCGGCACCTCCTTCCCCTTCCCCGGGTAATACCAAGAAGATCTATCACAAATGGATTGTGGAGCCTTATCGGCGGATCTCAACGAATGCACGGCAGGGAGTCGCGGAAGCAGCAGATCCGAAAAAGGGATGGCAAATTGGTGTGATCCTTTTCAGCGGATTCATTGCCGGGTGTGTCGGTGGCCCTCTCTTGATGATTGTTACAGAGTGGGTCTCCGCATTTTCGAACGACTATCCTCGCGGCGTTATCCTGGGCGTCCCCCTGATCATCCTCGTTTCGACCGTCGTGGCGACTTTGCACATAGGTTTCACAGGCCGCGGATTCTCCGAAGAGGCACGCGAATGGTGGAGTCGACTGGGTGCATACATAGCCGTCATCACGTTGTCACTCACCGCCTTTTTCATGTTGGCGCTCTACGGAAGCGACTTTTTTGGCTGGCTTCAGGACTTTGGCGGCGGCTACCTTCTGCAATGGATGAAAGCAGGCGTACTATCCGGGTGGATACTCACAACGCTTGCGGGAATCGTTGCGGGAAGAAGCCCGAAGACAGGGGAGCCGGGAGGCTCAAAATGGATGGAGCTTGTTGGCAAGGTGGCGCCCTATGTTTTCGTTCTGGGACTCGTACTGGTCTTACAGCAGTTTACCGATATCATTGTGACGGATGGAATAGCGAATTACGTTGTTGGAGAGTCACCGCTGATGATGTTCTTATGTGTTATGGGGTTTCTTTCCGCCGCGTTTCTTCTCTCATGGCGAATCAGCGTCAATGATTTCTCCATGCACGCGCTCTATCGGAATCGCCTGGTGCGTTGTTACCTTGGAGCATCCAACAAAAAGCGGAATCCGCAGCCGTTCACAAACATCGATCCGCTGGACGACAATATTCGAATACAAGATCTCCTCACGGGCAAGAACCCGGGCAAATTCACGGGTCCTTATCCGATCGTCAACGCCGCACTGAACCTGGCGAAAGGAAGCAACCTGGCATGGCAAGAACGAAAAGCGGCTTCCTTTGCCTTTACTCCCCAGTACTCCGGTTACGAGCACATTGTGGAAAAGGAAGAAAAAATCCACTCAAGGAAAAACCTTGCGGACAAAGGATTCCGACGGAGCGAGTGGTATGGCGATGATCTTACTCTCGGGAATGTTATGGCCATCTCCGGTGCGGCGGCCAGCCCAAACATGGGGTACCATACGTCAGCCCCTCTGGCATTCTTGATGACCATATTCAATGTCCGGCTCGGGTCGTGGCTCGGTAATCCCCGATATAATCTCCGTAATCCGAAATGGCGGCACGATCCCCCCATCGGCTTGTTTTATCTTATATTCGAGTTGTTCGGCAAGACGAATGATGCAAGCCGGTACGTGTACCTTTCCGACGGTGGTCATTTCGAGAATCTGGGGGTCTACGAGCTTGTGCGGAGGCGCTGTAGCCTCATTATTGCCAGCGACGCGGGAGAAGATCGCAACGCCAGTTATGGCGATCTTGGGAATGCGATAGAGAAATGTCGCACTGATTTCGGAATCGATATTGACATAGATGTCTCCTCCATAAGACCCGACAAGGAAACAGGTATGAGTAGGAAGCGATTCGCGGTCGGAAAGATCCGATACGACCAGGTTGATCCGAAAGCGCCGGTCGGCACACTTCTGTATCTCAAGGCATCGTTGACAGGCCATGAGCCAACTGACGTGTTGCGGTATAAAGCGCAAATGAATGACTTTCCCCACCAGTCGACAACCGATCAATGGTTCGACGAATCACAGTTTGAGAGCTACAGAATGCTCGGTTACGACATCTTGAGGTCTTCATTTCAACCACTAGGTCGAAATCTCTCCAGGGTGCCGACCAGGAAGCTGATCAGTGCCATAAACCTGAAATGCAGCGAAAGACCTGGAAAGAGGAGGAAGTCTCCGCAATCGTGACTTGACATAGAGAGTTATTTTGTTATCATGTAGCGGTGTTTCCGTTCTTATTCATTACAAACTCCCGGTTTTTCGTCTGGAAACCTCCTTGATAAACTCCTTTATACCGGGAAATTCTCCATTCGATCTTCTCCCCGCGGCAACATTTCCCTCACGCGAACATCATGATTCTACGCCATTAGATCGCCTGCGCCACTCTGGTCCTAAGGTGTTATCCAGAGGAATTTCCCGCCTGCGGTACAATCATATCACAATTACCTCAATCCACGTTCCCCGATGTGATAGGGGATTTCACCATCACAACCAGGAAGGAATCACTGCGATGAGACAACTCACTCATGCAATGCCGAAGGCAGGTTCTGTGCTTCTGCTGTTGGTGGTTTTTGTTGCCACAGGATTTCCGCAGCAAGAGAAATTGAAACCGATAATAGACAAATATGTAGAAGTCTGGAACTCCGGAAATGTGAAAGATCTTGAATCGATTATCGATCCACATTTTGTGAGGCATGCAAACCTCCAACCGAAGGTAGAAGGTGTCGAAGGACTATCGAAAGTTATCTCTGGTTTCAGGTCTGCGTATCCGGATCTCAAAATAGCTGTGAATGAACAGATCTTCGTAAAAGGAAACAAATGTGTCGGTCGTTGGATGTTGACGGGAACCAATACCGGTTCTGGTGAAATGCCCCCTACGGGAAAATCTGTTAAAATTTGGGGAATATCCATTATTCATCTTGCCGATGGCAAAATCACCGAGGAGTGGGCTGGCTTCGACAACCAATCCTTTATGGAGCAGCTCGGCTTCACGATGACGCCTCCATCAGAAAAGAAGAATTAAGTCGCTCAGGAACCCGATCGATCTTTTCATGCACGGCAGGGTGAGGTGGGTGGGCCTCTCTCTGCCGTCGATACGTCTCGATGAAGTTGCCGCGTCAAAAGATGTTCACCGAACGCCCATCGTACGATCCCCCCGACCCGGACTTGTTTGTCTTACTGGATTTGGCTAGTTTTGACCAGCCAGCACGGGCGTTCGATTTGAACGCACGACACACTGGCGAACCCCAACACATCATTCGAGGTCCAGCGATGAAATCAGTACGATGTCTACTCTTTGCCTTGATGGCGATGGCTCTCGTGGGAGGGGAAATTGTTGCGCAGGGGAACCGTCAAATGAAACCCCCGAAGGGGCATGTGACAAAGGTTGTGACCGTTGTGAATCCGAAGGCCTGGAACGGCCGGGCCCCCGCCCACCTGACGTTTACGGGGACCATATACGTCGCCAATCCCCCCGTCGAAGTGGAATACAGTTGGATTCGAAGCGACGGCGCAAAAGGGGGAGTCCAGAGGGCGACTATCAGGAGTGCGGGAGAGGGATTCACCGACACCTGGGATGTTGGGGCACCAAAGCAGAGGATGAAGGTGTGGGAGCGACTGCGGGTGATTTCGCCGAACAACGCGTCATCCAACCCGGCGATAGCCACGGTAAACTGCAGGTGAAGAGGAACGCGTGGAAAAGAACGAACCCGTCTGAGCAATTAGGTTGGCTGTAGCCAAAGCGCGTGTTGCGGATCAAAACGATACAAACGAGGTCCTACTCAGACTTACCCTTTGACAGCAATATCAGATGGTGAACACCATCATCGCTGAATGTGAGGCTGCACAACCCGTCCGGCGTTCCCTTCTCGAACGAAAATGAAAACTGTCCGATGCCGTGAGGATCGTTTGCTACCGCCTCAAATCCCTCCCCTGTTTTCATTATCCTCGGATCCGGGTAGACCGATGTGACTCCACCTTCGTGTATCCGAATAGACTTCCCTGATTCGATTTCAAACCATGCGTTGAGGGGAAATGTCTGGTTTGCCAGTTCTGCATGTCCCGACCCTTCTGTCCTCGTTGTCATCGTGTCGATAGGATAGCGGCCATCATAATTATCGCCGCAACCCGTGAGCAGGCAGGCCATGACCGCGACAGCTATTAAGTGCTTCATCTTTTTCCCCCTCAAATAGGACTGGCAACACCTTAAGCCTCACGAATCATGCCAGCAGCCACTTGAGGAATTCCGGGGGTAGATGAGGCTGATTTTCCATAGAGAGAGGTGTTTTTTTCTCCGCCCGTGTAAATTCGCCAAACCATCGCCGAGCCGCCGTTTTTGTCGGTGACCAGATGCCTGGCTTCAGGCCAGGTGCGGTATCTTTTGTCAGAACTATATGCAGGCAGGTGCGAGCGACTTCTACGGGGGACAATACCGTCTCACCCAGGCGATCTCCGGTCATAACAACTACTGGTTATGGGGAATGCGGGGTTACACGGGGGACGTGCTGATCGTACTCGGGAGTAATGCCGGCGACCTGAAGAAGTCCTTCGAGGAGGTTACAGAGCGGGCTCGTTTCAGGGACGAATACCTGCAGCCCATTCACAACGATCTTCCTCTCTTTGTCGTTCGAAAGCCGAAACAGCCGGTCGTGCTCTCGTGGCCGCGGATCAAACACCGCATTTGATAAGCCAACGACAATGCGGGTTGAGAAACGCCCCGAACTTATCTCAACAAGAGGAGTCTTTTCGTTTGTACGAAGCTTCCAGCTTGAATCCGATAGAAGTACACTCCACTCGCGCAATTGGTGCCGTCGAACTTTGCTTCGTGGTAACCGGCTTCCTGATCTCCAGTCTGAAGAACTGCAACCTCTTGGCCGAGGGTGTTGAAGACCGCGAGGACGACATGTGATCGATGCGGGAGCCCATAGCGAATTGTCGTCGTCGGGTTGAAGGGGTTCGGATAGTTCTGCGATAACTTGTACTCTCCCGCAACTCCCGGAAGTGTCGCGACTCCGCCGACGATCTCGAATGCGTAATGCATCAGGATCGACGTATACGAGGAGGCCGGTACGGTCGCATCGTCCCAGTGCAACGCGCCGATCGGCAGGCCGTCAATTGTCGAGATCATCGGTAACCCGGTTTGGGCGTAGTTTTCGATGAAATCGGAGACCTTCGTGACGCGATTGGTCTGGGCGTTTTCATCCTTTACGCCGTTCGTAAATCCGGGGAGCGTGTTCGCATCTTTGTCCCCCGGGACATATGCGGACATCAGGAGTGCGTTCGTGGGCTGACCCGGCCACGCCGGATCGCCCCACTGATTCTGGTTCCACTGCCCCATCAGCTCGACGATACCCGCATCCTTGATCGACGGTGTTTTCGTGCCGACCTTCATGAAAGTGTTGTGCACCTTAACCATGTTGCGACTATAAAGCGAAAACAGCGCCAGGGTCCGGTCGTTCGCCCATATCCCGGGAATGTTCTCGATCGGCCACGGGCCTGTCCCAAGGCTGGCCCAGTTCAAATACGACAGCGGGTACGGCGCGATGGCATTCCAGTGGTGGTTGTAGTTTTTATAGTACGAATTCAACAGGGTATCCGTCCAGTAGATGTTGTCCGACACAAATATCCTCAACCTGCTCAGGCCAACCTTGCTCTCGTCCACGGTTGAGTCGGGCTTGATCATGTCTGCAAACAACTGCTGCCGGATCGTGATGGAATCGACGGTGATCGCCCCTGTCAATCCACGGTACGGACCCGAGCCGCCCGATACCACGTTCGTATCTTCTCCGACCCAGTTCTGGTTTGTGAAGAGGTTATTGCATATGAACAGGTTCTGGTAATAGCTGTTCAGGAGCCAGTACTTGTGGTTGTTGATGAACGTGTTGTGATTGAAATACGCGAACCGTGTGACAGATTCCTGCTGACAGAAAGTAAGTCCGCCGTTGCTGACGGTGCAGTTTTCGACCCAGAGAGTGTCGATCGGTTTCTTGCAATACATGACACGAGCCCCCCACCACAGCGCGCCGTTGAAGAGGGCACGGAAGTAGCAGTTGGTGAATTTCCATACCGAGCCGTGGTTCCAGCCGTCGCCGTTGAATGTGTCGAAGCCGATGAATTCGGTGACGCAGTCGTTGACGATGCATTTCTGGGCCAGGTAGTTCACCGTTGTCATGCTGAACAGTTGGTTGTACTGCGTGCCGTCGGTGGCCTTCCCGAGCCAGTAGATGTGGTCGAGATGGAGGCTGCCTTCAACTTTGTTTGCAATACCAAGCGTTAGGTCGCCGGGGTCCACACCATTGACAGGCCGCATCTGCACGACGGGATACGCGCCACCCTTCTCTCCAATGATCGTCAGCTGGGCGCCGCCCTTGAAGACGATCCCTGCATTCTGGATGTACACCCCGTCCTTGTGAAGGCCATAGGCCCTCAAGGGATGCGCCCTTTCACCACCGCTTAAGGTATCTGAATTGATTGTCTTCTCCAGGGCACCGGGAGTGGTTGCATCAATCCACAACGTATCCTGCGCAACCACGATGTCTGCAAGTGTCAGGGACGTGAGCACAACAAGGAAGATTTTCCTTTTCATGGATCCTCCGTCTATTAGGCAGCCCGTCACACGTAACGATCTGAAACAATTAGTTCCGCCCGTGAGGAAAAGTCACACCTCTAAGCCCTGAAATGAGAAAAGCCTCTCCATCAACCTGATGAATAGGCTTGCCTGCGAAAGAACAGCGCTTCAATGTCAATATAGTTGGTCTTGAGGGAATTGTCAATCAGTCTTCACATGCTGGAAGCATGCAGGTGTTGGCAGATTCTGGCTAAGAGGTGGAAACCTGCATGATGGAGATGTGAATGATATGGAGAAGTTGAATACACTCGTGCATCGATGTCCGGAGTTTCACCGGACCTGTTATACTTCGTGTGATCGATCGTCATCGGGACAGAACGAGTCTCCTTGCCCGTACAAAATCTCCCGCCTGCAGTCGATAGAAGTACATCCCGGACGCCAGTCGGCTTCCGTCAAACCTCAGGTCATGAACGCCTGCGACCTGATCACCATCGAGGAGTGTCGCAATCCGCTGGCCGAGAGAATTGAACAGAGCCAATGTCATGCTCGTCCGGTGCGGCAGTGCAAAACGAATGGTTGTCGATGGGTTAAAGGGATTCGGATAATTCGGATACAGGTCAAAGCCGCCCGGGAGGTTGTCTCCCGTCTCCCCGATGCCGGACGCCTCGGCCAGTCGAATCCGGTACACGCTATTGCCTGATGTAATATAGAGTGTCTTCCGGTCCGGATCGCCCCAGTTGCAGTTCGACGTTTGTCCTGGCACCAGTATCGTATCCAGGACGGCCCCGTCGGGGCCGAATACCCAGATTCCAAGCGGTCCCGCGCTGAAAAGATTCCCCAGGGAATCCACCTTCATTCCGTCGGCATATCCGGGGGGGGTCATCGAAGCGAACCGCCTCCTGTTGGCTATCGATGTGTCGTTCATGACGTCCCAGACATAGATGACGCGTTCAGCGGAGTTGTTGACGTAAAGATTCTTTTCATCCGGTGAAAAACAGATTCCGTTGGGCTGACTGAGTGAGCTGTCGAGAAGCTGTAGAGCGCCCGACAGGCTGATTCTGAATATCCCGGAAAATGTCAGCTCCGCTTTCTGGCCGCTCGGGATATTGAGAGGGGGATCGGTAAACCAGACCGATCCGTCGGATTTCACAACGACGTCATTGGGGCTGTTCAACTTCTTCCCGCCGTACGCGGATGCCAGTGAGGTCTCAACTCCGTTGCTCTCCCTCCTCGCAACACGGCGCAATCCCGTCTGCGTGAGAATCAGCCTTCCCTGCAGATCCAGCGTCAGCCCGTTTGAATTATCCGACGGGTTGAGATAGGCTTGTGCGCCGGCGGACGCTGTCCATTCGTACACCGTATTTGCAGGGATGTCGGAGAACAAAAGTCCGACGCTGTCCTTCCATACAGGTCCCTCGACAAATTGAAATCCGGTCGCGATTCGCTCCAGCTTCGCGCTCCTGGGAACGGGGGATTGAGCCGCCGCATGTGAGGACATGGTCAACAGGAGAAGCAGTGTCACAACGCTTTGTGACCTGGCAAGATTACATGGCATGGGATTCATGTACACCTATCGAAAAGCCGACTTGGCGTGAGAAATCAGGATGCCCCGTGTGTGTGTGTAAGTAAACGGGTTGCTCGAAAGGACTCCCTAATCTATCGAAATGGTTGCCACTGTGCAATGACCCGGATGAAAGACATCTTCATGATGAGGGTTCAGGCTTCGCGCCTCGCAACCGGGCCGGATCATTGCAGTTTGAATATTTCGGCGCTATCTTGGGATCGATTCGTCGGCGCGCTGGCTTGACGGGTTGGGGCCGCCGGAACCATCTTCAGCATCGACAACATGACTTAGACCGGAAAGTGCGGCTCGTTCCCGACTTTCGGCTCGCCGCATGTCTGAGCAGTTAATCTCAGACTTCTCTATATTACATGGCGGTTTTCACATTCCAGAGACTGCATTGTACCGAACATTCTGCCGATCATTGTGGGCGGGGGGAACAGATGAAGATATCTGTCTTGGAGGCAAGCAACTACTTTAAGGGACTGCTTCTGCTGATAAGAAAAGACCGGAAGATCTCGCAGATCGAGACTGAACTGATGAAACGAATCGGGAAAACGCTCGGTT
>PMJR01000035.1 GCA_003158475.1 Ignavibacteriota bacterium | reverse complement strand
CTCATGGAGAGCTTCAAGCTGAACCTGTACCAGGACGAGATATACGTTTTCACACCGAAAGGTGAGCTGAAGATCCTCCCCACGGGTTCCACCCCGATCGACTTCGCCTACGAGATACACTCCAAGGTGGGGGACCACTGCCTGGCCGCGAAGGTCACCGGCCGCATCGTCCCGCTCGATACACAGCTCAAGAGCGGCGACCAGGTCGAGATCATCACGTCGAAAAACCAGACCCCGAACCCCGACTGGGAGAAATTCGCCGTCACGCACAAGGCGAAGTCGCATATACGGCGATGGATCAAGGAGGAGGAGAGAAAGGCGGTCGAAGAAGGGAAGGAAATGTGGGAGAAGCGCGTGAAGAAATCGAAGCTGACGCTCAGCAACGACGACCTGGAGAATTTCCTCCACGAAAAAAAGCTGGAGAACACCGCTTCCTTTTTCCTGGGGATCAGGCAGGGGAAGATCGACCCCGACGAGATCATCGCGATCATCCAGGACGAACAGAAGCATCCGTCGGCCGTCGTGACGGAGGAGGGGAAAATCGACGGGCTGTTCAACAGGTTCATCACATCCGCACGGGGGATCGCGACCGGCATCGTGCTGGGGGGGACACAGGACAATTTCCTCCACAGCTATGCAAAGTGCTGCCATCCGATCCCCGGTGACGAAGTGGTGGGCTTCGTGACGACAGGGGAAGGAGTGAAGATCCATCGCCGCAACTGCCGGAATATCCGGCTCATGCTCCAGATCCAGAGCAACCGGATCCTCGATGTCCGCTGGCCCGAAGATGACGGGGCCATGTTCGTGGCCGGGATCAGGACGTCCGGCGACGACCGCCCCGGACTGCTGAACGATCTGACGCACGCGATATCCACGACGCTGGACACGAATATCCGGAGCGTGAACATCGATTCCCACGATTCATTCTTTGAAGGGACGTTCATCCTGCAGGTGAAGAACACCGAGCACCTCAACCGCGTGCTGGAGAAGATCCGCAGGGTGAGAGGGATGAAACGGGCGGAACGGTTCGAGGAGTGAGCCATGGCCGCTGAACCCGGAAGGGTGATGGGGATCGACTACGGGAGCAGGCGCGTGGGGATCGCCGTGAGCGATCCGCTGCGGATCATCACGCGGGGGCTCGGTGCGATGGACAATACGCCGGGGCTCCCGGCAATGATCGCCGCGAGGGTAAGGGAGGAGGAGGTCGTCCTGGTCGTCGTGGGGATGCCCTTCGCTCCCGACGGAGGGCTCGGGACAAAGGGGGAAGAGGTGGGACGCTTCATCACCACCCTCCGGGGACAGGTCCCTGTCCCCGTCGAGATTTGGGACGAAAGCTTTACCTCCGTGGATGCGCGGCAGGCTTTCATCGACGGGGGGATGAAGAAACGGAAAAGACGGGAAAAGGGGCGCGTCGACGAAATGGCGGCACGTCTTCTCCTTCGGGAATATATGGAGAGTACGAATCATCGCTGAAAACACGCAGGGCGGCGGACAGACAGGGTCCGCCGGCATGACTCCCGGTTCAGAGCCGCATCCGCCTTTCCCCCGCCGCATTCCCGGCTGGATCCGGACGCACAAGGTCACCACGGCCCTCCTCGTGATTCTCGCCTTTGTGATCGCGGAACTTGCCACCATTCCCTGGTTCTCCGTGGCGGGGATGAAAACGGAGAACCCGGCCGGGACTGCCCTCATGCGCCAGCGGGCGGCCGAGGCGGAGGCGGTGGGAAAACCCTTCACTGTCACACAGAAGTGGGTTGCCCTCTCGCGCATCCCGAAGCACGTTGTGGATGCGGTCGTTGTCGCGGAGGACGGGACGTTCTTCACGCACGGAGGGGTCGACTGGTTTGAGGTCCGGGAATCGTTGGAGAAAGACATTCAGGAGCGGCGGGCGGCCCGCGGGGGGAGTACGATCACGCAACAGGTCGCAAAGAACATCTTCCTCTCCACGTCCAAGGACCCGGTACGCAAGGTGAAGGAACTTATCATCACCTACCTCATGGAAAGGGAACTGGACAAAGACCGGATACTGGAGATCTATCTGAACATCGTCGAATGGGGGCCGGGCATCTTCGGCATCGAAGCGGCAGCCGAGACCTATTTCGGTGCTCACGCGGAGAATCTGACGCTCGACCAGGCAGCGCGCCTGGCGGCGGTGATTCCCAGCCCGCTCCGGCACAGGCCTGACGGCGACGGGAGGTACGTCCTGCGGCGCAGGGGGATCGTCCTGGGGAGAATGGAAGCCCGGAACATGGTTTCCGTCGCTCCCGGTCAGTCCGGATCTCCCACTGCCGACTCGGGGCGGGCAGTGCGCAGTGCCGTGAGCGTGCCTGCGGTCACGTCCGGCCAGACTTCAGCCAAGGACACCACGGAGATTGACGAGGGGGGAGAGAATGGATTATAAGGACGTCACGAGGATCATCGAGGAAGGCGAGGGGTTTGAAATCGAGTTCAAGCGGAAGGTCACGACGCCGGAGAAGATCGCCCGGGCGCTGATCGCCTTTGCGAACACCAAGGGGGGACATATCCTCTTCGGGGTCGACGATGACGGGTCGGTGGTCGGCGTGGAAAGCGAGAAGAGCGAGGTGGACCTGATTCATCAGGCGGCCGGCGAGTTCTGCTTCCCGGGCATCGAACCCTCGATCGACATTGTGGCGTTCGACGGGAAGGACGTGATCGTGGTGTACGTGGAGGAAAGCCACGACAAGCCCCATTATTTCACAGGGAACAGCAACGGAAGCACGCAGACCGAAGATGAAACCAAGGTGTTCATACGCGTGAACGACAAGACGATCATGGCGAGCAAAGAGGTTGTCAAGATCCTTCGCGACGGCCGCCCCGACGCCCCGCCCATGCATTTCGAAATCGGCGAGAACGAGAAAAGGTTGTTCCGCTATCTGGACGAACACGAGCGGATATCCGCCCGGGAATTCTCGAACCTGGTGAACATATCGGAGCAGCGCGCCTCGCGCATCCTTGTGTCGCTCGTCCGGGCGGGTGTTGTCAGAATACACACGCTCGAGAAAAGCGACTTCTTCACTCTGGCGTACGATGTCTTCAGGTAGGTGATTTCAGGATCCTCATCAGCTCGAAGAGCGCCACACCGTAGGCGACCGCGGCATTGAGCGATTGCTTTACGCCGTACATGGGGATCTCGACGGCCAGGTCGGCAGCGTCGACGACCGCGCGGGATACTCCCGTCAGTTCATTCCCGACCACGAGGCAGACGGGAAACACTTCTTTTGTCAGCGTGAAGACGGGGACGCTGTGCGTCGTGTGCTCCAGCACGCAGATCCTCATCCCTTCCCCCCTTGCCTCGGCGACGGCCTGGAGAGGATCCCGGTGGTGCGACCACGGGACGGATTCGGTCGCTCCGAGCGAGGTTTTAGAGATCTCGCTCCGGGGGGGCGCGGGCGTGTAGCCGGTGAGGTAGAGCCTGCGAATGAAGGCTCCGTCGGAGGTCCGGAACATGGATCCGACGTTGTAGAGGCTCCTGATGTTGTCGAGCATCCCCGCCACCGGGTTCCGCTCACGGAGCCCTGTCTCGCCGGGGGGCACGCTCCTGGCCAGTAACTCGTCATGTGTCAGTTTTCTCAAGAACTCTCCCCTTTGGACCCCCATTATAGCGAATGCCGGCCCCTTTTTCCAGCTCTTGCGCCACCATGCCAAATTTTGTATATTTATGGTCCATTTCGGCGAACGGTATTTGAGCGCAAGGAAGCTGGTTATTGCCATCGACGGCCCCGCGGCCTCGGGAAAGAGCACAACCGCAAGGCTCGTTGCCGAGACTTTGGGGTACCTGCATATCGATACCGGGGCGATGTATCGTGCCCTGACGCTGAAGGTTCTGCGCGCCGGCATACCTCCCGCGGACGCTGAAGGAGTCGGGCGGCTCCTCGCGACGACGCATGTGGCGCTGCGCCGGGAGGGAGAGGTCACGCGCGTCCTTCTCGACGGCGTCGATGTGAACGCGGAAATCAGAAGCCGCGTGGTCACCCGCGCGGTGAGCGCGGTGAGCCGGCACAGTTCCGTCCGCGAGGCGATGGTCCGCGAGCAGAGGCGGATGGGATCGGAGGGAGGGATCGTGCTCGAAGGTCGCGATATCGGCACCGTGGTCTTTCCGGACGCCGATCTGAAGTTCTTCATGACAGCAGGGATCGAGGCCCGGGCACGGAGGAGGGGAGAGGAGCTGCGGGCGGGCGGGATCGCCCCGGACATGAGCGGTCTGATCGAAGAAATCCAGGAGCGGGACTCGCTGGACTCCGCGCGTGAGGTGAGTCCGCTGAAGAAAGCCGAGGATGCGATTGAAGTCGACACGTCGGACCTGACGATCGAAGAGCAGGTGCGACTTGTCGTTGAGAGGGTGCGTGGCGTGGTGGAGGGAACAGACGCGTGATAAAAGTGAGCGTGGATCAGCACTCCGGCTTTTGCTGGGGTGTGGTGCGGACGATAGACATCGCCGAAGAAGAATTGAAAGAATCGCCGGAACTCTATTCGCTCGGTCCGGTGATTCATAACCCGAAGGAGATCGGACGTCTCCGGGAAAAGGGACTGGAAACCGTGGGGCACGACGATCTTGCGCGCCTCGCGGGCAAACGTGTCCTGATCCGTGCCCACGGGGAACCCCCCTCGACGTACGCAGCCGCACGTGCGCACGGGGTCACGATCGTGGATGCCACCTGTCCGGTGGTGACAAGGGTGCAGGAACGGATACGGAAGTTCCACGACCAGGGTTTCCAGGTTGTCATTTTCGGCAAGAAGGACCACGCCGAGGTGATAGGCCTCCTGGGACAGACGAACAACGAGGCGGTTGTCGTCAGGAGCGTTACGGAGGCGGAAAGGGTCGACCCGTCGCGAAAGACGGTCCTGTTCTCGCAGACCACGATGGACAAGGAGACTTTTTACGCGGTCGCCGATGTCCTCCGTGTCCGGATCAGGGAGTTCGTCGTCGGGACGTTCGAGGAGTCTGCGATCGACTTCCACGCCAAGGACACGATCTGCGGGCAGGTCTCGGGACGTGACGGTAAACTGAGGGAGTTCGCCCGCGCGAACGACGTCATGGTGTTCGTTGCGGGGAAAGAGTCCTCCAACGGCAAAGTGCTCTACGGGATCTGCCGGGAGGCCAACCCGAACACGCACTTCGTGGAAGACGAACGGGATCTCGCGCCGGGCTGGTTCGAGGGGGCGTCCACGGCGGGCATCAGCGGGGCTACATCGACCCCGCAGTGGCTCATGGAAAACGTGAGGAAGGCAATAGAGAAAATGCAGGAACACACCGTCATCACTAAATAACCCTTACCCATCAATCAACAAGAGTTTTCCCTGTCCGCGGCGGACGATGCCGTATCGATGACGGCGGCGGCGTGCGAACGCGGCGAGGGAAGGCAAAGTCCCGGCACTCAAGCGGGACGGTATGTCACACAGCAGGAGGATGAATGGCTGAGAGCACACACGCGATGAAAGCGGCGCCGAAGGTGATGAGCGGGCTTACGCGACGGATGGCGATCGGTGACCATGAGTACGGCGATACCGAACGCAACGATCTTGTGAAAATGTACGAAGGAACCCTCGGGAAGATCAGTGAGGGGGAGATCGTCAGGGGAAGGATCGTCGCCATCGGCGATACCGAAGTGACGGTCGATATCGGCTTCAAATCCGAAGGCAACGTTCCGCTCGCCGAGTTCAAGAACAGGGATGAGCTCAAGGTCGGCGACATCATCGAGGTGTTCCTCGAGGCCGTGGAAAACAAGGACGGTGTGCTGGTCCTCTCCCGAAAACGCGCGGATTTCATGCGTATCTGGGAAAGGGTCACGAAATCCTTCGAGACGGGGGAGGTCCTTCAGGGCCGCTGCGTCCGACGGATCAAGGGGGGCATCGTCGTGGACCTCCTGGGGATCGACGCGTTCCTCCCCGGCTCGCAGATCGACGTCCGTCCGGTGCGCGATTTTGATGCGTTCATCGGGAAGACGATGGACTTCCGTGTCGTGAAGATCAACGGTCCCTCAGAAAACGTCGTCGTCAGCCATAAGATCCTCGTCGAAGAGGAGATGTCGGGACAGCGCAAGGCCATCATCGAAAGCCTGGAGAAGGGGCAGATCCTCGAAGGAACCGTCAAGGCCATCACGGACTTCGGCGTGTTCGTCGACCTGGGGGGCGTGGACGGTCTCGTCCATATCACGGACCTTTCCTGGGGGAGGATCAACCATCCTTCCGAGATCGTCAAGCTCGACCAGACGATCAACGTCGTCGTGCTGGATTTCGACCAGGAAAAGAAACGCATCTCGCTCGGATACAAGCAGCTCCAGCCGCATCCCTGGGAAAACATTCAGAACAAGTATCCGGTCGGCACGAAGGTTGTCGGCAAGGTCGTCTCCCTGGCCGACTACGGCGCTTTCGTCGAGATCGAGAAGGGGATCGAGGGATTGATCCATATCTCGGAAATGAGCTGGACGCAGCACATCAAGCATCCGTCGCAGGTCGTTTCGATGGGGCAGATGGTCGATGCGATCATCCTGAGCCTGGACAAGGACGCCAAGAAGCTCTCGCTGGGCATCAAGCAGCTCGAGCCGGACCCGTGGCTGACGCTCATGCAAAAATACCCGGAGGGTTCCCGCCACAAGGGGGTCGTCCGCAATCTGACGAACTTCGGCGTGTTCGTCGAGCTCGAGCAGGGGGTCGACGGGCTCGTGCATATCTCCGACCTGTCATGGACAAAGAAGGTCCGCCATCCCGGAGAGATCGTCAAAAAGGGGGATGAGCTTGAGGTGGTGATACTCGGCGTGGACGTCTCCCAGCGGCGCATCTCGCTCGGCCACAAGCAGATCGAGGACAATCCCTGGGACAGGTTCGGCGACCAGTACAGGGTGGGAACGGAGGTGGAGGGGAAGATCGTCCGCATCATCGAAAAAGGAGTGATCGTCGAGCTCCCCCTCGGTGTGGACGGATTCGTGCCGGTGTCCCAGCTTTCCACGACACAGGTGAAGAACATCCCCGACAAGTTCAAAGTGGGAGACCCTCTGCCTCTGAAGGTGGTGGAGTTCGACAAGGACACCAAAAAGATCGTCCTCTCGGCGGTCGAGTTCCTGAAGGGGAAGGAGTCGAAAATCGTCGACGATTACGTGGCGGAGCATCGGCTTGCCCCGTCGACGATCGGCGATACGGCGACGATCACCGGGACCCCCCCCTCGGGCGACACCTCGATCCCGACGGAGAACTGAACCCAGCAACCGAACAGGAAAAGGAGCTGTCCGCAGGCCGGGCAGCTCTTTTTTATATATATCATGCCAACGATCGCAATCGCCACACTCGGCTGCAAGCTCAACTTCGCGGAGACGTCCGCGCTCGGGAAGCAGTTCGCCGACCGGGGATACACCCCCGTCGACTTCGGTCTCCCGGCGGACGTCACGGTGATCAACACGTGCAGCGTCACGGCACGCGCCGACCGCGAATGCCGGCAGCTCATCCGCCGGACGCTCCGCGCTTCACCGGCCTCGGTCGTGGTCGTGACCGGCTGCTACGCGCAGTTGAAGCCCGAGGAGGTGGCCTCGATCGACGGCGTGGACTTCGTGATGGGGACGAGGGAGAAGGTCTCGATCGCCGCAGCGATCGGGGTTCCTCTGAAGCAGTCTTCCCCTCAGGTGCGCGTGAGCGACATCGGCACGGCGGACGATTTCGGGCCCGCGTGGTCCTCGGAGGCGGGGGGAAGGACGCGTGCGTTCCTGAAGGTGCAGGACGGATGCGACTACTCCTGCAGCTTTTGCACGATCCCCCTGGCCCGCGGAACGAGCAGGAGCCAGGGGATCGGGGAAACCGTGCGCCAGGCGGAAGGGCTGGTCGCTCGCGGGTACAGGGAGATCGTCCTCACCGGCGTGAACGTCGGCGACTACGGACGGAAAAACGGAACGGATCTCGCCTCACTCCTCCGGGCGCTTGCCGGGGTCAGGGGGCTCGGGAGACTCCGCATCAGTTCCATCGAGCCGAATCTCCTCACCGATGAGATCATCGGGTTCGTCGCATCGGAGGGGGTCATGTGCAGGCATTTTCACATCCCCCTGCAGAGCGGCTCCGACGAAATTCTCCGGGGGATGCGGAGGCGCTATTCGGTCGAACGGTATGCGGAACGGATCCGCGCCGTCATCGAAAGGATCCCGGACTGCGGGATCGGCGTTGACGTGATCGTCGGCTTCCCGGGTGAATCAGACGGGGATTTCCTGGCCACGTGCGCTTTTGTTTCGGATCTTCCCCTCTCGTACCTCCATGTCTTCACCTATTCCGAGCGGCCGGACACGCTGGCGGCCCGGTCCGTTTTGCCTGTCGACCCGGGCGTGCGAGCGGAGCGAAGCCGGATCCTCCGGGGGATCGGGCTAAGGAAAAAGCAGGAATTTTACGGCCGCATGGTGGGGAAAACTGTCCCTGTCCTTCTCGAGGCGGACGAAGAGGACGGTTGCAGGTGCGGGTTCACTGGGAACTACGTGCGCGTGACGGTCCCCGCCGGCGAAGCGCCCGGGAATTCTCTTGTGGACGTCGCAATCACGGGCTTCGGAGAGGACCGGTGCACGGGGCGGGTCAGGGAGGGAGCGCGCGCATGAGGATCACGGCGGTTGAAGTGTCGGGCATTGCCCGTGAAGCCGGCATCCGGGAGGGGGACGAGCTTCTGGAGGTGAACGGCAAGCGTGTCCTTGACAGCATCGACTACCGCTTCCAGGAGGGGGACCCCCATTTGACGCTCAAGGTCGCCCGCGATGGGGAGCTGACCGTCTTCGATATCGAGAAGGACGAGGGGGAAACCCTGGGGATCGAATTCGAGGAAATGAAAGTCCTCTCCTGCGGCAACGACTGTATATTCTGTTTCGTGGACCAGAACCCCGAGGGGCTCCGCAAGGGACTCTATTTTCGGGACGGCGATTACCGTCTTTCGTTTATGTACGGGAACTATACAACGATGACCAACGCCGGGCCCGCAATTCTGCAGCGGATAATCGACCAGCGCCTGTCGCCTCAGTATATCTCCGTCCATGTCACCGACCTTCCCGTCCGGACCCGGCTGATGGGTCTCAGGAAGGATGACAGGATACTCGACAAGATCGCCCTCCTGAACGACAACGGGATCGACATGCACACGCAGATCGTGCTCTGTCCGGGGATCAACGACGGGGAAACCCTGGAGAAGACGGTGCGGGACCTGTTCCGCTTCCACGCTCACGTGGTCTCGCTCGCCGTTGTTCCCGTCGGTCTGACCGACCACCGGTTCGGTCTTGCCCCCCTGGCGAAAGTGGACGCCGGATACGCCCGGGGACTCCTCGATGCAGCGGAACGCTGGCAGAAGGAGTTCAGAAAAAAGACCGGGCGGGCATTTGTCTATCCGTCTGATGAATTTTATATCGTGGCCGGGCGGGCTATCCCCCCCTCCTCCGCGTACGACGGTTTCCCCCAGATCGAAAACGGGGTCGGGATCGTCCGGAACTTTCTCTCGGAATTTCGCAGGCAGTCCGCGGGGTTCCCAGATCGTCTCCGCGCGCGGCGCACGCTCACGCTTGCGACAGGTGAGCTCGCACAATCGTTCATGGAAAAGTCGGTCCTCCCGATTCTGCGACGCGTGGAAGGACTCGACGTGCGCCTGGAGGTCGTCCCGAACGTCCTGTACGGCAGGAGCGTCACGGTGGCTGGACTTCTTTCGGGAAAATGCCTATATTCAGCGCTGGAAGGGAAGGAGCTGGGTAATCTCCTGCTCCTGCCCCCCGATGTACTGAACGCAGACGGCGTGATGCTCGACGAGGAAACGATCGCCCGCGTCGAAAAACGGCTGCATGTGTCCGTCATGATGTTCGAAGGGAGCTGGGACGCGGTATTCAGGCTCCTGAAAAAAACAACAAGGAGAACCCGCATTCGGCAATTGTCACCATCGTCCTCGACTCGAAAAGCTTCGATCCCCAAAACGAAGGTTTGACAATGGCGACAATGCGCTGGTTCATCACAGGATTCATACTCCTGGCCCCCCCTCTCATGGCGGACACTCCGTCCGCCCCCCGGCGTTCTCTTGCTGACATCCGCTGCGAGCTCATTGCAGCTCCGTCTCCCCGTGCGCCCGACACAAGCTTCGGGGCGGCTCTCAAGGGGGCCGATGCGGGAAGCCGCAAGGCTACCGGTCTGGCGGCGATCTATTCGCTCGTTCTTCCGGGGATGGGAGAGCTCTACGCCGGCGATTTCTCGTCGGGGAAATACTTCCTCGTCAGCGAGGGGCTCCTCTGGCTCACGTACGCGGCGTTTGAAATCTACGGCAACTCGGTGCGGGACGATGCCAGGCTTTACGCCGCGTCGAATGCCGGCGTGAGCCCGGCGGGAAAGAACGACCAGTTCTACGTCGACGTGGGTAATTTCCTGAACGTGGCGGACTACAACGACAAGAAGTTGCGTGACAGGACCCCCTCCCTCGTCTACGATCCGGCTGCGGGGTACGGGTGGCAGTGGGGTTCCGACTCCCAGCGCCTGACGTTCAGGGACCTGAGAGTGCACAGCGAGAATATGTTCAATAACCAGAAATTCGTCGCGGCCGCCATACTCATCAATCACGTCGCGAGCGCGATCAACGCGGCGCGCGCTGCGATTGTGCACAACGCGGCTGCCCGGGACCTCCTGGGGGATCTGCACGTCAGCGCGTCGGTTCTGGGTGATCCGGCCGCACCCCACGGCATCATGATAACAGTCTCACGCGGTTTTTGACACGGGAACTCATGCGCGACATCAAGCTGCTCATTGAATATGACGGATCGAACTTCGTCGGCTGGCAATCCCAGATCAACGGGAGAAGCGTTCAGGACGAGATCACCAAGGTCCTCGACCAGATTCTGCAGGAGTCCATCAATCTGATCGGCGCCGGCCGCACCGACGCGGGGGTCCATGCACGGGGACAGGTGGCAAGCTTGAGGACGAACTCCCATCTCGGCGTCGGCTCCATCCTGAGCGGACTGAACGGAATTCTGCCGGAGGACATTTACATCCACGCGGTGGAAGAGGTCGCCGAAGGGTTCAGCGCGAGATACGACGCGCGGGAACGACTCTACAAGTACTACTGTGCGATGAAACCCACCGCCATCGGGCGCCACTACCAGTGGTACGTCAAGTACGACCTGAACATGACGGCCATGAATGCCGTGGCCTCTCAGATCGTCGGAGAACACGATTTCGAGTCGTTCTGCAAATTCGAACCGGAAGTCCGGCACCATCGTTGCGTGATCAGCCGCTCGTCATGGAAGGAGATCCCGGGGATGTATGTGTACGAAATCCGCGGCAACCGGTTCCTGCACGGGATGGTCCGGGCCCTTGTGGGGACCATGATCGACGTCGGGAGGGGCTTCATCCCTGTCTCCACTTTCCGCGAGATCATCAACGCTAAAGACCGGAGGAAGGCCGGCATGGCGGCCCCGCCGCAGGGACTCTTTCTCGAGGAAGTCACCTACTAGGTCGTCATGGGGAGACTGACAAAACTCTTCGGTGGCCTGCTCCGGGAGACTCCTCCCGACGATCCGCAATTCGGGATGTCGACGACCCGCCTCCCCGGAGGCGCGGTGATCCGGGTCAAGGCGGATCATCCCGGGGCCGTCTACAAAAAGGGGAACCTCATCGGCACCGCGTACGAAGTCCTCGGGGTCCTCGGACTCGGGGGGTTCAGCGTGGTGTACCTTGTCTATTCGAGGGACACGAAGAGTGTCTACGCACTCAAGACGTTGCGCGACGAGTACCTCGGGGACAGGGAGTCGCGCGACCAGTTCAGCAAGGAAGCAAAGGTCTGGGTCGATCTGGAACGGCACCCCTACGTGGTGCGGGCGTATTTCATCGAAGAGCTCGCGGGGCGCATCTACATCGGGATGGAGTATATCGAGCCTGACGAGGAGGGATTGAATTCGCTCGAAGGATACCTGGGGCGCCGCCAGCCCGACCTTGTCCAGTCGCTTCGCTGGGCAATTCAGTTCTGCCATGGCATGGAACACGCGCAGGATTGCGGGATACGCTGCCACAGGGACGTGAAGCCCGCAAACATCATGATCACACGGGAAGGGGTCGTGAAGATCACCGACTTCGGCTTTGCCGACGTCATCGATCACACGCGGGCCCGGCATGCGACCGATCCCCTCAGGAGGCGGAAACGGGGACTCCTGGGATCCTCGGGATTCGGCACCCCGATGTACATGCCCCCCGAGCAGTTCCAGAATGCCGCCCGGTGCGACCAGCGGAGCGACATCTACAGCTTCGGCGTTGTCCTCTTCCAGATGGCCTCATACGGCAGATTCCCGTACGAGACCAAACTCCGCGCTGACGACATGAACAAGAGCGCCGCGACGGTCTGGCGTGAGATGCACCGGCTCCATACCGACGCGTATCTCGTGCACCTGGCGTCCCCCCTCTTCCCCGTCATCCGACGCTGCCTCGAAAAGGACCCGAGTTCCCGTTACCAGACGTTCCTGGAGTTACGGCTCGACCTGGAGCCCCTCCTGAAAAAGCAGGGGGGGGAGAAGATCGAATCAAGCCATCGGGACAACCTCGAGGCCTGGGAGCTGTACAACAAAGCCTACAGCCTTTCGAGTCTGGGACACCTGGATGAAGCGGTCACCTACTACGACAAGGTCCTCGTTCTCGAACCGGGGAACACGGACGCATGGAACAATAAAGGCGTCTGTTTCCGGAAGCTGGGGAAGCTCGAGCAGGCGCTCACGTGCTACGACAGGGCGACGGAGAATGACCGCCGGAACGCATCAGCATGGAGCAACAGGGGGAACTGCCTCTACACGCTCGGCAGGTATGCTGAAGCCCTCACGGACCTCGTGAAGGCGGTCGATATCGACCCGAAGAACGAGTCGGCACTCCTCAACAAGGGTCTCGTGGAGGAGCGCCTCGGCCGTCCCTCGGACGCCGCAGTATCGTACCGGGCGTTCCTCGCGCTCAACCCCGTCCAGTACCAGGCACACGTGCCGTTTGCAAAGAAGCGCCTCGCTCTCCTCAAGAAGCACTGATCCAGCCAGACGATGCACATCCCTGATGGTTTTCTGGATCTGAAGACGGCCGTCGCAACCGGTGTCCTTTCCACCGCCGCTGTCGGGATTTCCCTCCGCCGATTGAACGGCAGCCTCCCCCGCAGAAAAGTTCCCCTGATGGGCCTTGCCGGCGCGTTTGTTTTTGCCGCGCAGATGGTGAACTTCCCCGTCGCAGGAGGGACTTCGGGGCACCTGATGGGAGGAGTCCTGGCGGCGGTGCTTCTGGGGCCGGCGGCCGGAGTCGTCGTGATAACTTCTGTGCTGATCGTCCAGTGTCTCCTCTTCGCCGACGGGGGGATCGTGGCGCTGGGGGCAAACGTGTTCAACATGGGGGTGATAGGATCGGCCGGCGGGTATGCGATATACAGGGGGGTAAGACTCCTTTTCAGAAACGAGCGCGGACGATATCTGGCCGTAGTCCTCGCCGCGTGGGGTTCGACCGTGCTTGCCGCCGCGTGTTGCGCCGGAGAGCTGGCCTGGTCGGGAATTGTCCCCTGGAGATCGGCATTTCCCGCGATGACCAACGTGCATATGCTGATCGCCATCGGTGAAGCAGTCATCTCCGCGCTTGCGTTTTCTGCCATTGCCGCCGCGCGCCCCGACATCGTTGCGGAGGAACCCCGGTCCGCTCCCGTGCACGAGGGGAAGGACCTGCTCCTGTACGGCGCCCTGATCACGATCGGCGTCGTCCTGTTCATTTCTCCGTTCGCTTCACGGTGGCCCGACGGCCTTGAAGCGGTGGCGGCGAAACTGGGGTTCGAGAGCGCGGCCGTCACACGCCCCCTCGTCGCCTCGCCGCTCGAAGGGTACACGATACCCGGTCTCGGCTCCCCCGTGGCCGCCACCGTCATCGCAGGGCTGGCCGGTACGTGCATCGTCTTTACCGGGGGTTTCTTCCTTGCGCGAGTGCTTACCCGCCGGGGCCGCAATGAGGCATGACTATATCGACCGTTATGCGCGGCTCGACTCTCCCGTGCACAGGCTCCCCGCCCCCCTGAAGCTCGCCCTCGCGCTTGCGCTCGTCATCTCGACCGTGGTCGTCCCCTTTTCGGCCTTCCTTTATTTCGTTGCCTGCGCGCTCTTTCTTTTCTCCGTGATCCTCCTGGCGCGCTTACCCATCTCCTTCGTCGCCATCAGACTCCTCACGCTGGAGCCCCTTGCGGCCGGCGTGGCGATTCTCGCTGTGATGCAGCCCGACGGCCTGTTCGTGCTGATCCGCATACTCGTCAAGACCAATCTCTGTCTTCTGACGATGGTCCTCCTCGCCAACACAACCCCTTTCGCCGGCATACTCGACGTCCTCCGATCGCTCCGCGTTCCGCCGCTTCTCATAACCGTCCTCGCCCTCATGTACCGGTATGTGTTCCTGCTCATCGATCAGTCGGAACGGATGACCCGCGCGCGAAAGTCGAGGACGTTCGTCCCCCGCCGTGGAAGCCGCTGGAAATCGGCTGCCGGGATCGTGGGTCAGCTTTTCGTCAGGTCCACGGAACGCGCGGAACGGATCTATGCCGCCATGACTGCAAGGGGATGGCGCTGATGAATATGCTCGAAGTGAATGATCTCTCGTATTCCTATCCTGACGGAAAGCCGGCGCTCCGGGGTGTTTCCATGCATGCCGCCGAAGGAGAATGTGTCGGGATCGTCGGTCCCAACGGGGCCGGAAAATCGACGCTCCTGCTCCATCTGAACGGGATACTCCCTGAGGACGACAGCCGTCACGGTAAGGTCGTCGTTTGCGGGGACCGGATTACGAGCGCGAACCTCCACGAAGTGCACAGGATGGTCGGGCTCCTCTTCCAGGACCCGGATGATCAGCTCTTCTGTCCCACCGTGCAGGAGGACGTGGCGTTTGGTCCCGCACAATTCGGATCCCCGGCCGGGGAGATCGACCGGATTGTCCGCGAGTCTCTCGCTCAGGTGGGGCTGGAAGGGTTCGAGCGGAGATCTCCGCACCATCTGAGCGGCGGTGAAAAACAGCGGGTCTGCCTTGCAGGCATACTCGCCTGCAACCCCAGCATACTCGTCCTCGATGAGCCGACGAGCGACCTCGACCCCCGTGGACGAAGAGAGCTGACCCGCCTCATACGGGGACTCCCTGCGACCCGGGTGATAGCGTCGCACGATCTGGAGCTTGTCGTCGATCTCTGCAGCCGGGTGTACCTGCTGGATGGGGGAGAGGTCGTCGCTTCGGGACCGGCGGTGGAGATACTCTCGGACGAGGAGCTGATGCTCGCGCACGGACTGGAGAAACCCCACAGCCTGCAGCATCGTCATCCGCATCCCTGACCGGTTTCTCGTCAAAGATTCATCTCCGTTTCCCTCCCCCTCCATAAAAAAACACCCCGTCTTTCCACCCTCTGCAGCTCTCTCTATTTTTCCGCAAATCCCGCTTTTCGCGTGTATGTACTTTCAGGAAGCCCGTATCGGACGAGGACAGGATGCCGGGAACAGACGGGATTGAACTCCGCACCACAGGCGGGACGGAGACCGGTCCCTCTGTTCCCCGGCATTGCCATGTCCGGGGAGGAGATCTTTGCTCTCCAAGGTTCTGAGCGGTGCGACATATGGCGTGAGCGCGTATGTCGTTGAAGTCGAAACTCACCTTGAGCGGGCCATCCCCGCCTTTTCCATCGTCGGCCTTCCCGATAACGCGGTGCGCGAAAGCCGGGGGCGGATTGCGGCGGCTGTTCGCAACTCGGGTTTCGAATTCCCGGCACGGAAGCTGACGGTGAACCTGGCCCCCGCGGACATCAGGAAGGAAGGCTCATCGTTCGACCTCCCGATGGCAATCGGGATACTGGCGGCAAGCGCTCAGGTGAGGACGCCGTCCCTGAAGGAGTTCGTTATGGTCGGAGAGCTTGCCCTCGACGGCTCTCTCCGCCCGGTGCACGGCGTACTCCCGATCGCGCTGGAACTCCGCCGCAGGGAGATCGCCGGACTTCTGGTCCCTTCTGAGAACGGGAGGGAGGCCTCGATGGTGCGCGAGGTGGGTGTCTACCCGATGTCCTCACTCCGGGAAGTCGTGACATTCCTGAACGCGGGGGAGGGGCGCCCGGACCCTCTGCGGATAGATGTTGCGGACCTGTTCACCGCCGTGCCGGACTGCTCCGCTGATTTTGCCGACGTGAAAGGGCAGGAGACTGTCAAGAGGGCGCTCGAAGTCGCCGCCGCGGGGGCGCACAACATCATCATGATCGGCCCTCCCGGTTCCGGGAAGAGCATGCTGGCAAAACGGGTCCCGACCATACTCCCGCCGATGAGTTTCGACGAGGCACTGGAGACAACGAAGATACACTCCGTGGCCGGTCTGCTCCCGCCGGGCGAGGCGCTCGTGGTGAGGCGTCCGTTTCGCTCCCCCCATCATACGATTTCCGACGCCGCGCTGGTCGGCGGGGGTATCGTACCCAGGGCCGGTGAGATCTCGCTCTCACACAACGGGGTCCTCTTTCTCGACGAGCTCCCGGAATTCGCAAGAAGCGTACTCGAGGTGTTGAGGCAGCCGCTTGAAGATGGGCACGTGATTATTAACCGGTTGAAGGGTTCGATCGACTTCCCCGCGAATTTCATGCTGGTGTGTGCCATGAATCCCTGCCCCTGCGGGTATTATACCGATCCTGCAAAGGAGTGCACGTGCCAGGGGGGGGAGATACAAAAGTACCTCTCGAAGATCTCCGGCCCGTTGCTCGACCGGATCGACCTCCATATCGAGGTCCCGGCGGTGAAATACAGGGATCTCGCGAGCAGGGAGCCGGGAGAGACCTCGGCCGTGATACGCTCGCGCGTCGCGCGGGCCAGGGAGATACAGGCTGCGCGATTCAGCGGGAGACAGGGGCTCTATGCAAACGCAGGGATGCAGGCGGAGGAGATCCGCCGGTTCTGCCGGCTGGACGGCGCGGGGGAGGAGCTGCTGAAGACGGCGATTACGAAGATCGGCCTCTCCGCGCGCGCGTACGACAGGATACTCAAAGTCGGGAGGACGATCGCGGACCTCGCCGGTTCCGACGGGATCCGCCCCGAGCACATCGGGGAAGCGATACAGTACAGGGGTCTCGACAGGAACATGTTCGACGACATGCGCATGTGACCTCATGCTCATTTGCGCCCGCGCGCGGCCGACTCACGCTCCATGATCTCGAGACCGGTGAGGCGATCGTCGCCGGAGAGGCGAACCGTTAGAGAATCACGGCGCCGCAAAACTGTCGAGGCTGTTGAAACAGAGCAATGCTCCCCGCCCGATGCCCGCCGCAAATTCTCCCTGATCCGCGAACCGTGAGGCGAGTCCCGCACCGAAGGCGATGTGTCCCTCCTCCTTCTGGTGCTCGTCGAAATAGGTGAGGTCTTCGCTCCTGAACCCGTAATGACGGATCAGCCCCTCCTTCTTCGTCCGTGCGACTTCGGGTTGCTGCACCTCAAATGCCTGCAGCGCCCCGAGAAGCCCGGAAGGGGTCATGGCGTCAAGGGAGTCGAGGAGGGAGTCGAGACGCGGGAACGAATCGGGGGGTGCCAGTCGCCGCCCCCACTTCTCCCAGAGGAGTATGTGGAAACGTTCTTCCCGTACGACGGGATGTTCTCCCGTCTCACCAGGCTGGAATGCATCCACAACGCGTTGCCAGTAGGCGGGGATACGGCTGATGAACTCGTGATAGGATCTGTGGTAGGCGGCAAGCGTCCCGAGGGGGACTTCGCCGTTCATCCAGGCCCTGTAAAAGGCATGATCGAGCATTCTGGGCTGTACGCTCACGGGATCCTCCCTGCTAGTGTTGCGTTGTGAAAGAACGGTGACTTCTCAACCCTACGGAGAATAACCCGGAATATCAAGAAACGGCCCCGCCGTCGTACGAAATTGATTCGAACGGTGATTTGACTATGACGCACGAATGTGCTACGTTGATTTCATGATGCCGATGAGCACATATCGCTTCACGCTTTCGCACCCTCCGACAACCCCTACGTCCCCCGCATTGGACGGTTGAGGTTGGCTCATCCTATTGTCACTCCGGAAGACCGACTTCAGCGACCTGAAGCCGGTCTTTCTCATTTCAGGGGATTGCCATGCACGTTATGAAATTCGGCGGCTCCTCCACCGGCACCCCGGACAGGGTCCGGAACGTCATGAAGATCATCGCCCGGGCCCGGGCACGCCACCGGAACCTTGTCGTCGTCTTCTCCGCGTTCGAGGGGATCACGGACCAGATCATCGCCACGAGCAGGCTTGCCTCGCGCGGGGACAGAAAATACCTGGGGGGACTCAAGCAGATACGGGACCGGCATCTGCGGGCTCTCGCGGAACTCGTCCCCGGGCGTGCGAGGCGGCGGGGGGAGAAATTCGTCCGTGAGCAACTGGCCGACTTCTCCAACGTGCTCCACGGGGTCCTTTTCACCAAAGAACTGACAGCCAGGACGCTCGACTACACGATGAGTTTCGGGGAGATACTCTCCACATCCATTATCGCGGAGGCGCTGAACGCTTCCGGCGTCCCCTGCGGGTATATCGACAGCCGGACTCTCATCAAGACGGACGACACGTTCGGCGCGGGGAAGCTCAAGCACGACCTGACCTCACACCTGATACGGCAGCATTTCCAGAAGCACCGGGGACTGCAATGCGCCTGCGGGTTTATCGCCTCGACGACGGACAACGATACCGTGACCATAGGGCGGGGCGGTTCGGACCTGACCGCCTCGATTTTCGGCGCCGCGCTCAATGCGCGGGAGATCGAGATCTGGACGGACGTGGACGGGGTGATGACGGCGGACCCCAGGAAGGTCGAGAAGGCGTTTTCCATTTCGCGGATGACCTACGAAGAGGCGATGGAAATGTCCCACTTCGGCGCGAAGGTCATTCATCCCCCCACGATGCAGCCGGCGCTCGACAGGAATATCCCCATCAGGATCAGGAACACGTTCAACCCGGATTTCGAGGGGACGCTGATCGGCAAGCGGAATACGTCGGACCGGTTCCTGATCAAGGGGATCTCCTCGATCGACGAGGTTGCGCTCCTGAGGATACAGGGGAGCGGCATGACGGGGATTGCCGGCATCGGGAAGCGCATCTTCAGCGCGCTGGCGGAGGAGGAGATCAATGTCCTCATGGTCACGCAGGCGTCGTCGGAATACTCCCTCTGTCTTGCTGTCCTTCCCGGAGCCTCGGCCGCGGCCAAGCGGCTGATCGAGAATGAGCTGCGGTTTGAGATCCGTGACCACCAGATCGACAGCGTGGTGATCGAGAGGAACCTCTCGGCGGTGGCCGTCGTCGGCGGGAATATGCGCAAGAAAACGGGGATCTCCGGAACGCTGTTCCAGGCGCTCGGGAGGAACGGCATCAACGTGGTCGCCATTGCGCAGGGCTCTTCCGAGCTGAACATCTCCACGATCGTGGACAAGGCGGACGAGGCGAAGGCGCTGAACGCGCTCCACGACGCGTTCTTCCTCTCGGGGACAAAATCGCTCCACCTGTTTATCGTCGGGACGGGGCTCATCGGGGGAGCCCTGCTCAGGCAGATCGCCGCCCAGCGGGAGTTCCTCCTGCGCGTCCAGTCCCTCGACGTGCGCGTCGAGGCTGTGGCCAACAGCCGGGAGATGATCTTCGACGCAAACGCTTCCCTCCCGCGGGAGTGGCGGAAGAAAATGGGCCGGGGGAGCACGGCGATGAACCTCGACGCATTCGTCCGCCGCATGAGGGATATGAACCTCCCCAACAGCGTCTTCGTCGATTGCACGGCGAGCGATGCGCTCGTGGCACAGTATGAAACGATACTCGAATCCAGCATCTCCATCGTCACGCCGAACAAGAAGGCAAATGCCGGCGGCTATGCGCTCTATGAACGGCTGCACAGGGCCGCGCTCCGTCACAACGTCCGGTTCCTGTACGAAACGAATGTCGGCGCCGGTCTTCCGATCATCAACACGATCAACGATCTCATCGCGGGGGGGGACAGGATACTCCGGATCGACGGGGTCCTCTCCGGGACGCTGAGCTACATCTTCAATACGTTCACCGCCGGAAGGTCGTTCGCCGAGGTTGTCGGGGAGGCCCGCAGGAAAGGGTATACCGAACCCGATCCGAGGGACGACCTGAACGGTTCGGACGTCGGGAGGAAGCTCCTGATACTGGCCAGGGAGTCCGGCCACCCGCTCGAGCTGAAGGACATCAGCGTGAAGCCGCTGCTCCCCCGGACCCTCCGGCACGGGGGGACCGCGGATCAATTCCTGAAAAGACTCCCTGCCCTGGACGCTGCGTATGCCCGTGAACGGGACGCCGCCTCCGGAGAAGGAAAGGTCCTCCGCTACGTCGCATCGTTCTCCCGGGGGAAGGCAGGGGTGTCCCTCGAGCGGGTCGGCCCGGAAAACCCCTGCTACGCACTCTCAGGAAGCGATATCATCATCGCGCTGACGACAGCCAACTGCAGGGACCAGCCGATCGTCATCAAAGGCCCGGGGGCCGGGGCCGACGTCACGGCAACGGGCGTCCTGGCGGACATCATCCGAATATCGTACCACGAGGGCTGACATGGGGAATGAAGTCACTGCGTTCGCACCGGCGTCGGTGTCCAACGTCTCCTGCGGATTCGACATAATGGGGTTTGCACTCGAGGGGGCCGGCGACACTGTCACCGCCAGGTTCAGCACGCGGCCCGGGGTCACGATTGGAAGGATTACAGGTTGCAGGTCTCCACTCCCCCCGGAAGCCTCCGCCAACACCGCCGGGCCCCCTGTTATCGCGCTCCTCCGGGAATGCGCCCCCGGCACGGGCCTTGAGATCGACATACACAAGGGGATTCCTGTTGGCGGGGGGATCGGCTCGAGCGCTGCGAGCGCGGTCGCCGCCGTTGTCGCCGCCGACGCATTGCTCGGGACGAACCTTCCCCCGGAGAAGCTCCTTGCACTGGCAATCGAAGGGGAGAAGATCGCCAGCGGGGCGGTCCATGTGGACAATCTCTCCCCCTGCCTCCGGGGCGGTTTTGTTCTTGTCCGGGGCTACCACCCGATCGACATTGTTCCCATCAGCGTCCCGGAGTCGCTCTGGTGCTCCGTGATCTCGCCGCAGGTCGAGATCAAAACCGCTCATGCGAGGAAAATACTCCCGAAAGTCATCCCCCTGGAAGATGTCATAACGCAGACCGGGAACGCGGCGGGGCTTATCGCGGGGATGTTCACCGCGGACTTCCCCTTGATCAGCCGTTCGCTCCGTGACGTGATCGCGGAACCGGTCCGGGCGCATCTCATACCGGGCTTCGCACGGATGAAAGAAGCCGCACTCGCGCACGGGGCCCTCGGGTGCGGGATATCCGGTTCGGGGCCGTCACTCTTTGCACTTGCCTCGTCACCTGATGAGGCCGGAAAAATCGTTATCGCCATGGGAAATGTTCTCGAGGAAATGGGTTGCCTGTATGCGACGCTGGTTTCGCGCGTCGGGGCCCGGGGGGCGAGGGTCATTTCATGAATCTCTGCAGCACAAAAGACCCGCGGATCTCCGTCTCTTTCGCCGAGGCGGTCCGCCGGGGGATCCCGGATGACGGGGGGCTCTTCATCCCCGCGGCCATCCCCGTTTGTTCGCCGGAGTTCCTGCGCAGAATCGGAAGCCTCGCGTTCCCGGAGATCTCTTTCGAAGTCGCACGCATATTCCTCGGCGGGGAGATTCCGGAGCCGGATCTGAGAAAGATCGTCGCGGACGCGATAACGTTCGACGCGCCGCTCCGCCGGCTGGACGACGAGACTGCGGTGCTCGAGCTGTTTCACGGGCCCACGCTTGCGTTCAAGGATTTCGGGGCGCGATTCATGGCGGGCATGATGGCATACATACACAGGGGGGACAGGGACGCCTATACGGTCCTTGTGGCTACGTCGGGTGACACGGGGAGCGCGGTGGCCAGTGCATTCCACGGGATGCCGGGGGTGTCCGTGGTCCTGCTGTATCCCTCGGGGAGGGTCAGCCAGATACAGGAGAGCCAGCTCACCTCCCTCTCGGGGAACGTCAGCGCCCTGGAGATCGGCGGGACGTTTGACGACTGCCAGCGGCTCGTCAAAGAGGCATTTGCGGACCGGGAACTTGCCGCCGGGAGGAACCTCACATCGGCAAACTCGATAAATGTTGCACGGCTCCTTCCCCAGACCTTCTACTACTTCAACGCGTTTGCACGTCTGGCCGAAAGGGACCGGGGGATCGTCTTTTCCGTGCCGAGCGGAAACCTGGGGGACCTGACGGCCGGGCTCATTGCATGGAAAATGGGGCTTCCGGTGAAGCGGTTCATCGCTGCGACAAACGCGAACGACGTTGTCGGCCGCTACCTCGAGACGGGAGTCTACTCCCCGGGGCGCACGGTCACGACGCTCTCCAACGCGATGGACGTCGGCGATCCCGGAAATCTCCCGAGAATACGCGCGCTCTTTGACGGCGATATCGGGGCGCTGCGGAAGGCGGTGTACGCGGCCTCCTGTACGGATCAAGGGACGCGGGAAGCGATTGCGGAAGCGTTCACCAGGTACGGCTATGTGCTCGATCCTCACGGGGCAGTCGGTTACTCTGCCCTTGGAAAATACCGGGCCGGAAACCGGGGGCAGTTCACCGGCATCGTGCTCGAAACTGCCCATCCGGCGAAGTTCATCGATGTGTACGACCCCCGGATGAGGGGATCGATCGAAGTCCCCGGAAGGCTCCGGGACCTCATGGAGGGGGAGAAGCATTCGGTAAAACTCCCCGCCGGATTCGAAGAAGTGAAAGAGTTCCTCATGGAATCGTGACCCTGTCCGGTCACGCGGAATCACGGGCAACCAATGTCGGAGGGAACGATGGTGGAATCGGGCGGCAAGCATATCGGAATACTCGGAGCCGGGAATATAGGCGCGGCGATCGCGAGGGGACTGGTCGCGGCGGCGATTGCACAGGCCGGGCAGATCACGCTCACGAGGAGGAAACCGGAGAGCCTCGCGGCACTGAAGTCGGAAGGATTTGACGTCACGACCGATAACATAAAGGCTGTGCGAGGGTCCGACCTCATATTCCTGGCGGTGACGCCCCAGCAGTTGAACGCGCTCCTCGCGGAGATCAGTCCGTCGGTGGAGAGCCTGCGGCACACCGTGGTCTCCATCGTGTCCGGAGCGACAATAGCGCAGATTCGAAAACACCTCGGCAACGACGTCGTCGTCATCCGGGCCATGCCGAACACCGCGATTGCCATCCGCCAGTCCATGACATGCCTCTCGACGGACGGCGACGACCGCGAGGCACTCTCGCTTGTCGCCAGGATGTTCGATGCGCTGGGACGGACGCTCGTCGTCGACGAGGGACTCATGATCCCGGCGACCGCGCTCTGTGCATGCGGCATCGCGTTCTTTCTCCGGGCCATCCGGGCGGCATCCCAGGGAGGGATCGAGATCGGGTTCCATGCCGGAGACGCGCTCCTCATGGCGGCGCAGACCGCGCTGGGGGCGGCGTCACTTCTTGTCGAGGGGGGGAACCACCCGGAAGGCGAGGTGGACAGGGTCACCACACCCCAGGGTTGCACGATCACAGGGCTGAACCAGATGGAACATCACGGCTTCAGCTCGGCGCTTATCAAGGGGATAGTGACATCCGCGGAGAAGGCTGCTCTGCTTTACGCGCCGAAGCCGTTGTCGGCCGGGAGGGACGATTGAAACTCCACCCCCTTTTGAGTACTTTGAATGACTTTTGAACGAAAGGGGGAGAATGCACACTGTTACCCTCATACCCGGGGACGGCATCGGGCCGAGCATTGCGGAAGTCACCGTGCGTGTGATGGAAGCGGCGGGGGTCGACATCCGGTGGGAGAGGGTCGAAGCGGGAATGGCGGCGATCGACAAATTCAAGGACCCCCTCCCGGAACATGTCCTGGAGTCGATCCGCCGTACACGCGTGGCTTTGAAGGGTCCCCTGACGACGCCGGTCGGTTCCGGCTTCCGGAGCGTGAACGTGGCGCTCCGGAAGGAATTCGACCTGTACAGCAACGTGCGTCCCGCCCGATCGTTCGAAGGGGTACCGTCACGGTACCGCGACATCGACCTCATCATCGTACGGGAGAACACGGAAGAGTTCTATGCGGGGATCGAGCACTACATCGATCCGTCCCGGAGTGCCGCGGAGACGATCGGCGTGGTCACGCGCTCCGGCTCGGAGCGGATCCTCCGTTATGCGTATGAGTATGCGCGCAGGCACGGGCGGAAAAAAGTAACCACCGTGCACAAGGCCAACATACTGAAGTACACGGGCGGGCTGTTTCTCGAAGTCTCGAAGACCGTGGGGGCGGAATACCCGGATATCAGGACCGAAGACAAGATCGTCGACAACATGGCGATGCAGATGGTCGTCAACCCCCACCAGTTCGACGTCATCGTCACGACGAATCTCTTCGGCGACATACTCTCGGATCTTGCCTCGGGGCTGGTTGGGGGGCTCGGGCTCGCCCCGGGGGCGAACATCGGGTACAACGCGGCGATATTCGAAGCGGTGCACGGCAGCGCACCGGACATCGCCGGGAAGAACCTGGCAAATCCGGCTGCGCTTATACTCGCAGGAGTCCTGATGCTCCGTCACCTGAATGAAACCGCCGCCGCCGACCGGATACAGGAGGCCGTGGCTTCCGTGCTCAGGGAGGGGATGTACGTCACGGGCGATATCAACCCCGGGGCGCCTGTCGGAACGACGGAAATGGGAGCGGAGATCATACGGAAACTCGCATAGGCGACCCGCTGGTGTCGAGCATCACCACATCTCCTCTTCCGAGTGATTCCAGACCCTCCCTGGTTCCGTTCGCATCGGCCACCACCAGGAGCGCCATCCCCCGCCCGTCGAGCATCGACCGGGCCACGCGCATCACGTCGGCGGATGTCACCGAGGCAAGGTTCGGGATGTAGCGTTCGTAATAGTCGTCCGGAAGGCCGTAAAGAATCAGGCTCTGCAGGGCGCCGGCCATCTGGTACGGCGTCTCGAAGCTGAGCGCAAACCCGCCGATGAGTCCCTTCCTGGAGAATTCCAGCTCCTCGTCGGTCACTCCCTCCCGGTGCATCGCGTCGATTTCCAGCAGCAACTGTCCGGCGGCCTCCCCGGTCTTTGCGCCGGTGAAGCCCCCGCTCACGATGAAGGGTCCGGCCTGCTTCATGAACGCGAACGACGAGCGGGCGCCGTATGTCAGCCCCCGCTTCTCACGCAAGTTCATGTTGATCCGGCTGGAGAACTGGCCCCCCAGGACCCGGTTCATCACGGTGGCGGGAAAGTAGTCGGCACTGTTCCTTGCAAGTGCGGGGGAACCGATCCTGATCTCTGACTGTGGGGCGTCCGGCCTGTCGATCAGGTACACGCTTGCAGGCGCCGCCGGCGGGGGGGAAACAGCGGCGGCGGCGCGGCCCGGTCCCCCTCTCCAGTCTCCAAGTTCTGCCTCCAGAATGGGGAGGATCTCAGCCATCGTGGTGTCGCCGACCACGATGAGCGTGGCGTTTGCCGGGATGTAATGATCGCCGTAAAAGCCGCATATGTCGTCGCGCGACAGTCCGCCGACGGACTCTTCCGTCCCCGATGGATCCTTCCCGTACGGATGCTCTTCTCCGTAGATGACCCGCATGAATGCGCGGCTGGCCACGGAGGCGGCCCTGTCCTTCAGGGCCACGAGTGACGTCAGCCTCTGGCTCCTGAGCCTCTCGAACTCCTGGAGGGGGAACGAGGGGTTCGAGAGGGCGTCTGCAAACAGCGCGATCCCCCTCCCGAGGTGCCTGCTCAGCGTCAGGAGGGTTCCGAACGTGGCGTCCGCGCCGGCGTTGAAGTTGAGCGAGGCGCCGATGAATTCCACGCTCTCGGAAATCTCGAGAGCGTCACGCGAACCCGTCCCGGCGTCAAGGAGCGCCGCAGTGAGCGAAGCGGTCCCGGATTTTCCGCGTGGGTCCATGGACGCGCCGCTCTGGAGCACGATGCTGATGACCACCTGGGCGTTCCTGTGCTGCTCGACAAGCCGGACCGGGAGGCCGCTGGAGAGTTCCCCTTTCTCTACCGGAGGGAGAATGACGCGGGGGAGGGGGAGCGCGGCCGGGCGTTTGGTTCTGTCCAGGGGCACCGGGGGGTCGCTGCGGGCCGTCATGGGGTTCCGGCTGCAGTGTGCGGTGCCGGAGTCCCGGTATGCGCCGAATTCCGGGTCGTGGCCGGGGAGGCGAGTGAGCTCTTCCCGCGGGGGACGATGTTCAACGTTACGTGGTGGGAGGAGAAGACACGGCGGCCGGCGGAGAGGACTTCATCAGGTGTGATTCCCCGGAATCGCTCAATATCCCGGTTGAAATTTTCCGCATCTCCCGAAAGCGTGAAACTGGTCGCCAGCCCGCTTGCGATACCGAGCGCTGTGGTAAGCCGGCCGGTATGCTGTGCTTCCTTCCCGTTGAACGCCGCCTCTATCTCCCTGTCCGTCACCCCGTCCGTGAAAACCCGTTCGATCACATCGTGCAGGCACTCCTCGATCTCCCCCAGGTCCCCGTCCGGTTTGGCGGACACGTCAATGGTCACCGTCCCCGCAATTTCCTTCCCTTCGGTGTAGGCGGTGACGCCCTGCGCGATCTTCTTCTCGAACACGAGGGGCCGGTAGAGACGGGAGTTCTTTCCCGAGCTGAGTATCGTCGTCAGGACGTCCAGAAGCGCGTCATCGCGCGTGCCCCGCGGGGGCCCCGGCCAGGTGAGAAACAGCCGGGGAAGCTGCACGTTCTCCTCGGAGACCAGGTGTCTCTCTTCAGGCAGCTCCGCGGGGAAGAGGGCGGATTTCGCGAGAGAGCTTCCGCGGGGGAGTGGACCGAAGTATTTCCCGATCCAGTCCATTACCTGATTCCGTTCGAAGTCACCCGCCACGGCGATACAGGCATTGTTCGGTGCGTAGTATTTCCGGAAGAACGCCTTCACATCCTCCAGTGAGGCCGCGGAGAGATCCTCCATTGAGCCGATCACGGGCCAGCTGTATGGATGTCCGGGGCCGAACACCTCCCGTGCGATCGTTTCATACGCGGTTCCGTACGGGACGTTGTCGTAGTTCTGGCGGCGTTCGTTTTTGACCACGTCCCTCTGGTTGTCCAGCTTCGCCTGGTCCACGGCACCGGGAAGGAATCCCATACGGTCCGATTCCAGGGAGAGGGCAAGCTCGAGATAGTTGGACGGGACCACTTCATAATAATTTGTCCTGTCCTCCGACGTCGAACCGTTGACCACCGCCCCGATCTCCTGCAGGAGCCGGAAATGCTCCCCGTCGGGGACATGTTCCGAGCCTTTGAACATCAGGTGCTCGAACAGGTGTGCCAACCCGGTCCGCCCCGGCACTTCGTTCCTGGAGCCCGCATGGTACATCACCATGACCGCGGCGACGGGAGAGGTGCCGTCATGGTGCAGTACGACTGTCAGCCCGTTTGCAAGGAGAAACTGTTCGTATGTGAGGGCTTTCACGCCGCTCATCGGAGGGTCTCTCGGGATTTTGTCTGTCCAATATCCCTAATTCCCCCGGGAAAAGCCAATGCCTGCCGTACAGCGCCGGAAGCGGATTGAAAAAATGGAGGGCATTCCGTAGGTTGAGTTTATGCCGTCAGGTCAGTGCAACATATGTGGCTGGAGGGGAGAGTTCCTGCGACCCGAAGGGGAACGGGAAGGGATGCTCTGCGGGAACTGCGCATCCTCCTCCCGCCTCCGCGCGGTCATCTACTGGCTCGGGAAGTTCACAGGGAACGAGGGTGTCCCTCTCCACGGCTGGCCGCGGACCCCTGGGGTGACGGTACTCGAGTCGAGCGCGCGTGGGTCCTACCCCGTGATGCTCGATGACAAGTTCGAATACTACGCGACGGAGTACGATCCCGCGATGATCGACGGGGGAAGACACCCCCGCCGCTTCGCGGATTTTCAGGACCTCCACTTCGCCGACCGTATGTTCGACGTCGTCATCGCTTCGGACGTTTTCGAACATGTCCGGGACGACGCGGCGGGATACAGGGAGATCTTCCGCACGCTCAAGCCCGGCGGGAAACTCATACTCACCGTTCCCTACACGCACACACAACCGGTCACGGTCCGCCGCGTTGACACCACCGGAGGCGAAGACATACACCTGATGGAGCCGGAGTATCACGGCGGCGGAGGGCACACGCTCACGTACCGGAACTATGGCAGGGACCTGCTGACTCTCCTCGGTGACACCGGATTTGCGGTGGCGCATGCGTGGACGGGGATTCCCGCTCTCGGGATCACTCCCCAGAGCGTCATCGTCGCCCAGAAAGGGGATTTCCTCGACATCCCTCATCTGGAAAATGCTCTCGGCACGATCCCTTCGCTCGGCCCGCTGGTTCCGTACAGGCTTTTCCTTCTGTTGAAGTACAACTTCGCCGGCTTTACGCGGATCCTGAAGCACCTGGGCCGCACATGACGGAAAGATAAGGGAGAGGAAAAAAGTGCCGCGCGCTCTATCCCTGATGGCTGTGCTCTTCCCCGTGATCATTCCCCTTCTGTGCACCGGATGCTCCGGCGCTCATGGGGTCGATTCGGTCGATGTGTGGAAATCCTCCTCCAACCAGCCGGGAGCTCCGGGTTTCGAAATGGAAATCGACCAGGCTCACGGGGATTCCCTCTCAGGGATCGACCTGTTCCTGAGCATTCCGTTCCCCTCTCTTATATTCGAAAAAGCCGCCGAAGGGTTCCGTTCCCGCTATGAGATCACTGCCCGGTTGATCGACAGGTACGGGGGACAGCTCGTGCGGGAGGCGTCGTGGGCGGAGACGACGTTTGCCGAAGGATACGAGGCCACGCAATCGTTCGAGCCGGTTGTGATCCGCAAGCGTGTCGAAGCACCCCCCGGTTGGTACCGTGTCGATGTCACACTGGAAGACCTGATCAACGGCCGGAAGGCGTCCAGAGCGCAGTACGTGGCGGTGTTTGATCCGGCCGATGTGCGTCCCGCCATCGGACGGATCTCGCTCATCGCCACCGGAAGGGACGGTGCGTCCCATCCCCAGATCTCTTTTTTCATCCCCGCGCGGACCGATTCGACCGAGTGCACCGTTACAGCATACAACTTCCCGGCCTCGTCGGACTCCCGCATTGAAATGCGCTTCCTCAGATTCCCGACCGACACAAGTATTGCGGTCGCTCCGTTCTATTATTCCATCATCCCGATCTCCCTCGTCCACAGGCTGGGAGACTTTGAGAGTCCGGACACCGCGTATTATGCCGAACGGTCTGTGCGCCCGGCGCAGAGGGACGCAACGCTGGAATTCCGGATCCCCCCTTTGCGCCAGGGGATGTACAGGATCGATGTCAGGGCCGCGACGCAAATTCCGGGCGGGCCGGACACCGTACTCTCCGCCGCCCGGTATTATTGCATCAAAGGCCCCGGGTTCCCCCGCCCGGTCACATTAAGCGAGCTCGTCGAGCCCGTTGCGTACATTGCCACGAGTCAAGAGATGTCGGTGCTCAGGGGCGCCGCAGGACCGGAGGAGCGGCGGAAGAGGTTCGAAGAGTTGTGGCTTAGGTTCGGGCGGGATCCCGTGCGGGCCTCCGCCCTCATCAAAAAGTACTACGGGAGGGTGGCGGAGGCGAACAGGCTCTTCACGATTGAACAGGAGGGGTGGAGGACCGACCGGGGGATGCTCTATTGCGTCCTGGGTCCCCCCGCACAGATGCGCAATGACCGTGACACCCAGATCTGGTACTACGACCTCTCGGGAAATGAGGGGGACAATACATTTGTTTTCAAACGCGTGATCAGATCGGGCGAAGGACTGACGGTCGAGGATTATTTCCTCTATCGGCTGGCAGTGTATCAGAGGATCTGGGACCGGATCGTCTCAAAATGGCGGAACGGCGAGCCTCCGTAGCGTGCGTTGAATCTGCGGTGCGATTTGAGTATCTTCCACGTATGAGAATCGGCGACATAGACTTGCAGGAGGGAATACTCCTCGCTCCCATGGAGGACGTCACGGATTTCCCGTTCCGCTCGATCTGCAAACGGATGGGGGCGGACATCGTCTACACGGAGTTTGTGAATTCGGACGGGCTCGTCCGCGGTTCCCGGAAGACGCAACAAAAAATGTTCTTCCGTGAGGAGGAACGCCCCGTCGGCATACAGATCTACGGCGGCGATATCGCGGCGATGGAAGGTGCGGCGCATCTTGCCGAAAGCCTCGCCCCGGATCTTATCGACATCAACTGCGGCTGCTGGGTGCGCGACGTCGCCATGAGAGGAGCAGGCGCGGGGCTCCTTCGCGACCTCCCGAAAATGGAGAGGATCGCCTCGAGCGTCGTCAACGCCGTGAAGGTGCCGGTCACGCTCAAGACCCGCCTTGGGTGGGACCCGTCGAGCATCCGCATCGTCGATGTGGCCAGGATGTGCGAGAACGCCGGGATCGCGGCACTTACCGTGCACTGCAGGACGCGCGACCAGGGGCATAAAGGTTCGGTGGACTACAGCTGGATCCCGAAAATCAAGGACGCCGTCAGGATGCCCGTCATAGTGAACGGCGACATCATGACGGCGGAGAACGTCCGTGAGGTCTTCGACGCGACGGGGTGTGATGCGGTCATGATCGGCCGCGGCGCCGTCCTCAACCCCTGGATATTCCGCCAGGCGAAACACTATATGGCAACGGGCGAGCTGCTTCCGGACGCGTCGATTGAAGAACGCCTCGATCTCCTCCGCGACCACCTCCGCCTCTCCGTGGAGCATAAGGGAGAACGTGCCGGCGTCATCGAGCTCAGGAAGCACTATGCGGGTTTTCTGAGAGGGCTGCCGCATGTTTCACGGATCCGCATGGAACTGATGCAGTTCACGGAAGCCGCCCCCATATTCGAGCACCTCACGAGATTCCTCGAGCTCTATTCCCCGCGGCCTCAACCTGCCTGATCGGGAGCAGGGAATTGTTTCCCCCCCCCGTGTGTTGATTGAGTGGTCCCTGTGCCGGCGCACGGGGAACCCGGCATCCATCCAAAAGTGGGAGACTTCATGCCCCCGCAACCGCGTATCATCGGCATCGGCAGAGCAAACCCCCCGACCCGCTATTCCCAGCGTGAAATTTACGATCTCTCCCGGAAGTACGTTCCGCTGTACCGCAACTCGCGGATCGAGCAGATCTTCATGAACAGCGACATCGAATACAGGCACTTCACGTTTGACAAAGAAACATTCGTACCGGACGAATCGGCGGACGACCTCCACGCCCGGTTCGAAGAGCATGCGGCCCCGCTCGCCGGCGAGGCGGTCCTCAGGTGCCTTGAGGACGCAGGAGCGGTCCCCGGCGACGTCGATTTCATCGTGGCGGTCACGTGTACCGGGTATCTCTGCCCCGGTCTCTCCGCGATCCTCATCAGGGACCTCGGTCTCCGCACGAACCTGCAGCGTGCGGACCTGGTGGGGATGGGGTGTGCGGGAGCGATGCCGGGACTGCAGCGGGCCTACGACTACGTGATGGCCTACCCGAAGCGGAAGGCACTTCTGGTGACCGTGGAAATATGCTCGGCCTGCTACTACATCGATGAGTCAGTCGAGACCGTCGTCGGGAACGCCATTTGCGCCGACGGTGCCGCCGCGGTCATCGTCGCCAATGACGGAGATGGGAAAGGGCCGGAGATCGTGGCATTTGACACGCTCCTGGAGCCTGCCTTCCTCCACACGGTCGGGTTTCAGACCCGGCAGGGGAAGCTCAGGATCGTCCTCTCAAAGGACATACGCGATGCGGCGGGCGCGCTCGTCGGCCGGCTGACGGACTCACTCCTCCTCGAGAGCGGACTTCGGCGGGAAGATGTCGATCACTGGATCATCCATTCCGGAGGGAGGAAGGTCATAGACAGCATCAGGGACGAACTCGGCCTTTCGGAGGATCAGCTCACGCACAGCAGGTGCGTGCTCAGGAATTTCGGGAACATGTCCTCTCCCACCGTTCTCTTCGTCCTGGATGAAACCCTGAAGCACTCCCGGCCGAAGAAGGGGGATCTCGGCGTCATGATTGCGATGGGCCCGGGGCTGGCCGTGGAAGGGGCGGTTCTCCGCTGGTGAGGCGCATGTTCGTCTTGCAAAACTGACCGATTCTTCGCTTATTGGTCTGACAGCCGCCCGATGCCATGAAGCGCCACGCCGTCCTGTTCCTCCTCCTTTTTGCCGCCTCGTGCCCGTGCCGCGCCCAGATGATCCGGGGCTGGGGTATCGAAGGGGGAGCGGCCGGGGCATACCAGCTCCTTGCGATTACAGGGGGGACATCCTCCCCGGATATACCGCACGTGTTCCGGTGGGGATACTCCGCGGGTGTGTTTGTCGAATTCCTGAACATGCCGAATCTGAGCCTTGTTCTCGAATCTGCGTATGCGCAAAAGGGGCGGAAGATCACGGCCCAGGAAGTCGCAGAATCGCCGAACCAGTCCGGCGCACTTTCTCCGGGTCCCGAGGGGGGAACGCCCCGCCTGGACTATGTCCATCTTGGAGTGCTCCTGAAGGTGCGCGCGGGGAGAGCCGGGTTCGTCCCCTACGCCGCCATCGGACCCAGGATCGATTTCCTTGCCGGGAAAGGGGAAGATCCGGCCCATGTGTTCGACCACTACAAGAAATCGGATGTCGGGGTCACCGTGGCGGCCGGGATCGAAATCGTTCCCCGTCGTCAGCCCCTCGTCTCTCTCGAGGGACGCTGGTCCCCGAGCTTCTCCCGCGTATACTCCGCTCCCACGCTGACTATCAGGAACCAGTCGGTCGACCTGCTTATTTTACTCTGGCTGTAACCGGTACACTCCCCCACGCCATGGACAAAAAATCGATTGCCTCCATCCTGGATGAAATGGGAACGCTCCTCGAACTTCAGGGGGCCAATCCCTTCAAGTCTCGTGCCTTCCACAACGCTTCCCGCGCGGTCGAGGGGATCACGGACGATCTCCAGGCCCTTGTCGCCTCAGGCGGACTGACGGATGTGAAGGGGATCGGGACGAGCATAGCGGCCATCATCGTGGACCTTCTCGTGAAGGGAAAATCGAAGGAGTACACCGACCTCCGCAAAGGTTTCCCGGACGGCGTCCTGGAGATGCTCCGGATCCAGGGGCTCGGGCCGAAAAAAGTAAAGATCCTTTTTGAAAAGCAGAAGATCCGGAGCCTGGACCAGCTTGAGGCCGCGGCGAAAGCGGACCGCCTTGTCTCGCTGGAGGGGTTCGGCAAGAAATCCCAGGAGAACATACTCGCCGGCATCCAGGCTCTCCGCTCCAGGAGTGACAAGCACCTTTTCTCGACCGCGCAGGATTCAGCACGCGCGGTGTACGACCTGATGATGAAGCAGAAAGGGGTCGTGCGGGGGGAGATCGCGGGGAGCCTCAGGAGGCACAAAGAAGTGATCGGCGACATCGATATCGTCCTGAGCGCCCGCGATGCGGACCGGAAGCGGCTCATGCAGGCCTTCATCACGCACCCGGACGCGGCGGCGGTCGTTGCGCAGGGAGAAACGAAATCGAGCGTCATGCTCGCCTCCGGGATCAACTGCGACCTGCGAATCGTGGACGACGCCGAGTTTCCGTTTGCGCTGAATTACTTTACGGGGAGCAAGGAACACAATGTCGAGATGCGCACCCGGGCCAGGAAATTCGGGCTGAGCCTGAACGAATACGGGTTCTCGCGACTCGGAGAGGAAGAGACCCGGGGGAAAGCCAAGAAGGTGGTCCCGTGCGACGACGAGGAAGGGATTTACCGGGCCCTCGAGCTGGAGTACGTTCCCCCGGAGCTGCGGGAAAACAGGGGAGAGATCGAAGCGGCAGTCGCGCACAGGCTCCCCCGCCTCATCGAACAGGGGGACATTCGCGGGACGTTCCACTGTCACACCACATACAGCGACGGTGTGAATTCACTGGAGCAGATGGCCGCCGGGGCAAAGTCTCTCGGATGGGAATACCTCGGCATTGCCGACCACAGCAAAGTGGCGGCGTATGCCGGTGGGCTGTCGAAGGAAAAGCTGAACGCCCAATTTCGGGAGATCGATCTCCTGAACAGCCGGGGGAAGGGCTTCAGGCTTCTGAAAGGGACGGAGTGCGACATACTCGCCGACGGGACGCTGGACTGGAGCGACAGCGTGCTCGCGTCGTTCGAGTACGTGGTTGTCTCGGTACACAGCAGCTTCAAGATGAGCGAACGGGAGATGACAAAGAGGATCGTCACGGCGCTGAAGCACAAACATGTGACGATGCTCGGACATCCCACGGGGAGGCTGCTCCTCGCGCGCGACGCCTACCCGGTGAACATGAAAGAAGTCATCGACGCGGCCTCCGATTACGGCCGGA
>PMJR01000010.1 GCA_003158475.1 Ignavibacteriota bacterium | reverse complement strand
GGCCTCTCCATGGGAGGATACGGGACGTGGGAGCTCATCATCCGTTTCCCGGAACGATTCGCGGCCGCAGTTCCTATGAGCGGCGGAGTAAACACTGCCTATGCCGCCAGTTGCGCCGGTGTGCCGGTCTGGGATTTCCACGGTGCACTTGATCCACTCGTTCCCGTGCAGTCTTCGCGGTATATGATAAATGCTCTTCACACACTCGAGCGGCCGGTCGTATACACGCATTGCCACAACCTCGACTGCACGGGACTTCCCGATAGTGCAATTGCAATGTACGTGCAGAGCCATGCTAACCTGTTCTATACGGAGTGGCAAAACGGCGTCCACGATGTCTGGAACGAGTCATACGACTATCCGTACCTCTTCCCGTGGGTGTTTGATAAGTACAGGAAGTCGCCGGGTGCCATCACACTCTCTAACCTGAAGTCGCACCGGGAGCTCAAAGGGAGCGAACCGGTTACCTGGAGCTGGGCGACACCCGCCGATAGCGTGGAGATCTGGTTCTCCGCCGATGCAGGCACGATGTGGCAGGGCCTTGCGCGCAGCGCACTCAACACCGGCACGTTCCTCTGGAACACCCGACTCACGCCGGACTGCGCATTCGGTGTGATCGAGGTGTTCCTGAAGAATCCTGGCGGCTTCATCATCGGGAGCGACCGCTCGTCGTTTCTTGCCGTCGACAACCACGGGAACGGTCCGCCTTTCGTCAGCCTGCTTAACGACGAGTTTACCACCGGGATGGTTTTCGAGCAGGACTCGCTCGATCTGAGACTCCTCGCCGGGGACCCAGAAGGGGGCGCGCTGGCTGCTTCGGTCGACTACAGCATTGACGGAGGGAGAACATATGGGGTGTTCGACTCCTTCACGGCTCTCCCCGATACGCTCCCGCAGACGCGACGGATCGGGATCGACCCCCTCCCAAACAGCCCTCAGGCGGTGATCGAGCTCATCATGTGCGACGGAAACTCTCTCTCACGGGCAAGGACATTCCCCTTTGCGAAGATTACGCCACGGCTTCCCGGACCCGCTGTTGCACATACGGCCGGGGAGGGGGTAGCAACGGTGACAGTTCATGTCCAGAACCCCCCTGCAATAACCGGACACCGCTATCAGATCACGTTTAGTGATTCCTCCGCCGGAGGGAAACAGTACGCCGTCCGGGATGTGGACCGTGGCGCTGATGTCGTTCAACATGCGACACAGCTGGACGGGGTGACGGAGGGCCCCCTGTTCGATGGCATCCGCCTCGTCATCAAGGACCTGGCAGTACCGTACGTGAACGCCGACAGCACGCGCTGGGTGAAAGGCTCTGCGACAATGCCCGTGTTTGTCTACATTCCCCAGCGCATCGTCGGATCAACCACGGTGCAGGGAGTAGCCGTTCCTTGCGACTACCTGGTAACGCTCTTCAATACGATCGTCGATACGTCGAAGGCGGGATTCGGCCCGGACGCCACGCCAATGAAGTTCATGGTGTGGAATCTGACCAGGAATATGAAGGCCACTGTCGCCTACTACGACGCCAACGGCAACAACACGCTCGGATCGAATGATCAAGTCTATATCCTTGAACCGGATTATCTGGGGAATCTCAGGCTTTCATGGACGATCCTCTTTCTTGCCGAGGACGGAGAGACTCTCCCCGTGCCCGGCGATGAGTTCCTTCTGCGAACCGTCAAAGGCGCAACCACCGCCGATGTGTACCAGTTCACTTCAACGGTTACCTCCATCACCCGGAGCGCAGCTCCCCAGGTATTCTCGCTCGATCAGAATTTTCCGAATCCATTTAATCCCTCCACAACGATCCGGTACAGCCTCGGCCGCGCCGGCCACGTGAAGCTCGTCGTATTCAGCCTTCTGGGTCAGCAGGTAGCGACACTTGCCGACGGGGAACAACAAGCCGGTCTTCACCAAGTGCGATTCGCTGCGCGCAATCTCGCCTCCGGAGTGTATTTCTACCGTCTACAGGCAGGAACGTTCGTGGAAACGAAGAAGCTATTGGTTTTGCGTTAGGTCCACCAGCCAGTAAGGAATCACATCACCGTTTCAAAAAACCTACAAGGAGAAGACATGAAAACGCCGCTAGTCTTTCTACTCATATTCTGGAGCTCGATTGCTCTGGCGCTCGGAGATCCCTACGGAGCGGGAGGCCCAGGCCTGCCTCACCTTAATGGGGGGAAACACACACTCAGAACCGATCTCTCGATTGGACACCCAATGTCCTCGCACTCAATTCTCGGCACAAATTCACGGGGGTATCATCTATGGGTAGAGCAAGTCACAGGCCTCCCAAACGGAACCGAGGTCGGACCGATTCACGCTGTTGACTCCAACATCGTCTGGGCAGGAGTGTGGGCGGACACGTACGTAGCTGTGATTCATACCACCAACGGTGGGACGAACTGGATCTGCGATACGATCAACATTGACCCGGTCAATTACTGGATTCGGGGAATTGATGCAGTTGATGGGAACAGGTGCTGGGTCACGATGCCAGATGTCAGCGGCGCAACGGGCGGCGGCATATTTCGCACAACAAACGGTGGCGTGACGTGGACGCAGGATTCCATTGCATACAAGACAGCAGGCGGCTACGTCGATTTCTTGCATTTCTTTGACGCAAACAACGGTGTAGTTGTCGGCGACCCCACGAATGGCTATTTCGAGATCTATACCACTTCGAATGGCGGCGCGAGCTGGTCGCGCGTTCCTTCGGCCAACATTCCTGCCAAGCTCGCCCAGGAGTGGGGATCAGACGTCATGTTCTCTGCTGCCGGGAGTTCTCTATGGTTCCCCACCATGAACAACGCAGGAGGGACCGGAAGATACTACAGGACAACTGACAAGGGTCTGACATGGTCTGTCCATGTCTATTCGGCAGCTATGCCCACCTGGTTCCTCGCATTTGGACTCCGGGATGACAATGTCGTTCTTGCCAACGGTGGCTGGGGGGAGGTTTCCCGGACGACGGACGGCGGGTCCAATTGGACGCGGATCTCATCCCCATCACACTTGGGCTTCTCTTACCAGATCGCGTACGTCCCCGGCACTCCAAGTATGTACATCGCGGAAGGAGTGTGGCAGTATCCGAGCCTCAGGCAGTATCCAAGCTCCAAAGGACGCATACTCGGAACGGCGTACACAACGGATGGTGGCGTCAACTGGACCAGGGCGTGTACAGTGGACGCCTATTACTATCTGAGTTTCGTGTCTTCATCCGCAGGCTGGCGTCAAGGCGCCGGGGAAAACATCTACAAATGGACAATGGGCCAGGGACGCGTCATCGGCACCTCGGTGGACACGCTAAACTTCGATACGCTTGGCTCGGGAAAGATGAGCGATACGATAGCAGTCGATGCCATCAATTATGGCTCCGATTCGCTCACGGTGACAGGCATTGCAACACCCGGGAACCAGTTCTCCGTCGTGACGCAGCCAGCTTTCCCGGCACGGATCCCTCCTCTCGGGTCAGTGAGCGTAGGGGTTCTTTTCGCACCACACAAGAATGGAGCGTTGCAGGACTCACTTGTCTTCCTGAGCAATGCCTCTAATGCATCACGGGCAACTATTTACCTCCAGGGCACAGGTACAGGTGCAACGGCCATCGAACCCGCCTCGGAGATGCCGAAGGCATTTGCGCTGCTGCAGAACTACCCAAACCCCTTCAACCCAAGCACGACCATCAAGCTCGAGTTGCCGAAATCCTCGGTGGTCAGGTTGAGTGTCTTCGACATTCTGGGGCGCGAAGTGTCCGTGTTGGTGAATGAGAGAAGGGACGCAGGAGCCTACGAGGTGAAGTTCGACGGTTCGAATCTTGCCAGTGGGGTGTACTTCTATCGGCTGCAGGCGGGGAGCTTTGTGCAGACCCGCAAGCTTTTGCTGTTGAGATAATTCCTGCCCAGCTGATTGTCACGTCCTAAAAGTACCTTACACTTTTTAGGTGAGGGCCTTGGGGCTCACAGGATCTGGCTGTGAGCCCTTTTTATTTCTTTTCCAGCATCTCAGATTCAGTGTCCTGGCCTGGTGGGCGACCTCAGGTGTCATCATCTGGCACGTCAAGTGGGGTCACTGGGTGTTGTAGATCTGGATCGATTGTTCGATGGCCTTCGCAGCTTCGTTGTGCGTGGCAAAAGTCTCCGAGAGATAGAACTCTTCCTTGAGGATCCCGTTGACCCGTTCAGCGATGGCGTTTTCATACGGGTCGCCATTTTCCGTCATACTGATGCTGACGTCATGATTCCGCAGAACCTCCACGGAGTCCTTACTGCAGTACTGATATCCGTGATCAGAATGATGGATCAACGGTGCTTCAGTCGTTCGATTGTCCAGGGCCATCTCCAGCGCCTGGAGACATCCTTTCGGGCTGAGATCCTCCCGAAGCGCATACCCCATGATTTTCTTCGAACCGGCATCCGTCACCAGCGACAAGTAGTTGTACCCCCGCCCCGTGGAGATGTATGTTATGTCGCTCACAAAAACCTGCTCCGGCCGTTCCAACGTGACATCCCTCACCAAATTCTCGTACTTCCGCATCCAGTGCCGCGAATCGGTCGTCCGCGCGTAACTTCTCCGCCTGACCACGAATAGCCCCTTGTTCCGCAGTAGCCTAAAGAGTTTATCGCGCCCCAAGGCCAAGTGTCTTTCCTCGAACTGCCGATGCAGGAGGTGATACAGTTTCCGTGTTCCGATACGCGGCATCTGGTTCCGCACCGCGTGAACGAGCACCAGGGCCTCTTCAAGATCGGCCTCGGACGCTCTCTGGTGCCAAGTGCGCTCGTACCAGCTCTGCCGGGTCCGCCCGAGGGTGCTGCACAGACACCCTACTTTTTCACGCGGCCGACGTTGCCGGACTCGTTGAAGCGCCTCGAACCAAAGTTGTTTTTAATGTCGATCCCCGTTTTCTCCTTTGCTACTTCCAGCAATGTCTCGTACACCCTCACTTTTGTCGTCGCCTTGCGAAGAGCCTTCTCCAGTTCCTTCACACGATGCTCCAGCTGGCTCTGTGCGTCTTCACTGATTTTCTTGGACATCACCGTTCTCGTCTGTGTCAGGGGATGCCACAACCTACCGTATTTCCGACACCAATCCATACCCGAGAGTTTCCACTGATCCCATACCGATACTTCGCACCATCCTTACTCAACATCCCGTTCTCTATCTCCATGACCACCTTCCGCTTGAATGCCTCGCTATAGCTCTCCTGCGGGGGGACCTTATACTTCGCTTTCCCCTTCTCGTTCATAGACTTCCGTCCTTCCCTGTAGGGGTCCTTCAGGACGAGACAGATCTAAGAGAGCCCCGGCATCACTTGTCGGGGTTCTCGTTACTACACCGTGGCCTTCGGGTAGCCTTTTCGATTCGTCTGCTCTTGTTCGTTCACCTCACCTGGCACCCTCATCCATTGTCCCAGGAGGGGCTGGGAGGGTTTGAGGACGCGCGCCTTCCGTAGCGGGCTCGCTTCCGATTTCCAACGATTGATAGATTTTTCTGCTGGTTCGCCTCGATGACTGAACGCGTGATGCCCATCCGTCCAACTTTATTTTCGGTTTCACATACTTCTTGTGAAGAGACGGTTGCTACACTCAATGCAGCAGACTACATTGTCCGCAGTGCAGATAGGTCGACAAGCGCATGAGTTGCTGTGGCCTCTGTGTCAGACCTGAGAGCGCAAGTTCTCGTTTATCTGATGTTTGCACTCCCACCTCTTTCACGCCGCCACGCGAATAGCTCTCCGCATACGCATTTCAACGAGCAGATGCCAGTACGTGTTCAAGGGAAACGCACGCGGGATCTTGTAAGACGAGCATCGATGGCGCCAATCTCACCTCGAATGGTGGTTTTCCGGGTGTACAGGAATGCAAGTGTGTAGCGGCGATCAATCTCAGTTTTGAATTGTGAATGGGAAGGGCGAGAGAGAATTTGAATCGGCGTTCCGACAAGTTAGCGAAGGAGAACTTATGAAAACATCGCTAGAGATGTTGCTTGTTTGCTGGAGTTCGTTTGCTCTGGCATTCGACAATCCCTTTACAGCGGGAGAGCTGCGCCTCCCTCAGTTCCTGGGACGAAAGCACGCTCTCGCATCTGTGCTCATGAGGGCGTGCGACGCATCCCCCGCTTCACTTTTGCGGACGGCAAATTTCCAACGATATGACCCTTGGAGAGAGCAGATAACAGGCCTCCCAGCCGACGATGTGGTTGGACCGATCTATGTAGTTGACTCGAACGTTGTCTGGGGCACAGTGTGGGCGGCGACCTACAATGCTGTGATCCGGACCACCAATGGTGGGACGACCTGGATCTGTGATACAATCAAGATTGCCCCTTTGAATCTTTACATCGGAAGCATCTTCGCACTTGATGCAAACAGGTGCTGGGTCACGATGAATGACACCGCTCTTGGGTCGAGCGGTTCAGTATTTCGGACAACTGACGCCGGTATGACGTGGAGTCAGGATTCCATTGCGTTCAAAACGGCGGGGGGTTACGCCGATTTCATCCATTTCTTTGACGCCAACCATGGTGTATGCGTCGGCGATCCCCAGAATGGCTATTTCGAGATATATACTTCCTCGAATGGTGGTGCGAGTTGGTCGCGAGTTCCTCAATCAAACATTCCGTCTAATTTAGCCCAGGAATTTGGACAAAACTTAAATTATTACTCCGCTGCCGCGAACTCTCTCTGGTTTCCTACCGTCAATTACACGGGAGGGACCGGAAGATATTACAGAACAACTGACAGGGGAGTGACGTGGTCTGTCCATGTCTATTCTGGACCCTCCTCCGGCTACGTTCTCAAGCTTGCTTTCCAGGATGACCATATCGGGCTAGGGTGCGGCGGTCATGGAGACCTGTCGCGTACAACAGACGGTGGATTGAATTGGACACAGGTCTCCCCTTCGTCATATTTCCAGATCTTCGACTACAACTTCGTGGACGTTCCCGGCGCACCAGGCATGTTCGTCGGATCTGCCGTCTGGGGATATCCGACGCTTCAAAATGGCCCGATACAGGGCACAACGTACACTACAGATGGAGGTGCCAGCTGGACGTGGGCCACTTCATTGCCATGTACTTTTTTCTATATGGAATTCGCAACCGCGTCCGCCGGGTGGCGCACTCAGCACAACGGATCAAATGTCTACAAGTGGACCATGGCTCAAGGGCGCGTAATCGGCACATCCGTTGATTCTCTGACTTTTATCAGTCTTGCTTCCGGACAGAAGAGCGATACGATAGCAATCGATGCCATCAATTTCGGATCTGATACACTCACGGTCTCAGGCATCGTTGCACCCGGAAGTCAGTTCACGGTTGTGAAAGAGCCAGTTATCCCGGCAATGATCCCTCCTCTCGGATCCGTGAAAGTAAAACTTTGGTTCTCCCCAAGCAAATATGGTGTCCTGCAAGATTCGCTTGTGTTCGTCAGCAATGCTTTGAATGCACCGCGAGCAACTGTCTATCTCCATGGTACGGGCACAGGGACTGCGGGGAGCGTTGAGCAGATGGGGGGGATTCCGAAGGCCTTTGCATTATTGCAGAACTACCCCAACCCCTTCAACCCAGCAACCACGATCCGTTACACCTTGCCACACAGGACACAAGTCCAATTGGCGGTCTACAACACACTCGGCCAGGAGGTTGCCTCCCTGGTCAATGGTGATATCGACTCAGGCTACCACGAAGTGAAATTCGATGGGTCGACATTGGCCAGCGGGGTGTATTTTTACAGACTGCAGACGGGAACCTTCGTGGACACGAAGAAGCTTTTGCTTTTGCGATAAGTATCTACCCAAAGTTGCTTTCAACGTCGGAGGATTATTTTGATCGGCCAAATAGTCTCGCACTATAAGATCCTCGAACATCTCGGCAGCGGGGGGATGGGTGTCGTGTACAAGGCAGAAGATACACTGCTCAAGCGCACCGTCGCACTCAAGTTCCTCCCTCCTGCACTCACTTCCGACCCCGAAGCCAAAGAGCGGTTCATACAGGAAGCCCGCGCCGCTTCTGCACTCGACCATCCCAATATCTGCGCTATCCATGAAATCAGCCAGACTGACGACGGACAGCTCTTTATTGTCATGGCCTGCTACGCGGGGGAGACGCTGAAGAAGAAGGTCGAAGAGGGCCATCTGGATATCGATCTGGCATTGGACGTCGCCATTCAGGCTGCCTCCGGCCTCTCCCGTGCCCATGAGGCGGGGATCGTCCACCGGGACATCAAGCCCGCCAATATCATGCTCACCACGCACAACGAGGTTAAAATCCTCGATTTCGGTCTGGCAAAGCTGGGCGGGGGGTCTGTCTTAACCAGGACAGGGACGACACTGGGGACCGCGGCATACATGTCGCCCGAGCAGGCACGGGGGGAACAAGTGGACCGGAGGTCGGATATCTGGTCACTGGGGGCGGTGCTGTATGAACTGCTTACAGGTCAGAGGGCGTTCCTGAGCGACTATGAACAGGCGCTGGTGTATTCGATACTAAACGACGAGCCGAAGCAGATCCGGGAACTCCGGCCGGATGTGCCGGATGTGGTAGAGCAGATCATCGGGAAAGCACTGGCAAAGAGCCCCGAGGAGCGGTATCAGACAGCGGAGGAACTGCTTGCAGATCTGAAGATTGCCCGAGGTGTGGAGGCACCGGGAGGTACGATTGCAGCAGCCGAGGTTACGATCAAGAAGCAGAAGAAGGCCCTAAGACGAAGCCTCACGGCGGCAGGCCTTGCTGTAATTTTTGTTGCCATGGGATTGTTCGTCGGTCTCCCGCTCTTACAGGATCAGGCCCTGGCGTCGCACCCCAGAGGGATAGCGTTCATCAGCCTGGAAAACAACACAGGCGACGGCTCCCTCGAGTATCTGCGAAACGTACTTCCCGGTGTTCTTAGCACAACGCTCGGGGACTCGAAGTATATACGCGTGACAAGGTCGGACTGGATGCGGGAAATGATGAAGCAGATTGAAAAAGACACGGTGGAGTTCATTGACAGGGAGACGGGCCTCATTCTGTGCAAAAGAGCTGGAATTGACGTGATGGGTGTCGGCAGATACACAAAGGCAGGACCGATGTTCCTGGCGGAACTTGAACTGATTGACGTGAACACCGGTGAGCGGCTGGGGAGCCCGATCAGGGCCAGGGGGCGGGAACTCGAAAGTTTACTGAAAGAAGACGGGATCGTGGATGACCTGGCACGGCAGGTTTCGAAAGGGATGGGTGTGTCGCAGATCAGCACCTCGGCCTCGGTCAAGCCTATTGCGGAGGTGAGCAGCAGTTCCATTGAAGCACAGCGCTTGTACGAGCGGGGCAAACTGGAATATAGGAAGTTCAACTTCAAAGACGGCCGTCACTACCTCGAACTTGCGGTCAAGGAGGATTCGACATTTGCCATTGCCTGGAAGCGACTGGGCGATGCATGTTTTGATATGGGGGACCAACCAGCCGGTGCGATTGCATGGGACCGTGCAAAGCAGAACATATCCAGGGCGACCGAAAAGGAGAAATTCCTTATCGCAGAGGGACTGATATGGAGGGGCGATTCAAGCCTCGCAGTCTCCCTGCTGAAAAGATGGGGACGATATGGCCCGGCAAATGATGCGGTGGCCCTCATGAAGGCCGCGGTGGATATCTTCCCGAATGATCCTGACATTCGATTCAGATACGCATTCCTTCTCGAAACCAACGGATTTCAATTCGAGGCGATCGTCGAGCACGAAAAGACTCTTATTCTCAATCCAGCGATGCCGGAAGTCTACAATGAGCTGGGATACCTGTATGCATTCCACGGTAAGCTTGACAAGGGAATCGAAATGCTCGATCGGAGTGCTGGGCTGCTGCCGGGGGACGCGAACCCGCTCGAATCGATGGCAGAGATTCTTATGATGTATGGAAGGTACGAAGAGGCGGTCGCCAAATGCGAACAGGTTCTCCGCATGAAACCCGACTGGGGCGTTCCACTGGCAAAGCTGCACTTTATTACTGAACACTACGATGAAGCGATCAAATGGGCCGAGCGTGATTCCCGGCTTTCCCTCACGTCGAGCAACCGGGTGCGTAGTACCTGGTGGAGGGCATTCTACCTGGTGTGGGCCGGGCGGTTGAATGAGGCGGATGCAACACTTGCGAAATGTGAGCGTGCTGCCGTGCCAAAGTATGACCGGCAAATTATCGCGCTGGCACTCTGGCTAAGGGGGTGGATTGCGTTTGAACGAAGCGACTGGAAGAATGCTCGCCGGTATCTCTCCGGTTATGCGACCCTCGCCCGAACCCCGGAGTCCATCGGTCTTTGGTTTTCCGAATTCTCTCTTGGACTTCTTGATGTGCAAACGTGTAAGCTGGACTCCGTCGCTACGCGTCTGCAGCGTATGCGGGAAACTCTCGATGCCTTTTCTCGTCAGCATGCTGAGGACTCGCTTCAACATGACAGAGAGTGGCACTTCTACGGAAATGCGCTCAAGGCTGCACGTCTTCTTGCCAGTCACCGACCCGCGGAAATCCGCCCGGATTGGAGACCGATCCTGCGGGATTTCCAACACTTTGATTCACTAACCACGGCGAGCTGGCCAATCCGAACCCCATGGGGAAATGGGTACATCCCGAATTATTCATGGATTCCAATACCGTTTGACATACTGCCCCGTGCGTACGTCGAGCGTGGCATGATTGACAGCGCGATCGCCTCATACGAGCGTGCAATTAAGAAGCCGGTCCACTGGCTCGGGCCAATCATACCCCGTTACTATTACCGGCTCGCACGACTCTATGAACAAAAAGGGATGAAAGACAGAGCGATCGAAAACTATACGACATTCCTGAGGGTATGGGGGAAGGCGGATCCCGTCTACAAGGAGCCGGCGGATGCTAGGGCGAGGCTGGCGAAGCTTAAGCGCGGATAGGAATCAGCAGCAGAAGTGATGATACAGCACCCGTGCAACCCGCAATTTCAGCCCCTCCTTGCGAAGGCAGAGCGAATTCCGTCTTCGCATTGATGGCCCAGCTACATGTCGTGCTCACTAGACCCCCTCTGCTTCAATACATTCACAGCGGGAAAGGCTTTTCACGAACTCACCATGTCCGTCGATCAGCGAGTTCACTTCTTTCAGAACGGTCATGAGTTGATCTCCTCCCAGCGGGCCCAATCGGATCGAGCGTCGAGGCGTTGAACTCACCGAGGACACGGTCTCTCGCTTCGAGACTGAGGGATAGCGTCCGACGTCGTTTCATTCTCTGCAGCATCAATTTCGCTTTGACAGTCAAGATGTTTCTCCTCTATTCATTGCCTCGTGCTTACTGGGCACTTCTTCCGATCGCCGGCCCCTGGACCTGAGGGGGAGGATACGTTCCAGGGGTTCTGGATATTTGCGGGACTGCGGTGGATCGCAGCCGCAGCCCTTCAGCTCGATAAGCGATACAGGAGAATCAAAGGATGCAAATCGATGTCGGTCTTGAGAAGTGCCGTTGAGGCTGCTGAGGCATCAAAGAAAGGAGGAGCGCAGCAGGTAAACGCAGCCTAACTCACATTCCCCAGAGAAGCATCGCCCTCAAATTGCGAACTGAAACAGGGACAATCTCCATCCGTCGTGGTCTGGCCCCGTACGGGACCTTAGCGGCCCGACGTATCCCGGAACAGATCATAGCTCTTCGGAGAAGGTACTCCCCGGGTTCAAAAGAGCGGATAAAGAGGCATTCAGGATCGGATTCCGGAATCTCTCTTCACAGTCGGGGCAGAGCCTCTTGTCCGGCTCGCGGACAAGAAATGACCGGTCAATCCGGTTCTTGCATCCGATGCATATCCCAAACGTGCCGTTGTCAAGGCGGGTTAGAGCCCCTCGCAGCTCGTCAAGCTTCGGATCACTTCTGAAGGACAGGAGTGCATCGATTTCACTATTCGTGATCACGTCGATCACACCGGAGCCCTCGGGGAAATCAAGATCGCAGCTTGCCCTCAAATGGTCAACCAGGAGAGTTAGGATTGAACGCCGCATCACAACCTTGTATGTTTTCATGGTTGGATAACCCTCCATCTCATGGTCTGTCGTTTCGGAGACACAATTGAACACCCCCCAGAGTGTCTCGCGTGAGAGGTCGGCGCCCTGTCCAGACTGATACAACTCAAGGAACGTCTTGCAGATGCCCGGTTTCTTCGCGTTGCCTTTGAGCCGTTGGATCCCACGCCTCGAAAGCAGAGGGGCCCTTTAACCTTAACTGTACTTCAAAGGATACAAAATAGACCTAGCGATTTACATCAACCCAAAGATTGAAAGAGGAATTAGCCCTTCTTGAGGGGGGAGTATTATTAATAGAGGATGTAATACGGCTGATCGGGGGGCCTACATCGGTTCGCAGCGGTAAGGGGTGTTGAGGAGACTTCCGTGGTAGGCGGAAAGAAGATGCTATGCAAAGAACGTGGCTGGAAGATATATGAACAACAGCTTGAAAGAAATACAATAAATCGATACATCGCACTGAAACATTTCGTTGGCATTTGACGGGGACAGTCCAATGCCGCGTTTGGGATGGGGAGAAGTCAAAGGCAGTACTCACAGCTTAATCGGATCATGAAGCCTCAATCGTGACCGAGGATTCTCTCGATTTGTTCCAGTTCTTCCCCCTCAAAATCTGCCCTGCTCAGCGCCGCGGCACAATTATGGATCTGTTCGACCTTGCTCGCTCCTATGAGAACCGATGTGACCTCCGGCCTTCGCAACAACCAGACAAGTGCCATCTGGGCCAGCGTTTGATTTCGACGTTCGGCAATGGCATTCAGTGCGGTGACCTTGGTCAATTTCTCTCTCGTGATTTCTGCCGTCTTAAGAGCGCTGTAGGCCTTGGCTGCGCGTGAGTCGCCGGGGATCCCTTTGAGGTACCTGTCCGTCAGCAAACCCTGCGCAAGGGGTGAGAAGGCGATGCAACCGGTCCCGGTCGTCCTCAATACATCCAGCAGACCCCGTTCAACCCATCGCTCGAACATCGAGTACTTCGCCTGATGGATCAGGCAGGGCGTGCCGAGTTCACGGAGAATGGAAACGGCGCGATCTGTTTTCTCGGCGTCGTAGTTCGAAATGCCTGCATACAGTGCCTTTCCCTGGCGCACAACATGGTCAAGCACCATCATCGTTTCTTCCAGCGGAGTATCCGGGTCGGGGCGATGCGAGTAAAAGATGTCAACGTATTCGAGTCCCATGCGCTTCAGGCTCTGGTCAAGACTTGCAACGAGGTACTTGCGGGATCCTCCGTCCCCGTACGGCCCGGGCCACATGTCATATCCTGCCTTTGTGCTGATAATCAGTTCATCCCGGTACGGGCGCAAATCCGTTGCGAGGATGGCACCAAATGTCTGTTCCGCGGACCCGTAAGGAGGCCCGTAATTGTTGGCAAGATCGAAATGCGTGATACCAAGATCAAACGCCGCGAACAGCAGGCGCCGGGCATTCTCAAGTGTATCGACACCACCGAAGTTATGCCAGAGCCCCAGGGAGATGAGAGGAAGCTGGATGCCGCTTTGGCCACAGCGACGATATTTCGTTAATTCATATCGGTTGGGTGAGGGGACGTAGGAGTTCATCGGGGCTCTTTCTCTGGATGATTTGAAGTGCAAAGAGGAATTAAAGGGTTTTGAAATCCACTACGGCATCTGTGTCAGCACTGCGATAAGCCCCAAAGGTGATTTTGAGCGTGTCGCGGACATCTTCGAGTCCTGAAACCGGAGGGATGTCTTTGAGGATAAAGTCAGAGAATGCCTTAGACTGGCTTACAAACGAACCAGCATATTCAACATCTGCATCAATTCTTTCATCATTAAGATACAGGGCATCTGTAATTACTACACTTCCGCCTGTCCCAAATATCCTGGTCCCGTTAATCATTCCTGCATGGTTGGATGTCCATGATTGCATTATTACGGCCATTGAACCATCCGGATATATAAGGCTTACCTGGGCTGTATCCTCACACTCCATGTTTTTCAATACCATCTTCGATTTAAATCCCTGCAACTTTGCAGGCCTGCCTACCAAATAGAGCGCCTGGTAAATCAAGTGGTGGCCGCTGTCGATCAATGCTCCTCCCGTGCCGATATCCTTCTTTGCCCTCCAGCCTTTCGCATGGGCATCGGAAATTGTATGAGTAGTTATGAAAGATGAATGAACAATTTGCCCCAATTTGCCGGCTTCAATAAATTCCTTTGCTTTTTGAACAGCTCTTCTGTAAACAAACTTGTGTGCGGGGAATATCTTAATTCCTTTTTCGGCGCTAAGTCGCTTAATCTCATCAATTTGCTCAACATCGGTGACTACAGGTTTTTCAACCATGACGTGCTTTCCCATTGCTATGGCTGCTCTCATTTGTTCATAGTGATAAGGATTGATACTGCCTATAATCAATGCGTCAATTTCAGGATCGCTAGCCATGGATTCAAAGCTGTCATGAGCTTTGATGCCAAGGTCGGCGCATTTCATTTTCAGAAGTTCCATTTCAACAGCTCTTTGGTGTTCATTCCCGAAAAGAACATTGCACATACCCGTAATCGCGGCATCAGGGTTAGTTTTAAACCCTTTGAAGTGCCAATCAGCGATAAAGCCGATACCCACCATCCCAATTCTTAGTTTTCCCATCGTATTGACCGGGCCCTTTCGTAGTGCCATTATGAAGTGAGACGGCGAACGGAGGAATGAATTGTATGATTCCGATACTCACTTCGAAATAAAACAGTATATTGAATTTAGGTAAACTAATCACTAGTCCTGGCTTTTTAAAGAGAGAATCAGCATTTTGCAACATACGAAATTCAACACATAACATCTAAACACGGACCTATGATACAAGCAATGCAGCCTCTGAAACTCAGTGAAAAAATTGGCTATGGTTTTGGCGATGCCGCCTCGTCGATGTTCTGGAAGCTGTTCGGAATGTACATCATGTTCTTTTATACCGATATCTTCGGTATTCCGGCCGCGGTAGTCGGAACCATGTTCCTGGTAACCCGGATTGGTGATGCTGCCTTCGATCCGCTTGTCGGCATCCTCGCCGACCGCACGGAGACGCGCTGGGGCAAATTCCGTCCGTGGATTTTGTTCACCACCGTGCCGTGGGTCATCGTCATGATCCTCGCCTACCACACGCCGCACGGGCTTAGCACCGCCGCGATGATCGCCTACGCGTGCATCACCAACATGCTGCTGATGTCCATCTACTCGATGAACAACATGCCCTACGCCGCGCTCGGCGGCGTGATGACCGGTGACGTCAATGAACGCGCGAGCTTGAATTCCTACCGTTTCGTGGCGGTGAACGCCGCGCAATTCATCGTCGGCGGTTTCACGCTGCCGCTGGTTGCCAAATTCGCCGCAGCCCACGCGGCGAAAGCCGCAATCCTGGCCGGCAACAATCCGGCAAGCGCGGTTGTCGCAGTTACTGACAAGCAATACGGCTGGCAAATGACAATGGTCATTTGGGCGGCGCTGTGCCTGGTGCTGTTCCTCATCACCTTCGCCTCCACGAAGGAGCGCATCAAGCCGATGACGACGGCAAAATCCTCACCCAAGCAGGATTTTGTTGACCTGCTGAAAAACAATCCGTGGAAGGTGATGTGGTGCTGGACGATGGTGCATTTTGCCATTTTGGCGTTCCGCGGCGGCGCGCTTTACAATTATTACCACCATTACGCTGACAAGGGGGCGATGTTCGAGGCGGTGAAAAAAGTCGGTCTCGTTATGCCGGTTGGTGCGACGGGAAACGGCCTGCTGGAATGGCTCGGCTACATCGTCCACGGCACGCGCGACAACCTCGCCACTTCCAACGTGGCCGACGTGTTCAACAGCGTCGTCAACATGGTGGGCACGCTGACGACCATCACCGTCATTCTGCTCTCGGCGTCGTTCGCGCACCGGTTTGGCAAGAAGGCCGTGGCCGTCGCGGGCTTCACGCTTTCCACCGTCAACGCCTTTGCGTTTTAATTTCTCAAGCCAACCGACGTTTACGGCATGGTCGCGCTGACGGCCTTGATCGCGATTGCCTACGCGCCGACGATTCCGCTGATCTGGGCGATTTACGCGGACGTGGCGGATTATTCCGAATGGAAAACGGGCCGCCGC
>PMJR01000006.1 GCA_003158475.1 Ignavibacteriota bacterium | reverse complement strand
GTTAGACGATAAGGCCGGAGAAACAGGTACGTAGCCGGATGTCGCGCTGCCCCGCAAGGATTCGAACCTCGATAAGCAGATCCAGAGTCTGCTGTCTTCCCATTAGACGACGGGGCAATCATAAAAAGCGGTACTAATTTAACAAATTTGACCCGGATAGTCAACGGCTTCGGACTAACCCCATCTCCTTTTTCGCCAACATTTGTCAACAATTCTGTCAACACTTCCCGCGACCCTCTGTGACGATTTGGTTATTGGATTTTGGAGTTCATTGTGTACTCAAGGTATCGAGTATCCCGATGAGCTACAAGAGCTGTCGGTCGGGATGTGTCGGGAAGTGAGGGGTGACACGTCTGACGAAGGATTCCGACCATTGCTGGTCTTCAATAGACGTTGCACCTCTCAACTCACCGTGAGTCACGTTGACATTTGCTGACCTAAAGGGTAAATTCATTTTAGACGTATGTGTTCTTTGACTCGATGTAGGAGTCATTGAGCCGCCGAGTTGCGCTGCGATAGTCTCCCACCCGACGACCGACTGCTGCCTCGAACTCCCCTTTGCACGCTCGTTCCGTGTATGGAGGGACTTATGAAGCCCATTTGTTTTGTGAGCATATTGAGTTCAATCGCCTTCTCCGTTATCGGGTGTACTGATGAGGGATTGCCGACAGAGCCACTTATGCGCGGCGGTGGAAAATACACCGGCACTGTTTCCGCCACCTACCCTACTGATATCCCCTATAATTCTCCCAGAACTCTAGCAGGTACCATATCGATTCAATTTTTCGCGGATTCCAGCTACAGCTACTCTGCAAAGGTTCTCTATTCAACCTCTGCACCGCTTGATAGCGCGCTGTTAGGCGGTGCTGGTATTTATTCACAACTCGAACACGAGATACGTATGTGGGAATATTATAGTTGCAGTCATTGCAATGGCAGCTCATTGAATTTCCCTGGCACATACACAATTCAATGGAGAGGAGTTCACCTAATCATTGATGGAGAAAACCCCATTGGAGAGAAGCACTTGGATCTTGTTCTCAGCAATTGAACGGTGCTCTTACCTGAGCGACTGCTGTCGTCATAATTCATACTTGCGTTTGAACACCGAAACTTCCTTCCCCACGAATCGGAAAAAGTAGTAGTCTCCATCCTCATTTTTCCCCACGAATACCCTCTTCGTCCTGGTCGGATACAGATTCAGAAAGAGTCTATTGTTCTGATAGATGTAGAAGACCTTCCCATCGTCAGTGATGGATTGACCAATTCTCAAGCGGTATGTCCCAAGCTGACCTTGATAGATGTACTCCACGGAACTGTAGTCCCCTTTCTCTTTCCGCACGAGTGTGAGTCGGTCATAGAGTATTTGTTCGAATGTGTCGTTGGGATCACTTGACATTGGCGTCCTCCTTTGTGAATAAATATCACCGAGGACGTGGAGTTGCATCGGGTTCGAATTTAGCAGTCTCGATATGAACAGGACTCCCTCACCCTTTCCCAGGAGTTGCTTCTTCCGGATTCACGAGGAACTGGATGTCCCGAGACCACGACAGCCTTTGTCTGCAAAGCGAGCACCACGGGGAGGTGTGCTGATAGTCAAGCCGTGACTTGATGTACAGCGTTACTCCGTCAAATCCAACAGCAAAGACGATGACCCGATGCGGAATATCTTACCCGTCCACCCGATGCGATTAGCGGAGGTTTCACTTGGCGACCCCACGCGAACACCCCACAAGGTTGGCAAACGTGCCTCGGTAGAGTTACGGAGGAACCCGACCCTTGGCGGGAGAGTGGACGGTCAAGGAACTGCAGCTGAAGTGCAGGGGGTGTTCGCGATGGTCTGTTGACAGTGGCGGAGGTAAGGAGACAATCAGTCTATTTATAGCACCGCAAGGCGTGTTGCTTTTCGCGTGCTGGACTGTTACTGTTGACGAGAGTGTATGCTCCGAATGGTGTGGCACCTCGTCCGGACTCACCTCCGACCTCCAGACCCCGACCTCGAACCCTCATCGGATGCGTCGGGAGGATGTCCGGTCTATTGGGTTTCGCAATCTCAATAAATCCAATAGGGAAAAATGGTCAACATAAGGTGTATATGTGTGTATGTGAGTGAGGTAGTAGGGAAGAGAAGGAGGAGGAGTGAAGGACAGAGGAGTGCAAGGGATATTGACGCATGACCACACCAACGTGCATCAACGCAGTCTGCCGAGGGTATCCATGAAGCGAGCAATTCGCACACGATACGAACCGGTCAGCCTCGACCTTGTGTCCATCCTTCCGGACTCCGAGAAGAAGCACCTCGACCGATACGGATACGTCATCTCACATCTGTACGAGGTACGGTTCCTTGACAATCGGTGGAAGGAACTCAAGAGACGGAGCAAGAAGGCACGCAAGAAGCAGTTCACTCAACTGAACGCAGTTATCTTACGAAGAATCCTCGACAAGCGTCACTCAAGACGAATTCTCCGAAACCTCTGTGATTGGGATATACTCGAAGCGAACAACCAATATATCGTCGGCAAGAAGAGTCGGTCGTATCGCCTGACTGCGAAATATGCTGACAGCGAGTTCCGTTCCGTTGACTACGGTCGAAAGTTCTCCGACCGATTGGACAGATTCGAAAGTGAGGGTAGAGCGACTCATCTGCCATCCCTGCACAAGGAAATCGCAGAGCAAATTGAGAGGAACTTTACGATTGATATGGATGTGGCGAACAAGTTAATGCAGAAATTGAGGTTAGACCGTCTCACGGCGATTCGCGCGAAACTCGCACTGGACCGAATGAAGAAGGGAGACTTCGGACATTCCGTCTCCGGCAAGACCGGAAGGTACTTCAATCATCTGATAAACTTGAAGAGGGAGCTTCGACAAGCAATCGTTTGCAAGGACGGAAGCAAACTCGTGGACGTTGACATCGCAAACAGCCAACCCTTCTTTCTGTCGGTCTTCCTCGCTTGTATAGAAAGGGAAGTTGCTGATGTGATGAAAGTTGCAGAAGAGCTGAAAGTGGATATCCGTTCCTTGCCGAAAGTCTCAACGGAAAAGGAATTCAAACACTTCACGCAGTTGACAGGAAGCGGAACATTTTACGACTACTTTTGCAGGAAAACAGGACTCACTCGTGGGGTGGTCAAGGACAAGATGATTCAGACCTTCTTCAAACCGATGCACTACACCACCCCTTTCGAAGAAGAGTTCCGAAAGCTCTTCCCAAAGATAATCGAGGTTTTCAAACTCCTCAAACCGAAAGGGGCACACAACAAACTGGCGCTCCTATTGCAGCGCATTGAAAGTCTTGTGGTCATTGAGACCCTCTGTGACCTAATGATTGTAGAGGAGATTCCGTTCATTCCAATTCACGATGGTGTCCTTGTCCCCAGGAGGTATGCAGCTGGAGTAGCGAGAGTCATACGGGATACTTCATATTACTACAGCAGACTGAAACCCAGCGTAAGAATCAAGACGCTGAAAGGGAAGGAGGTCGTACCTCGACAGAGGAAGTGAACGGTTGAACTCCTCCTTCCGATGAGTAGGTTTAGAGGGAGACCTTGTTGACACTCTCCTGCAACGTGTTCTGAGAAAGGTGTGAATAGATTTGAGTCGTTGCAATATTTGCGTGTCCGAGAATATTCTGGACGATGTAGAGGGAAACACCCGCATCCACGAGCCACGATGCCGCTGTGTGACGACAGCTATGCAGATGTAATTGCGGGTTAAGACCGAGGTCAACCACGTACTTCTTGAACCGATGGGTAAGGTAAAGGTCGTTCAGTTTATAACCCTTCCGATGGAAAACGTACTCGCAACGATTCCGTTCTGCATTTCTCTTTGACAGCATGTCGAATACCGCATCGTTCAGCGGAATTGTCCGGGACTTCCCACTCTTCGTAGTGAACCCCTCGGAATTCTCAATGGTGACCTGGCGTTTCTGCAAGTCCACCCCGCTCCACTTGAGGTTCAGCATCTCACCCTTCCGAAATCCGGTCAAAACAGCGAATAAGAAAACGTCTCGCAGAAGAGGTTCCTTCACCACACTAATCAATTTCTTGAAGTCCTCTTTGGTCAGATATATCGGCGGTCTTTGTGGAATCTTCAACAACGAGACTTTGCGGAAGGGATTCTCTTTGAGGAGTTCCCACTTGACGGCAGAGTTGAATGTGGATTTGAGACTCCGCAACTCGATGTTGAGCGTGGTGGGGGAGATGCTTTGAAGTCGCTTCTGTTTGTAGTTCTCAATGTCGTCCACGTTGTACTCCGACATCAATTTGTCGGAAATGACGGATTCGAATGACTTGAGAGACGCGAGGTAAGGACGGAGCGTGGACTTGCGGATGGTTCCGTTAATGCGTGTCCGAAACAACTCTGTGAACTGACTCAACCGGAGCGGTTCGACTTTCTTCTCGTTTTGGGTCTCGAAGGACTTGAGGAATACGAGTGCTTCCGACTTTGTGGTGCACTTCGTCGTCCTCCACTTGCGGCGATCCCCCTCGACCCAACCGATTTGGTAGTACGCACCGCGTTTCATGAGGTAGTATTTGGTTGACATGACTATGCACCCTTTCGGTGTACAATCTTGTCAACGGAGGGAGGAAGCGGAAGGAAGGCACGCAGTACTCGAAACCCCGATGACTGTCCAGAGTCTGCTGTCTTCCCATTAGACGACGGGGCAATCATAAAAAGCGGTACTAATTTAACGAATTCGACCCGGATAGTCAACGGCATCCGACTAACTCGCCCCCCTCTTCGTCAACAACCTCGTTCGGACTCACCTCCGACCGTGGAGACTGTGACCTCAACCCCTCACCGGATAGGTCGGGAGGACAGGAGAAACATTCTTGAAGGAACTCAACGAGATGCAGGACTTGGTGGGCGCGGCTGGACGAAAAGAAAACCCCGACACGTAATGCCGGGGCTCTTTGACAAACGTAGAATCGCCTCGAGTTAGCGTAAGAGCAAAAGCTTCTTCGTGGAAACGAAGCTTCCCGCCTGCAACCGGTAGAAGTAGACGCCGCTCGCAAGGTTCGATCCGTCAAACCTGACCTCATAAACCCCGGCATTCCGCCGTTCGTTCACAAGGACAGACACACCGCGTCCGAGGATGTCGTACACAGTGAGCCGGACATCCGAGGAGCCCGGAAGCTGGAATCTGATTGTCGTGACCGGGTTAAACGGGTTCGGGAAATTCTGGAACAGTGTGCTTTCGACAGGGAGATTCCCGGAGGCCGGCCCAACCGCCACTAGCGTATTCTTGTACGTCGCAAAATAGGCATTGTACGGAGGGGTCCAGGAAACATACACCATCCCCCACGTGTTTCCTCCCAGTGCCGTGATCGCCGCCGGCAAGGGATAGGGCTGGTACGACGTGTATGAGACAGGTGTGGACCACACACCCGGACCCTTGTACTGCCGTGCGATGATCCGGCCCTGCCGCGTGGGGGTGTAGTAGCGGTAAATGATCGCCATCCCCTGCCCTTTGTCCATGCAGATCGCCGGATACTCGTGCGTCACGGTCGAGCTGTCGATACCCCCGGAATTCCAGGTCCGCCCTCCGTCGGACGAGATCTCGTACATGCAGTACAGGACGCTCCCCAGCACATCGTGCGCACAGACGACAGTATCCATGTAGTAGCCGAGTGACGTGGCCGAGTATCCCGGAACCACCCGCTTGTGCCCCCAGTTCCCCGTCGCCCCCGACACTGAATCGATGCAGAGGTTGTTGGCGGTGTCAATATAGGAAACGAAGAAGAGATTGCTGGTGTACGCGCCCCCGACTCCGGACAATCCCTGCAGTGCATGCGAAGTTGATCCGAGAGGAGTGAAGAACGCCGAATCTGCATACGCCCAGTACATGTGTGCCGTATGGTCGGAAAGGATTGTCGCGTAGTAGAGCCTGTTGTTGTAGAGAGAGAGATTGTTGCTGAAGAGCTTCGCCTCCTTGACGGTCGGCGACGCGCCGGGACCTGCGAGCGAGATGTACGCCGAACCCGCGGGGAATGACACCGGACTCCCGGAGTTGTCATACTGGCGCCACCGAAGCTCGCTCCCGTTCCCCACCAGATAGATGACCCGCACCATGTTGTTCACATAGGCGATGCTGACCGTCCTCGCGGACACCGTCACAGGCGAGAACGAGTTTGTTGAGACGGTTCCCCAGGTCGTTCCGCCGTCTGTCGACTTCACGAGCTCGTAGCCGTCGTTGGGGGAGCTATGGAACGCCAGGATGGCAAACAATTGCTGGTTTGAGGCATCACAGACAACGTCGACGGCGCTGATCGTGTCCTGCGCCCCGATCTGGACGTTCCCCGCAGACAGCTTCGCAAGCGGCATCTCAACAGGCGTACGCCAGATTATCGTGGTCTCGACCGGACGGACGTCCTTTTCTGCCGAAAGAGCGGCGAGCGCATCAAGCGCCCGATCGTAGTCGCCTCCGTCCCATGCCGCCTCAATACTCCTGGCGGCGGTGGCGAGATCCGCAGACACGCCGGGAGGCATCGAAAGCTGCACCCGGGCGTTTGCACGCTGCGCCGTGCTCATCCGCGTGAGGATTTGCCAGGCAGGAGGCCCCGCACTCGAAGGGAGCGTCTGCGGCAGCGTCCGGTCGAGGATTACCGGGCTGACCCCGGGAGCCGGCAGTGTCGCCATGGGATTGTCCTGCGCCTGCACGCAGAGAGCCAGGAGGATACCGGAAAGAAGCAGTAGAACGATCCGAGACATGATTGATCCTCCGGTCATTGTGAATGAAGAGGCCTCTCCCTCCGGGGTCCCCGGAGAAAGAGGCCTCAGTATGTCAAAGACCCGACCGCGCTTTGATCGCCAGACGTGATGGTACGGCCCGATCAGCAGAGAGTCAAGCCTGACTCATACGGCTGTGATGCATGTCATTTGTTCTCTCTCCTGACATTTTCCAGACGAATCGAACCCGCCGGCAGCCGGGTGTCGAGTCTTGTGGCACGGCGAAGGGAGACGGGGAACGCGTCCCTGTTTTCCGGCGCTCCCGTCCCCCGGAAACCGTCAATCGACACACCGTCGAACTCCCGGAAATCGAGGCCGTGCGTGAAAAAGGGCTGTTTCACTGGGTCCCACGAGAGGTCGAAGTCTCTTCTCATTTTCTCCTCTTGTCCCATGCACCCGCCACGGGTGCTTCGCGTCTAGCGGCCAAACGCATACGCCGAGAAATGGGGGATCCGGGCGCCCGCAAGAACCGAGATATCACTCTTTATCTTTGTGACGCTCCCCCAACCATTCGGCATGAGCTGCATAACACCGCTATCGTCATAATACAAATTTACCGTCTTATTCTTTTTCACAAAATCAATGTTCGTTGCACTCAGAGATAATGTTCCCGGAATATTGAAAACAATACCGTGAGGGCCGAACGAAACTGTGCCATCTTGCTGGAATGTGGTCTTGTCGATCGAGATGCCGATCATGGCATCGTAAGGCAATGCACCGGGCGCGAACATGATTGACAGGTCGTAGGAAACAGAATCCCCATGCTTGTCCAGGAATGCGCCCTGGAGCCTGACGCTACCGCCAACGTCGGCGTTGATGGATTGCCAAGCCGCAACGATGTTGGTATCGGACGCGCCGTCCCTCTCAGCGGGCTTGTGGGCGATGGACCAGGGCAGGATGTCATTGCCTTTGGCCCCAGCAAGACCAGAGGACCCTGCCGGCCCAACAGGGTTACTCTGTTCGGAGCACCCGAAGAGAATGCATGTCATTATTATTGCCGCGATGATCTGGAGCGTCTTCACTGTCATTCCTCCCCCTTGGTTCTTGAACGGGCATCCGCCAGGCGTCATCAGGTTCCGGTCACCTGTCTCTGTTCGTCGTCCGAGATTCACTGAAACAATTATGATACGTCACGACAAGGAAATGCAATTCCCGTGCCAGAAGCCAGACGACGCAGGAGTGACTTGAATTGAATCGTGGTGAACGAGAACCAGAGTTGCTGAGGCAGGGTCGAGTTTCTGAAGGGCCCGTATTCGGGTGACCCACATCATGCGGTGAAACAAAACGTTACATACGCCTGTTCAAGACGTTACATCACTCCTCAGAGCGATCCCGCGGATTCTTCAGTATGCGGTTGAGCCGGGGCCGGAAGATCCCAAGGATCTTCGCCGTTTTGACTCTGAGACCCCCGACATGGTCCAGCACCTTTTGCGCCAGCATTTGCTGCACTTCAGCCACCGATGTCCGATCAAGAGGCATCAGCGTGCGTTCAACACAAGGGACGTGAGGCATGTGCGGTATGATGATGCGGACAACGGGTGCTATTGGTCTGGGACAATTCGTCAACTCATCTGGACCTACAATTCATGATTCCCACCAGGCCTCCCAGAAACTGGCCCATGCAAAGGTAAACATCAGAGTGACAATGATCACCGGGTGACAATGATCACCCATACTCCCACCATTGACACCTACCTTGAACACAGTACGCTCGTGATGATTGTTCATCATTGACTCAAGGAGAGATCAATGTCACCTCATGTGGAGTATTGGGGGATCCCGTCGCCAGCGGAAGAGCTCTATTGCACTACGGAAACCAACTCTCCGTTGGACGATGGCGGGACCGCACTCACCGGTGGCAGTCGGTTTTCTGTCCAGACTATCGAATGCTGTAAGGAAGGCGCGGGTTCTGTTGCTAAACGTTCGAATAGGTCTGTTCAATTCTCAAAGCAGGAATGGCAGCAGCCGAATAAATTCATGAAGTAGCGTTCAAGAGGCAAGGACATGCGAGACCACTTTTTTGAAATATACAAGACCAGGGTTTTCACAACGATCCTCGAGATTGACCGAACGGCAAACCCGGCATTCCTGGGAGACACGCTGATCATGCACTACTTCAATGCCGGCTATTCCGAGAGGAGCGCGGCGATTGCGATGATCGAAGTTGTAACAGTCTAGACGCCGTTTCGACCTCTCGCTTACTCTCCGTATAGCTTCTTTTCACTTAGAACCAACCTGGCAACGGATCCTCTTACCGTACGTCCTCACACCCTCCCAGCCCCTCCCGGGACAATGGACGCGNNCGCGGGTGCGAGGTGAGATGAACCTCCCCATTCAGGACCACCCGAACGAGCCCCGTCGGTCACCTCCCGGAGGAAACGATCCATCTCTCCGTGGGTCTCTCGACCTAAAGGGGCGCGCTCATCGCGAAGGTGGTACCGAACGATTTTGTAGGAGGGGAATCGATTCCTGGATTTTTTTGTAGGGTTGTCAGAATTCATGCCTGCGTTTGAAATCCATCACGTTTCGCACCTCGAACCCGAAAAGATAAAATTCTCCATCTGTATCTGTCCGTTTGACATTTGTTGAGCCGATAGGTAACATTTCACTACACTCGTCACCTTCAACAGGGAAGGGGGAGCAAGTGTGCCACGCAGCACCGCGTGGCAGCACACTTCCTCGCGACTGCCGATTTTCATCCACACTACCACTGGAGCCCATCATGAAGGCTTTTTGGCTGCCTGCATTTATTCTCTGTGCAATCGGCCTTGCAATGGGGCAAGGGCACTCGACCGTCATTCCGTCTGCACGCACGACGGAAAGCCCACGTGAACGTCTCGCATTCCTCGTCGGGAGCTTTGTTACCGAAGTGCATATCCTCCCTGGCCGCATGGTCAAGAATGAATCCGTGGGGAAGGGGACCTCGGAGGTCTCGTGGGTTCTCGATTCGATGTTCTTGTTTGTCGATGAACGGAGCGTAAATCCCGTTCTGGGCGTCTATAAGGGCTTTGGACTTCTCGGCTATGACCCGCATGACAAGCAATACGTGCTGTCAATGTACAACAACTTCGGCGACCATCCCCAGTACCGCGGCACGTTTGCGGGGGACACGCTCGTACTCGCCGCGCGGGTTCCGGCACCCGGCAAATCCTTCGACCAGCAGGTGCGCTGGTACTCTGACGGAGAGATCGTGCGGTTAGAGGTGCTCAACGACGCGGGGGAGGGATTCGTTCCGGTCATAAGGCAGGCAGCGCGGCGTGCCCAAGGCGGCAGCAAGCAAACGCCGGGGCGCTAGAACCACACGCATTCCAGGAGCATGTATAAAAGTGAGGATGAAAACGTCGCATTTGTGGCTTCCCTTATGTGCTTTGTTGACGTTCGGCTGCGCGACCAAAGGCGGGAATGCGCAATCGGGTCCGACGCCCTCGTTGAATGACACACTCGCAAGGTCAGCTCGCGCAGACTCGTCAGGTCCGGCCCAGGCACAGCTCGCAGTGGGATTGGTCGATGGAACGAGACTCGTCGGTCATACAACCCGCCGCGTCTTCGCGATTCAGACCCCGTACATGAAGACCGATATCCCTGTCGATCTCCTCGTCTCTCTGGAACGGGATTCTCAAAGCGGACCATTCACCATAACCCTCTCGAATGGTGACAGGATTCAAGGGATCCTCCTTTTTGATGCATTGGAATTGGAGACGGTTGTCGGCACTCTCTCCATCCCGCTCTCAAAGGTGACATCCCTGACCATTCTGCGTGAATCCTCAAGTGCAACCGACGGACTCGCCGCATTTTACCCTTTCAAGGGTAGCGCTGATGACAAAAGCGGACACGACAGAAACGGGGTCCTGCATGGGCCCACGTTGACTTCCGACCGTCACGGCCTCGCAAACAGCGCCTACCTCTTTAACGGTGCTGCCATGTATATTCAGATTCCGGATGTCATGTTCAATCCCTCCGCGTCCGGCGTCACAGTCTGTGCGTGGGTTCTCGCAGGCGACATCTCTCAGCGCTGCATGGCGGTTTATACAGGAACGCGGATGGGCGAATGCATGCTGCAAGTCGATCAAGGCAACATCTATTTCTTGACCAAGCTTGCCGACGGGAGTTGGCATGCGGCCGAAGCGCCGGCTCTCCAGGGGAAGTTTGTTCTCCTCGTGGGAGTGTATCAGCGGGGGAAGAGTCTCCAGCTCTGGATCAACGGCGAGCAGAAGAGCGAGACGCCGATTCCGGACCTGGCCCTCTATGGCGGCCCACCCGTCGCCTCCCCGGCGATCGGGGCATATTGGCCGGAGGGACTGAACTTCGTCTGGAGAGGAGTGATTGATGACGTTCGCATCTACGACCGTCCACTGAGCCAGGCGGAGATCCGATCGTTATACGCCGCCGAAAAATAGGGCTCAGTAGCTTCCCCAGAATTACCCGACCCCCCTTCGACCCAACCGATGTGGTAGTGCGCTGCTGTTTTGCCGTCAAGCGACGGGGCAATACCAGGAAGATCAGGCATACTGCCCAAATCGGGCGAAATTGGCAACGGCCTGATTTTCTCCGGCCAATTTCGATCAAAAACGGGACGATCGGCCCCTTCGTTTAGTGTGGTTTTTCAGCCCTCCTTTCCCTATCTTTGAGAGAATTCCGATGCTGTTCCCTTTCTTCTCCCTCTCTGTAACCCAGGTAGTTTCAGGTTGGTTCTATGGTTCCAACAACTCGCACACGTATGAAAAGGATATCGCCGGTGAGAAGCTTTTGGCTGGTTTGCATTTCCGCCGCCTGCTGCATGTATTTTGCTTGCGGGACCGCGCACGCTCAACACCTCATGGGGCGTTGGTCATTTGGGGTTCAGGGGGGNNTGAACTACTGGGTGGCGGATTACGACAATTTGAAAACCGGCGCCGGGGGTCAGGCCGTTGTCCGTTTCGGATTCTCGAAGTTCGTCGGTGTCGGACTCGCCGGCGGATATGAGGTGCTGAAGACGTTCAACAGCAAGGATCTCGGACCCGGCTCGCTGCACGACTACATGAAGATCGACGGGATACCGGTTTCCCTCCTCCTGTACGTGCATTTCCTCCCCAAGGGGACGTTCAACCCCTATCTGTACGCCGGCGGGGGAGTGTTCCTGTACCGGCGAACGGGGTACGCAGGGGCGCCCGTGGTGTATCCTGTCGACGGGTTGTGGCGCGCATCCGGAATCGTCCCCCTGGGGTTGGGATTTGAGGCTTTCACATCGAACAGGGTGGCTCTGGACGTCAGCGCGGGGTTCCACGTCTTCAACAAGTCTGTGGACGCTCGCCCGACGAGCCCGGTCAAGGGTTTTGCGACCGCAAAGATCGGGCTGACCTTCTACCTCAATTCCAGTGACGATGACGATGACGACAACGACGGTCTGACCAACGCCGAAGAGCGCCGCTACGGTACCGATCCCAATAACCCGGACACTGACGGGGACGGTCTGACGGACGGTGAGGAAGTGAAACGGTACCATACGAATCCCCTCAACCCGGATACGGATGGTGACGGCCTCACCGACGGCGAGGAGGTCCACAAGTA
>PMJR01000017.1 GCA_003158475.1 Ignavibacteriota bacterium | reverse complement strand
TCCCACGGTCAAAGAGCGACCTCCCCCTGACATACTCTCTGGCACAGAATTATCCGAACCCATTCAATCCTACAACCACGATCCATTACGAACTGCCGAAGGCGTCACAGGTGAGATTGTCTGTTTATGATGTGCTCGGCCGGGAGGTCGTCACGCTCGTCAACGAACTGAAGCAGCCCGGACGATACGAAGCGATACTCAATGCCACTACCCTCGCGAGCGGGATGTATTTTTACAGGCTGCAGGCCGGAAGCTACGTGACCACGAAGAAGCTTTTGCTTCTCAGGTAACTCTCGCGGCTGGTTGGAGAACAAGGCCCGGTGAACATCTCATCGGGCCTGATTCTTGTATGCCAACCATGACGTATTGCAGGAGCCGACTTTGGTGCACTCAGCCAATGACGTGAACATCTCGATGATGGTTGTTGCAGATGGTCTGGATTTTTTGTATATTACTCATTGTAAAGGAAGCACGACCAGTAGTGACTGAAGTGGTGACTGGGGAGTGCTAGATTGGTACTGTGGAGAAGAGAAAGTTGTCGAAATTGATTCCAGAATAGTTTGCCCCCTGCCTGTCACGCAGGAAGACACCTGCAACGCTACTTCACTATAGGCACCGCCTCTTTCGCGCCAAGCTGGTTAGAACTTCGCATTCCGCACTCAATCGCCTTCGTCAACGAACCTTCCAGCGCTTTTTTGTAATACCCTCCGTATCTTCCTCCCATCAGCGAACATCCGCAAGGACTATTTCTCATGTCGAATCAAGGCTGGGATCAGTTGCTAATTGATGTGCCCCGGAAAACCGGCCCTATCCTGGCCTACTCTGAATTCATGCCTCCCCCGCGTATTGGCTGGCGCCCTTACGACGAGGATCAGCCGGCCCCCCGGGTCTCCAATGATCCATTTGGATGGTCAATCAGCGAACGTGAACAGTCGCAGGAAATAGAGCCCGGCCTGAGATTGATGGCACGGGAGGTACTGCACCGCCTTCAGCGTCTCGATGAGGACCTGTCGGCGAGGGGAATCAGCCGTGCGATACTGGAGGGGAATGCGTACTTCCCGGGTGAACTCTCCGACCTTCACAAGCACCTTCCGCATGAACGGTTTGTCACGCTTATGCCGCTCGCGCTCTCCAGGACGCAGGATGACAAAGGGCGCGTGCGTTGGACCTTTTTCGGCGGAAGCGAACAGGGGCCTGATCGTGCGTTTTGGAAGAGCTTTTACACTGCGCCGGGGAGGGAACAACCCCGGGAATATTCTGTGGGTTTCGTTCGGCGGCTTCTTGCCGGCGCTTACGGTGAAACACATGAACGGCTCGCCGACCTGCGTAGAGCAGGCTTCCGCATACTTCCCGGCTCAGGGGAGTCGATCTGCAGTCGCTGGCGTCAGGAACCACTCCCGGGTTGGACGGCCCCGTATATAATGGATGAAGGGGATTCACTCGAGAATGTTAAATACATACTGACGTTTCGTCCGTTCGGCACACTCCCCGCGCCCATCCGGAAAGCATATCTCTCTGGCCGAGTTCATCTTCTTCCGTTTCCCGGCAGCCTGATATTCTGGGGCGCGCTTCCATATCTGGATCTTCAGAAGGAACTTTCGCTGGCAACGCAAATCCCTCTTCTCTTTGTATGTGAGCGGAGCGAAGGGACCCATGGACTGCGCATTCCACAGTCTGGCTGGATGCACGAGCCGCGCGAGGGTGGATCCCCTCCTGTCAAAAGAGCTCACAAATGGAGGAACACATACCGGCGAACACATCGCTGGGAGCATCTTGAGCGGCATAAAGACGAGCTTGGCGTGCTTGCAGATGAGGACCGTGTGGCTCATGTTCTCTTCAGTTGCGAACCGATCGATATCGATTTGTATAACAAGCCGATGGCTCGTAACTCCCAGATCTGGACCCGGGGTTACAAACTGCTCCTGGATGGACCCGGGGCCACCCGAAAAGACCTGATGCGTGCGGCCGCCGCTTTGCGGGAAGGGGGGGAGTTCGGATACCGGTTCTATTTCCCACCGATGATAGTGGGAAATCACGAAATCTTCTGGCATCTCCCTCTGGTTGCATTCCTTGACGTGAAAACACGCAAGCCGCGGGTCCTGGAGAATGCCCCGACAGGTTATTTGACGGCATATGACAGGAACGAATACAATCTTGATTCTCCCGTTGAGCTCTGGCCTGTGTTTAGCCAGCGTCCCGAGCTTATGGCCGGAATGCGCGGGTATTCGAAACAATATGAACACAGAGAACACCAGGACGCGCTCAATGCTCACAAACTTATCGAGGTGTCTGACTTTCTGGGAGATGCGCGTCTCCCATCGGATTTTGCGAGAAGTATATTGAACATTCCCCGGAGTGAGACAGCGGAGGAGTGGATTAAGAGTGCAGGGAAGAGAAAGTCTTCAGATGCGAAACTCCTCTCTCAGAAGCTTCGACGGATAGTCAACCCTGCAGAGGGTACGCCTGATACGATCCCTCCTTCGCTCACATACGAGTATACCGCCAATCGTCGGTTCGAATTGGACTACTGGAACACAATCGCGAAGCTTGCCACGGGTCGGTTCCTGAACAAAGAAAATGCCGATTGCGTCAACGATGCGCCGACGAGGTCAATCCGGAAGCAGGGCCATCGTGATCTGGAAGTCCTCGGGGACTGGCTTCTCGAGTTTTACAGGAAAACGATATCGCAGTACGGTATGGAGCGGAAGGCAATGGCCGGAGACCTTCCCTTCCGGTGGGAGACCGATTTCGAATTCAACTGGATGGGCGGCTGGCGCTCGAACCAAAAAGGGGAGGAGCGCGAACGCGATCTCCTGGTAGTTATCCCGGGGAAGGACAGGAGCCGCGCGGTGATCATGGCCGATCACTACGACACGGCGTATATGGAAGACCTTTACTACAAAGAGAGCGGCGGAAAGCTGGCACGTGTGGCTGCCTTGGGGGCGGACGATAATCACTCGGCGACGGCTGCACTCATGCTGGGTGCGCCGATATTCCTGGAGCTCAGCCGGTCCGGCCAACTGGAATGTGACATCTGGCTCATCCATCTGACAGGTGAGGAGTTCCCTGCAGACTGCATGGGTGCACGGCACCTCGCGCAATGGGTGGTGGAGAAATCTCTTAAGTTACGCGTGGAAGGGGGGAAGAAAATCGATCTATCACACGTAAGTGTCGAGGGTGTATACGTCCTCGATATGGTCGCTCACAACCGGCATCCGCATCGGGACGTGTTTCAGATTTCCCCGGGATTGAGCCGGAAATCCTACCAGCTCTCATACCAGGCACACGTGGCAAATATGATCTGGAATGCGGGAGCCCGGGAGTGGAACCGCGAAGCCTCACGGCGGGGTTTGAAACAGGGGCGGCGAAGCAAGGATGGGAAGAAGATTCCGGACATCGCGCGCCACCCGGAACTGCAGGGGGAGGTCCGGATACCCCGCGACCCGCGGAGCTCCCTCTTTAATACTGATGGCCAGATATTCTCCGATGTCGGAATCCCGGTTGTCCTTTTTATGGAGAACTACGACATCAATCGAACCGGCTATCACGATTCAAAAGACAATATGACGAATATCGACCTGGACTACGGCGCCGCAGTCGCTGCGATCGCGATTGAATCGGTGGCGCGCGTAGCGCACGCCCCGGACGCTTCACTATTCAGTACGACGTATGCGAGATAACCCGATAGGGGCTTCCTCAGCTGCTTGTCACAGCACTTGAGTACGAGCGATTTGGGCCCCCTGATTCGACTTGCCGTTCGCTATTTTCTTATTTAACTTTAAGCGCTAATGTTGAATAACCGTTTGCGTTATTAAACAAGCTTGAATACCACACAATCCTATGAAAAGAGGCCTGACCGGTACATATGAATCAACGAGTATCGGGGGAGAAACGGTCAGCGCATTTATCCCTAATCCGCTCCCGCCTGCACCTCCGATTCAACTGGATGGGCCCCTCCATCCTTTGCTCGAGCGTGCGTTACTCGCGCTTGGACGTCTGGACAGTGTTTCGACGCTTCTCCCTGGCACAGGGCTCTTCCTCTACTCGTATGTACGAAAGGAAGCTGTCCTCTCTTCTCAAATCGAAGGGACCCAATCTTCATTATCAGACCTCCTCCTGTTCGAAATGGAACAGGTCCCGGGCGTGCCTATTGTTGACGTTCAGGAGGTTTCAAACTATGTCGCCGCGATGGAATCTGGAGTCTCGCAGCTTCGTGCCGGATTTCCATTTAGCGCCAGGCTCATTCGGGATATTCACGAGAAGCTTTTGTCAAGAGGTCGCGGGAGCGACAAGGACCCCGGGCAATTTCGGCGCTCCCAAAATTGGATTGGAGGTAGCCGACCGGGAAACGCCATTTTTGTGCCTCCGCCGCATACAGTGGTAGGACAGTGCGTCTCAGATCTGGAGAAATTCGTCCACTCTGAAAACAATAAACTTCCGCATGTGGTGCAGGCAGGTCTCCTCCATGTTCAGTTTGAAACGATTCACCCCTTCCTGGATGGGAATGGAAGAATAGGCCGACTGTTGATAACATTGCTCCTTTGCAGCTCTGGTATTCTTCGCGAACCATTGCTCTACTTGAGCCTGTACTTCAAAAAACACCGGGCCGAATACTACGAACTTCTCGAAGTCGTTCGCAAAAACGGAGACTGGGAGAAATGGCTTGCCTTTTTTCTGGAAGGAGTAGCAGACACCGCCGAGGGAGCCGTCCAAACCGCCAGGCGTCTGGTCCACTTGTTTGAATCTGACCGCGTCCGGATTCAGAATAGCGGCCGAAAGTCCGGGTCCCTGTTGCGAGTGCATGAAGCATTGAAACAACGGCCCTTATCCACTGTTTCGGAAGCTGCCTCGAGATCGGGGCTATCGTTCCCTGCAACGGGTTCATCTATGGAATCGCTCGTTGAGATGGGCCTGGTCCGCGAACTCACCGGAAAGAAGCGAAACCGTGTATTCATTTATGACGAGTACCTTGCGGCATTGTCCGAGGGGACGGAACCGATTTGATGACTCCACAGCAATGACCGGCCCCCCATAGATCGTTCCAATTCGTATATTGGACAAGGGGCCGTATCCGAGTAAAACTAGTGCAGAGGAGAACCATGACCAGAACATTACTTCCACTCGTTGTTTTGCTCACGCTCACCAGCAGTGTTCAGGGGCAGACCTCCCTGATAAAAAGAGACTCCCTGGGCCTGCCCGCTTACGATCATATCGTCATCGTCGTCGAAGAGAACAAATACTACGATCAGGTGATCGGGAACGCCTCGGCTCCTTACATCAATCAGGTTCTGCGGGAGGAGGGGGCGAATCTCACGCATATGTACGGAGAGGAACACGAGAGCGAGGGAAACTACTTCTGGATCTTTTCCGGTAGCAATCAAGGTGTCGGGTACAAAGACGTGATTCCGAGCAAGAAGACACACAAGATCTACCCGTTTCGGACAAGCAACCTCGCCCAACAGTTGATCGAGAAGAAACTCACATTCAAGGGGTACGCGGAGGGACTTCCAGCAATTGGGAGCATGGTTGCGAAGGCCGGACACTACGCTCGCAAGCATGTGCCCTGGATCAGCTTCGGCAATATCCCGCAGGGGACGAATCCGAACTCCTCGACTAATCTTCAATTCGAGAAGTTCCCTTTAGAATTCAGCAAGCTTCCCACTGTCTCATTCGTGATACCGAATCTGGTCAACGATATGCATGACCCCGGCAGCCATCCGGAAAAAGCTGTGAAGAATGGAGATGCCTGGCTAAAGAAGAATATCGACCCGTATTACCAGTGGGCAAAGAAGCATAACAGCCTCCTGATCGTAACGTTCGATGAATGCGATAACCCGACCGGTTATGTGGGATGGACTGACCCTTCGAGCAAATATGCGGATATCCAGAACAGAATCCCCACAATATTTGCCGGCGCGCATGTCACTCACGGCGATTACGAAGAGGGAACCGGTGTGACACACGTGAATATCCTGCGGACAATTGAAGCCATGTACGGACTCAAGACTTCAGGCACCCAACCTCCGAACGCCCTCAAGTTCGGGATCACCGCAGAATATATCATCAAAGACGTTTTCGAGCCGTGATACCGCTCCTTGATGATCGGTGCCGGGAACGACGGCTGCGCCTTTTTGCCGATCGAAGCTCGGCTGGAATGGAAGATAAGATTGTACGCAATGAATTCCGCTCGGGGCTATTGCGGAAGGCCGTGGAGTTGAGAGGGGAAGGGGTGAATGTGTGTGCGGACCCCCGCTTCCGATTTTGGGCGATGGAGGAGGACCTCGACGAAGGACGTCTCGATTACCTGATCCGTCAGTTCAACGGTCACTGGCACACTCTGCTCACCGTGAACAGCCCCATCGCGCAGGGGGAACAGATCCTCATGGACTACGGAGATCTCTACTGGGAAGGGCATACCTTATCTCCCGAACTGCTCTCCCCCTGACTCGCGTCCCGAAAACCCTTCTTTCACGCACGGGCGGCGGCGTCTCCTCTATGCCGCAATATGATTTGCAACAGCTACTCCAAACCGATACTTGCGAATAATCCCAATCTGTGCTAAATTTGAGTCGCACTCCTTGTGCTCGCTCCACTCCCTGCGTCCAGAATGAATACACGGCCCGGATTTACGCCTATATTATTGTTGAGTTTGACCCGAAAAGGAGGGTGCGGCATGCCGATGATGCAGCCCCCGGGCTCGCCTGCAATCTGATGACTAGCGCTTTTCAGAAACCTCAAACCACGCAGGACTCAATGAAGGAAATGACATGGACCACGCCATGAAGCACCATCATGACAAACACTCGTATCTCTCAGGGAAGCGAGTGCTACCCAAACCTATCACAAAGAAGAGCGATGTCGCCGGCGTCATAGACAACATGGATGCCTACAATGGCGGGAGGCTCCGGGCCGCATGTCAGTTGCTGCGCGACAAGTACTCGGAAAAGGATGTCACGATCGGATTGAGCATCGCGGGAGCGCTGACGCCGGCCGGACTGGGCCCATCTACTATTATACCTCTCATGAATCACGGGTTCGTGGACTGGTTGGTCTCGACGGGGGCCAATATGTACCATGACATGCACTTTGCACTCAATATGCCTCTTTTTCGCGGCAGCCATGAGGTCGACGATGTCGACTTGCACGAGAAGGGGGTGACACGGATCTACGATATTCTGTTTGACTACCAGGACGTCTTGATGGCGACAGACCGCATATTGCGGAAAGTCATGTTGCAGCCGGAGTTCCAGAAAGAGATGGGAACCAGGGAATACTACCATCACCTGGGTAAGGTTCTCAACGAATACGAAAAGAAGAATAAAATCGGAGAGGTGAGCGTCCTGGCTGCGGCATACAGGAACGGGATACCGGTATTCACGTCCTCGCCGGGAGACTCCACGATCGGTATGAATGTGGCGGGCCTGGAGCTTCTCGCTGAATCGGCCGGCCTCAAAGGTCAGTTCAAACTCAAAATCAATCCGAGCATCGACGTCAACGATTCGACCGCCATCATCCTGAATGCCAAGAGATACGAGAAAGGGAAGACCGGCGTCCTTCTGATCGGCGGGGGGAGCCCGAAGAACTTCCTGCTCCAGACTGAGCCGCAGATTCAGGAAGTGCTGATGATTCCGGAGGCCGGCCAGGATTACGATATCAACATCACCGACGCTCGTCCCGACACGGGTGGTCTGTCCGGCGCTCCTCCCGGCGAAGCCGTGACCTGGGGGAAAATCGACCCTACGAAGCTCGAGCAATCCGTGACGGCATATGTGGATGTGACTGTCGCATTCCCACTCCTGACGGCATATGTCCTGCAGACGACGAAGCCCAAGAAATTGAAGCGCCTGTACGATCGGGGCGATGAGCTGCGGAAGAAATTGATTGAATCGTACCTTGAAAACAACAAGGAAGTCGAGGAGTTGAAATCTCTCATGAGAAAGCTCTAGGTCAGGTGCGCATACCGCACAGTTAGCCTCTTATAAGGAGAGACGAGTGGACAGACGCGGGGAACTTCTGAAGCTGGTGGGGGAGCATGGCTCCCCCTTGTTTATCGTTGACCACGACTTGCTTCGGCAGAATTACCGGACGTTCAAAAAGAACCTGCCGCGGGTTCAGTGCTACTATGCGGTGAAGGCCAACTCC
>PMJR01000016.1 GCA_003158475.1 Ignavibacteriota bacterium | reverse complement strand
GACACTGCTGGCAGGAGACAAACTGAGGATCTCCAATCACGGGGGGAGCTACTCGCTTGAAATGCCTGGAATATCGTATGCGCTGTATAAACTACGATAACCTCCGCGCCGTCCCTATGTTGCGAGGAACGAGCGGCGCACGGTCACTTGAGAACTTTTTCGAGCTCGACCTATGAAGAAACGTGGAACATCGCCACGAATTTTATTTCTTATAAATATGGACGTTTCCATATATTTTGATTACCTTTGTACACTACTCGTCACTCCCGGCCTCCCTGTATTCCGTACTTTGACATCGTCGTTTTGACGGTCTTCCCGAGCGACACCTATCTCTGTGCATCAAAACGAGAGCAAACGCGCCACTCCGGCATATCTTTGGCCACGTGATGAGTGTCATCGGCCCGGAATGAAACGTTTCATATTGTAACTATACCGGGAAGGATCAGCGATCGAAGGTTGGGTGCGAATGTGCTCTCCTTCCCCGTGTTCCTTCCATTTACTGACACACGTACGTGTTTCAACGTGGCAACAGCGCACGGAGGAAGCAACGAGTCTGGCTTCATATTGTATCGACCGCTGAGACCGGAAAGCTGTGCGAGAAAATGACCTTGGAGCAAACACTGCTACTTTGCTAACCCTGAAGAGAGGTGGAGGTGAAAATCGATCGCCTTAAAGTTCTCTGCACCTTATGCCTCCTTACAGCACTCCCCGCTCTCGGACAAGACAGCACGAACTGCTTCCTTTGGGATTATGCGCCCAAGGCGGCCATTGCCCCAACTCGTTATGTCGACACCCTCCAGACGGCGGCATCCCCCAACATTGTGGTGAAGATTAACGCAGCCGATACTCTCGTAAAAGTCTCAAAGTACATTTTTGGGAATGCTGTGGCAGTTTGGGTCCCGGAGAATGTGAACACACCCGTCCTCGTAGATCATCTCAAAAAGCTCTCTCCCACACTTCTCCGTTACCCCGGCGGAAGCTGGTCCGATGTGTTCTTTTGGAATGCAAATCCCGGTGACTTGCCAGCCACGATTCCCGACGGGCAGAACGGGGGCGTGCCGGCGGCACTCGGCCCTCATTTCGGCCCGGGCGTCTCGATCAATCCGGCAAGTTACTATGATCTGCGGAATTCACTGGGCTCCCAGGGATTGATCACTGTCAACTACGGATATGCCCGCTACGGCCTCGGCGCGAAGCCGGCGGAACGGGCGGCACATTATGCTGCCGACTGGGTTCGTTCCGATAATGGCCGCACTAAATTTTGGGAAATCGGCAATGAGAACGGCGGGCCATGGGAAGCAGGGTGGATGATTGATACCGCTGCAAACAAAGATGGACAGCCGCAAATCATCTCCGGTGCGTTGTACGGTCAGCACTTCAAAGTGTTTGCCGATTCGATGAGAGCCGCCGCCGCCGCAATCGGCGCCACGATTTACATCGGCGCGCAGATTCTCCATTTCGACGGCACCACAGACTGGGATGTTGCCAACCATGACTGGAACTCGGGGGTATTCAGCGCATTAGGGGACGCAGCGGATTTCTACGTGATGCACAACTATTTCGGAGGCGGGTTCCTCACCGTGAGAAACCAGGTGGAGAGTGCACGCATGACGATCAACGCCAATATTACATTCATCCGCTCGGACATCCTCAGCAAACATGCCTCGCCCAAACCGGTTGCCCTCACCGAATGGAATTGTAACGGCCCGGATTCCGCCAAAGTCTCCATTGCAAACGGCATGCAGGCAGTGATGCTCTGTTGCGAGATGATGAGAACCGGTTTCGGTATGTCTGCCCGATGGCTGGTTGCCAACTGGGACAAGGACGGCATGTTTTATTTCCTCGACGGCAACCCAACGGCCATACCAAAGTGGAATCCCCGACCGGACTTCTATTACCTGTACTATCTGCAGCAATTCACCGGTGACCACATGCTGAGCTCAACCGTTACCGGGAGCGCCGACGTACATTGCTGGGCGACGACGTTTAGCAATGGCTACGTGGGAGTCGTGCTGATGAACAAATCCTCGGTAAACCTGACCGTGCGACTCTCGCCGCAAAATATGGGAGTCGGGAGTCGATATTATGTCTATACCCTGACCGGCGTCGGCGGAGGCGAATTCCCTGAAGCCGTTGCGGTGAATGGTTATGGTCCGACCGGCGCGGCGTGGGGACCGCTCGACAGTCTGCAAAATGTTCCGGCGATGGCGTATCCGATCACAAGCCAAATCAGAATCTCCGCGCCGGCCCGTACAGTCGAGTTTGTGTTGCTTGAACCCGGTCAGAACATCCTCTCTGTGGAGGAAGACAATGCCGCAGGGCTCGCTGATCGTTTCGAGCTGTTGCAGAACTACCCGAATCCGTTTAACCCGCAGACCACTCTATCGTGGACGCTCCCGCGGATGAGTCGTGTCACACTTCGAGTGTACGACGTGTTGGGTCGGGAGATCGCGACGCTCGTTGACCACGAGAGCCTCGCCGCCGGCAAGCATGAAGTCTCGTTTGATGCCTCCCACCTCTCTAGCGGGGTGTACTTCTACCGATTGCAGGCGGATGGAATCGCACGGACAAAGCAAATGGTCCTGATCAAGTAATGGTAATGCAAGACCGTCCAACGATGGAGCTGACTGCATGCGCTCAATGAGAAACAGAACAACGTCGCTGCTTCTTGCCGCCGGACTCCTCTGTCTCGCATTGCCAAGGGTCGACGCGCAGCCGAACAACGAATGGAATAACAAACCCGATGTGTTTCAGGTAAACCGTCTCCCCGCGCATGCGACGCTGGTACCCTACGGCGACGTGGCATCTGCGATTCTCGGCAACAGGGTAGGATCACCGTACTACTATTCCCTGGACGGAACGTGGAAATTTCACCTGGCCACCAATCCCGCGGGGCGGGATACGTCGTTCTATCATGACGGCACCGATGTCAGCGGGTGGAGCGACATTCAGGTGCCGGGCAACTGGCAGACACAGGGGTTCGATTATCCTATCTATACCAACTTCACATATCCCTGGACCGGATACGAAAACCCGGCGCCTCCGGTGGCGCCTACGGTGTATAATCCGGTAGGTGCGTACCGCAGGGATTTCACCGTTCCCGCCGGATGGGACGGCAGAGAGATCTTTCTCGAGTTTCAAGGTGTCGGGTCCGCGTTCTACGTCTGGGTGAACGGACAGTACGTCGGGTACGGCGAAGATACCTTCACCCCGAAGGACTATGATGTCACGCCGTTCCTCCGCAGTGGCACGAATAACATCTCCGTCGAAGTGTACCGCTGGTCCGACGGCAGTTGGCTCGAAGATCAAGACATGATCCGCCTGAGCGGCATCGTCAGGGAAATGGGTTTGTTCTCCACACCCCCCGTGCACATCTCCGATTTTCGCTACACGACCGATTTCGACGGAAGCTACGCGAGTGCCACGCTCACAGTGAAGGCGAGCGTCAAGTACTTCTCCCCATCCGCTCCGACCGGCTATTCCGTGGAAGCAACAGTGATCGCCTCCGATGGAAGTCAGGTGACGTCTCTCTCATTGGGAACGGCGACGTTCACCTCAGGGAAGGAGATCGAGTTGTCGAATAGCACTACGGTGGGAAATCCGCTGAAATGGTCCGCAGAGCATCCAAATCTCTACACGCTCGTTGTTGCTCTCAAGGATCAGGGGGGGAACATCATTGAGACGGAGAGCTCAGACCTGGGTTTCCGGTCATTTCAAATGATCGGCGGCCAGATGAAGATCAATGGCGTGCCGATCCTCTTCAAGGGTGTGGACCGTCATGAAATTGATCCTGACCATGGAAAAACGCTGAGCTATAATCGCATGGTGCAGGACATACAGATCATGAAGCGGTTTAACATCAATGCCGTGCGGACGAGCCACTACCCGAATGATCCACGGTGGTATGATCTCTGCGACATATACGGCATCTACGTTATCGACGAGACTAATCTGGAAAGCCATGGCGTCTCGAACATCGTCCCGGCGAGCAAGCCCGAATGGACGCAAAATTGTCTCGACAGGGTCAGGAGCATGGTGGAAAGGGACAAGAATCGTCCATGCGTCGTGATCTGGTCGTTGGGCAACGAGGCGGGCAGCGGGAGTAACTTCCAGGCAATGGCCGACTGGGTCCACCAAAGAGATCCTTCACGCCTGGTGCATTATGAAGGGCAAAACTCCGTCGCCGACATGACGAGCAATATGTACCCCACGGTCGAGACCGTTGAGGCATACGGCGCTTCGGGAAACAGCAAACCCTACATCATGTGTGAATACGCGCACGCAATGGGGAACAGCGAAGGTGATCTCTATCAATACTGGGATGTCATCCAAAAACATCCGAATCTTCAGGGCGCGTTCATCTGGGATTTTGTCGACCAGGGACTTACGAATGCGTTTGGTGGCTTCTCCTATGGAGGCGATTGGGGAGATAATCCCAATGACGCCGACTTCTGCGCCAACGGCCTCGTCAGCGCCGACAGGACTCTTCAGCCGGAAATATTTGAAGTAAAGAAGGTCTACCAGAACATCAAGGCCACTCCTGTCAATCTCCTGAACGGCCAGTTTCAGCTTACGAATTACTACCGGTTTACAAACGTGAACGCGTTCAACGGCACATGGAAGCTCATGGCGGACAGTACGCAGGTCAAGGGGGGCTCGTTCACCGCAGGAGATCTCGACATTCCGCCCATGACAAGCAAGGCCGTCACCGTCACCCTCGGCACCATTGCACCCGCACCCGGCGTGCATTATTGGCTGAACCTGAGTTTCACGCAGGCACATGCCGAACTTTGGGCGGACGCTGGTTACGAAATTGCATCGGAGCAGTTTGAAATTCCGGTTACCGCGGTGGCCCCGCCCATGATCGATACGACATTGACTCCGGCACTCACCGCGATGGAAGGGCCGGATAGCATCGTTGTGGGCAACAGCAATCTGCACCTGGTCTTCAATAAGACAACGGGAACGATCGTCTCGTACATATATCAGGGAAAAGCGCTGCTGCAGCAGGGCCCCGTCCCCAATTTCTGGAGAGCCCCCAACAGCAGTGATTATGGCGACGGCATGCCATCCCGGTGCGGCACGTGGGAGATTGCGAGCAGGAACCGGACCGTCGGCGGGGTGGTAGTGAAAGTATTCTCGGCAAAGCAGATTCAAGTCGCGGTGAGTTTCGAATATCCCACATCGACAAAATCATCCGGCAGCATACTCTATGATGTCTATGGCGACGGCAACGTCGTCGTGACGTCGACCCTTGTCCCCGGGAGTGCACAATTGCCGGAAATCCCTGAAATAGGAATGCTGTCTATGGTGCCGGCCAGCTTTCGCCGCGTGACCTGGTACGGTCGGGGTCCGTTCGAAAATTATTGGGATCGAAAGACGGGCTCGAATGTCGGAGTTCACTCGACGACTATTGACAGCATGTTTGTCTCTTACATCAGGCCACAGGAAACCGGAAATCGAACGGACGTCCAGTGGATGAGTCTGACCGACAATACCGGCGCGGGCTTGCTCGCAGTGGGCATGCCCTTCATGGAGTTCAATGCATTGCGATACACTCCATGGGAGCTGGAAAGCAAGAAACACCCTTACGAACTCACAATGAGCAGCGACATTGTCCTCCGCTTGAGTTATCATCAGATGGGAGTCGGCGGGGACAACAGCTGGGGAATGCGCCCGCACCCTGAGTTTACGATGTATTCCGACGAGGCGTACACCTATCGTTTCCGCCTCCTGCCGATACTGGCATCGCAATCGGCGATGAGCCTGAGCAAGCATTCGTTTCCGACACCTCAAATGGCGATCGTACCCGATGTCCTTTCGTTGCTTCACGCCGCCGCAGATTCCATCATCGCCGCGAGTGGATTGGCGGTCGGCAACGTGACGCGGACCCTCAGCACAAGCGTTCCGTTTGATCGCGTGATCACTCAAAGCCCATCCGCGGGCGCGCTTGTGCCATTGGGCACGCCGGTCAAACTCAGCATTTCTCTCGGAGTCGCACAAGACGTTGCCCAGGGAAAACCCGCGAGCGCAAGCACGGAAGAGACTTCAAAGGGAAACACCGCAAACAAGGGGAATGACGGCGACACAGGGACGCGATGGTGCGCCAGTGATGGCAGCCTCAACCAATGGTGGACGGTTGATCTCGGGACAGCCTATACTGTTTCGGGCACGGAAGTGATGTGGGAAATGGCTGGGATCCAATACTGCTATAGAATCGATGTTTCTCCCAATAATGTCGCGTGGACCCTGGCGGTGGACAAGACCAATGATTCAACTCTTGCGCAAACCCGGACCGATTTGTTCACCGCAAAATCCGTCAGGTATGTGCGGATTACAGTTACCCGTCTTGCTCCTGCGGCGTGGGCAAGCTTCTGGGATTTCAAGGTCTTTGTCTTGTCGCCCGAAGGAGGAGTGCAGGGAGACAATCTTCTCCCCGCCGACACGCGCCTTGATCAAAACTATCCCAACCCTTTCAATCCGGTGACAACTGTTATGTATGCACTGAGGAAGGAAGGGAAGGTCTCGATAACAATCTACAACCTGCTGGGGCAGAGAGTCAAAACGTTGATCGACGCCGATCAGCAGGCCGGGTATAAATCCATCGCCTGGAACGGCACGAATGACGACGGCGCCAGGGTCGGTAGCGGCGTGTATTTCTGCCGGATGAGCGCCGACGAATATGTGTCGACAAAGAAATTGTTGCTCCTGAAGTGAGGACCTGTTGCTCATGAGAAATGATGCGCGGCATGTTCTATCGCAGGATGCATTCGTGGGAGCGGCGATTGAGAGGCGGGGTCGCTATGAACCATAGCACGAGAGCCATGGCAGTGTTGCTGCCATTCATGAGTATGCAGCTGCTCCCCATTGCCATTCCACAGGCGATGGCGCAGGGCACGACCATCGTTATCTCGGGCACGGGTTCCGGTCGAGCTTTTGACGGGATTGGGGGCTTGAGTGGTGGTGGCGGGACATCGCGCTTGCTGTGGGATTATCCGGCACAGCAGCGGGATGAGATATTGGACTACCTCTTTCTGCCTCATTATGGCGCCAGCCTGCAAATATTGAAAGTGGAGATCGGCGGCGATGCCAATAGCACCAACGGGGCCGAGGCGAGCCACATGCGCTCACGGACCGACTCGAATTTCACTCGTGGATATGAGTGGTGGCTGATGGAGCAGGCGAAATCACGGAACCCGAATATCAAACTCTATGGCCTGGAGTGGGGTTCACCGGGATGGTTTACGGGCGGATTCTGGTCACAGGATAATATCAACTATATCATAAGTTGGATCAAGCACGCGCAATCAGACCATGATCTTCATATCGACTACATCGGCGGGTGGAACGAATCAGGCTGGGACAAGACGTGGTATGAAAACCTGAAGACGGCGCTGCTGAACAATGGCTTGACGACGAAGGTGGTGGCGGCGGACAATGGGTGGAACATCGCGGGTGATTTGTCAAGCGATGCGGCATTCAAGGCTGCTGTGGACATCATGGGTGTCCACTATCCATGCGGCTATCTTTCAGGAGAACAGAACTGTTCCGACAATACCTACACTTCAGTCGCGGAAGGTCTGGGCATTCCCGTATGGGGAAGCGAACACGGGTCCCAAAACTACGATGCCGGCGCAACAGCCCTTGCCCGCGCGCTGAACCGGGACTATATCGACAGCAGGATGACCGCGTATATCAATTGGAGCCTCATCGCAGCATGGTATCGCACGCTCCCCTATTACGGGTGTGGGCTCATGCTTGCCGATCAACCGTGGTCCGGGTATTACTATGTCGCAAAGAGCATCTGGGTTATGGCACACACCGCCCAATTTGCGGAGGTCGGCTGGCATTATGTGGATGTCTCCTGCGGGTATTTGGGGGGGGTCCGAACGAACGGCAGCTATGTGACGCTAAAGTCGACCAATGCAAAGGATTATAGCACGATCGTAGAAACGATGGACGCCGCGACACCGCAGACTGTCACGTTTGCCGTCGTAGGAGGCCTTTCCACTGACACGGTCCATGTGTGGGCTTCAAATGTCAATTCGCCAAATTCCAACGACTTCTTTGTTCACCTCAGCGATATTCTCCCGGTCGGAGGGAGATTTAACGTCACCCTTCAGCCGGGTTTTGTGTATACGATCAGCACGACGACAGGTCAGGGGAAAGGGACAACCTCCCCTCCATCGCCGTCAACGATGGGCCTGCCGTACACTGAGAATTTTGACCAGTATGCCATCGGAGCAATCCCAAGCTACTTTGATGCAATCCAAGGCGCATTCGAGGTTGACAGCTGCCATGGCGGACGCACCGGCCGGTGCCTGCGGCAGATGATCAATCTGGCTCCTCTAGAGTGGCCCGGCGGCTCTCCAACACCGCCGCTGGCCGTTGTAGGAGATCCGGGATGGTCCAACTACTCGGTGAGCACCGATGTGTTGCTGGAGCAAACTGGCTACGTTGATCTGATCGGCCGACTAGGGACGCAATCGCAATCGTCTCCCGGCGCCTCACAGGGTTATCACCTGCGTGTGACGAGCAATGGAACGTGGAGCCTGTTCAAGGAGACCGCAGGGGGAGTCGATACGCAGCTTGGAGCGGGGACGGCGACAATAGGATTGAACAGCTGGCACAAAATTTCACTCAGCTTCAATGCCGACACCGTCCAGGCATTTGTGGATTCTGTGTTGGCAACGATCGGTCAAATGACGGTACCTATGCATCCGGCCAAGTGGGGTTGCTTGTGAGCAAATGGCAACAGGCGGAATTCGACAATTTCTTCGTGCATGCAAGACTGCGGGAAGCGATTGGACCACCATTGACGACGCCATGATGGGGAGCGGGTTCGACTTCGTTCTCGTACGTCTGGCTCGGGATGGTCACACTGCACGGGATGCGGCGCGGATCTCTATGACCAGACGCAATTCATGGGACAACACAACCGATGACGAGGCGGCAGTCGAATTCAACGGGACTCAGATACGATTCTACGGCGTCGAAGATCCCGGGCATGGCATCGGCGCCATTTCGATCGATGGCGGCAGTGAAACCCTCGTCGATTTCTACGCCGCAACCCGCATGGGAAACCAGTTGATGTGGACGAGCTCCGTTCTCCCGCCCGGCGATCATCTCTTCAAAATCCGGGTGACCGGCACAAAGAATGCAAGCAGCACCAACTCCTGGGTTGTTCCGGACAGGGTGGACTTTCGGCAATCCGGCACCACAACCGTTCAACGATCATCGTACCCGGAGCGCGATTATTTTCTCCGCCAGAATTTTCCTAATCCTTTCAACCCGACAACAGTGATCAGCTACCGGTTGCCGGTTGCTGCGCAGGTGACGTTACGGATCTACGATGTCCTGGGAAAGGAGATCGAGACGCTTGTGAACAGTCATCAAAATGCCGGGGATTACTCCGTGACTCTCGATGCTGCCCACTTGTCGAGCGGTATATACTATTACAGACTGCAAACGGAAGGTTTTACACAGACGAAGCATTTGGTGCTGATCAAGTAATCCTCGTCCCTGCTCCTTGTTGCAGGGACCTGGCATCGGGGGTCAACAATGCCATTGCACTGTCCGTTACGTAGAGTCCTCCTTCGCCTCGCCCAAGGTGATTGTTGCGGGCTGCGGAGCACATACACATACGAAACGAGAACCTCGTTGGAGGTACACCTATGAGGCTGACTGCCATCGCGTGCTGCGGCGCCGTTCTTCTGTGTGCCGGTACGGAAACATACGGGGAAGGCGAATCGGAGGATTCTTCTTTCTTGGCGGCGGATGCTTCTGCGTCCACAGGGTCCCTCGGCGAGCTTGCGGTTTCCCTGGATTCGACCAATTTACCGATCGTGATGATCACCACCGGCGGACAAACGATCCCCTATGGGACCAAGATCACGGCCACTATGAGGATCATCGATCATGCGCCGGGGGTACGCAATCATCCGACAGACCCGGATGCGGAGTATGACGGATACATCGGCATCGAAGTGCGTGGTCATTTTTCTGCGACATTTCCTCAGCAACCGTATGGCCTGGAAACGCGCGATGCCTTGGGCAATAATCTGAACGTTTCGCTCCTCGGAATGCCAAAGGAGAACGACTGGATTTTGACATCGAACTACGATGACAAGTCGCTCATGCGAAACCTGATTTCGTTTGATTGGTTCCGCAACATGGGACACTATGCAACGCGGGCACGATTATGTGAGGTAATGCTCAACGGGGAGTACCGCGGCATCTACGTGTTCTGCGAGAAGATCAAACCTGACAAGAATCGCGTCGACATCTCAAAGATGGCCACAGGAGACAGCACCGGAGTCGCGGTCACGGGAGGGTATATCATCAGCGTCGACTACTACGGCACGGATGATAATTGGATATCCTCCTATCCCCCGCTCGGTTACCCCGACAGACAGGTGCACTATGATTACGTCTTTCCGAAGCCGACCGACATCGTGCCTGCACAGAAGACGTACATTCAACATTTCATAAGAGATGCCGAAGGATCGTTGTACGGTCCTCATTTCACCGACTCGTCCCTCGGATACCACCGGTATGTCGACGTCCCGTCGTTCATTGATTACTTCATTCTCAGCGAAGTGTCGCGCAATGTCGACGGATACAAAAAGAGCCGTTTCTTCTACAAGGACAGGGACGACAAGGACAGCTTGCTGCGTGCCGGTCCTGTGTGGGACTTCGATTGGGCATGGAAGGATATCACCGAGTATATCTTCGCCAACACTGACGGTTCTGGATGGGGATACAAAACCAACGACCTGAATCCTGGGTACGCCGTTCCCGACTGGCACAAACGGCTGCTGCAGGATAGTGCATTCACGAATCAATTGATCGCCCGGTATCAGTTTCTCCGCACTGGCTTGCTCTCTCTCGCTACGTTCAACAGGTACATTGACTCGGTTGCAGCTTCAGTGAACGATGCGCAGCAACGCCATTTTGCTCTCTGGCCGATTTCCGCTCCCAACGCAGCGCCCGAAGTCGAGCCGCCGTCGCAGTCGTACGCCGAAGAAGTCACTCGACTGAAGGATTGGATCGCTCGCAGGATTGCCTGGCTTGACGTCAACATACCGAAGCTTCAAGACAACATCACACACCCCAGAGACACCTCGAACATTCAGATTGTCAATCCGAGTTTTGAGCTGCCGGGGACGGAGAAAGTGAAAGGTTGGGATGGGGTGTGCGCCGATCCAAACTGGACCGGACTCGTCTATGATATCCCCGGGTGGAGCAGCGATGCGCCGGCATTCGATAGCGGCGTCGAACAGTTTGGGAACGCCACTGATGGAACCTGGTCGGCATATCTTAGGGGAAGCGACACATCGGTGTATCAGATTACAAGTCATGTGATCCTTGCAGACGATGACGTCACGATGACCGCCGATGTTTGCTCGACGTGGGGAGCCACTCTCTGCGAACTGGCGTTGTTCTATCTGGACAATGCGGGGGCGAAAATCCCCCTTGCGGTGGGGCAGGACGCGGTGGTAAGCGCGATGGTGAATCAATCGATCTCCTTCCACGCGGCCGACCATCCGGCCTGCATCGGCCGCACACTCGGCATCTCGTTTGACAATATCAGTCCAAACGGCGATTCGTGGATTGGCGTAGATAACGTGAAACTCTTCAGCAACAAGTTCACTGGCATCGCCGGTACACGCACATCTCCCCTTGGGTACTCGCTGACACAGAACTACCCGAACCCATTCAATCCGAGCACAGAGATCAGATATCAATTGTCGGAGAACAGTATGGTATCTCTGGATATCTACGATATTCTCGGTCGCAAGGTGGCGGTACTGGCAAGCGGCATGATGGCGGCAGGACAGCACAATGTCGCGTGGAACGCTCAGAACGCCGCGAGCGGGATGTACTTCGCCCGAATGATCGCCGCCGACGCTTCCGGAAGACAGGTCTATGCGAAGACGATTAAGTTAATGTTGATGAAGTAGTATCACATGAACCAGAGAGATAACAACAATGCAAAAACGACCGTGGGATGGACAGAGGGGACTAGCTCACAAGGGCCTTTGGGTCTGCGTCCGGCGGAAACTGAGGTTCGCTTGCTCAGAAGCTTCTGAGAACTCGAATTCGGAGAAGGCTCCTATGCCAACAGAAAACCGATTCACATGGCGATCGAAAGCACGAGGGTGGAGCATCGTGGTGGTTCTCCTTTCCTTGCTTGCGACAGAGGGTGTTGCCCAGACAACGGGGAAACTTTCCGGCAAAATCCTCGACAGGAAATCCGGCGACCCCCTGATTGCGGTGAATGTCATGGTCGTCGGGACAAGCCTCGGTGCCGTGACCGATAAGGCCGGCGAGTATTACATCCTCAACATTCCCCCGGGGACATACCGATTGCGCGCCACCTTGATCGGGTACGAACCGGTGGTTATGCAATCTCTTGTAGTGTCGGTCAACAGGACAACGGTGGCGGATTTTAGACTGTCAGAGCGTGTCATCGAAGGGCAGGAGGTCGTCGTCACCGCACCCCTCATCGAGCAAAAAAAGGACCAGACCAGCTCGGTCAGAAATATCACGTCCGATCAAATAAAGGCGCTGCCCGTGGAGAATGTCGATCAGGTGGTGGCGCTGCAGGCAGGCGTGGTGCGCGGTCATTTCCGTGGCGGGCGCGCGGACGAAGTGGCGTATCTTCTCAATGGTATCAAGGTGCAGGACGCATACGCCCTTGGACGATCGGTCAATGTGGAAAATGACGCCATCTCGGAGGTCGAGGTCATTACGGGGACATTCAACGCCGAGTATGGCAACGCGATGAGCGGCGTCGTGAACAACGTCACAAAAAATGGAGGCAATGAGTTCCGGGGTTCCGGATCCATCAGTGCGAGCAATTTTGCTACGCCGCACACGTACAATTTCACCGGTCTTACCGTTTCGAATCTTCAGGATGTACCCCGGAGCAAAGATTATCAGCTCTTTCTCGAGGGGCCGGTTATTAAGGATGACCTCTCATTCCTCGTCAACGGACGGTATCAGGACAATGTTGGCGCGCGCAACGGGATCAGACGCTTCATGCCCAACAACTACAGCAACTGGCCCTCCGCGGACCCCACCGCGTGGCATTCGGATCACACAGGGGACAATGCAGTCGTGGCGATGGAATACAATACCACAGCCACCGCGTACGGCAAGCTTTCCTTGAATCCCCTTCAGGAGATTCGTGCTTCGGTCGACTATACGTACAATTACTACAAAGGGAAGAGTTACAATCACTTCTACGAGTTCAACCCGGAAGGAGTACCGACGAACTATTCAACTTCCCAGCTTCTTTCAGCCAAATTGAACCACACTCTTTCGAACTCCCTTTTCTACGAAGCCTCGGCCAGCTACATCAAGAACTGGAGCGCCTACTACCTGTTCGAAAACCCGATGCAGACGCTGAAGAACGTTGCGGGGGGAGACAGCATCAACAGGGTCGGACTGCCTGTCTATGCGTATGTGTCCGATCAGTATGCCGCCCAGACATCGTACAACCCGGGCTTTTCCACCGGAGGTCAGGACAAATCATGGAGTCAGAATTGGATCGAGGACTACAATCTTAAGATTGACGGAACGTGGCAGGCGACCAAGCAACATACTATCAAGTCCGGGTTCGACTATACAAAGCACGGCATTCACCGATTCAACACGACCGTGCTCAATTCGTACGGCAGTGATGAGAGCCGCTCTTATGACGACCCGGTAACCGGCATGAGAACATATCTTTACTACAAGCCTTCCCTCCCCACCGGGATAACCTCAGGTGCGGACATCTACGTAGTGAAGCCTCTGGAATACTCCGCCTACGTGCAGGACAAGATGGAGTTCGATTATATGGTCATCAATGCCGGCCTGCGGTACGATTGCTTCGTCCCAAACGCATCGTATCCTTCCGAGCTTCGAAATCCGTCAAATGCCCTTACATATCCGGACAACCCGGAGAAGATGAGCGTGTACCTCAGAGCACCCGCGAAGCGGCAACTCAGCCCCAGGTTCGGCATCTCGTACAAACTGGCCGAGACGGCGCTGCTCAGGTTCTCCTACGGGCATTTTTTCCAGATGCCGCCGTTGTACGCATTGTACACGGATTATTGGCACACCGTGCTCGGCGATTACCAGACGGTTATGGGCAATCCGCTCGTGAAACCACAGAAAACGATTCAGTACGAGGCCGGCCTGTGGCAACAGCTGAATCCGCATATGAGTTGCGAGGTCGCGGTGTTTTACAGGGATATCTATGATTTGCTGAGCGCCGTAACAGTGGAGACATTTAATGCCATCCACTACGGATTGTACAGCAACAAGGATTATGGGAACGCGCGGGGATTGGAGCTCAAGTACGATTATCTCGCGGGCGAGTTTTCCGCTTCCGTGAATTACACTCTTCAATATACACGCGGCAACGCGAACAGTCCAACCTACACTTTTACCCGCGAGGGATCGAAGCTCGATCCAGTCAACGTGCTCATCCCCATGGACTGGGATCAGCGGCATACGCTGAACGCATCCCTCGCCTACGCACACAAGGAGTTCGGTGGTTCCATCACAGGCCATTTCGACAGCGGCACGCCGTACGGTTGGGTCCCGCTTGCCACCAGCCAGCAGGCGCTCGTGACCCCGCAGCCGAACGATGCGACAAGACCCACACTCTTTTCAGTCGACCTCAACGCCTATGTAAATCTCTGGTCGTTTGGACCGGCCAGAACACGGCTCACGCTCCTCGTCTATAATCTGTTTGATGCACTCAACGAGGTGGCGGTTAACACGACAACCGGGAGAGCCAACCAGCAGATCCTTCTTCCAACGGATATAGCAAAGTACACAAGCAACTTCAGTACGATTTACGACTGGATTAACGACCCGAACTCATTCACCAACCCCCGCTCCATCAAGGTTGGCTTCGAGGTCATGTTCTAGTACCATAGTCGAAAAGGAGAGTATCATGCTCTTTCGCAATTCCACTATTAAGGCTCTGCTGATAGCGCTCATTCCGATCATGGTAGCGGATCTGAATGCTCAAAGCAGACCATATGAAGGACCGACGGATGAGGCGGGCGATCCCAGCGCTTCCCGGTTGGGATTGATGAACGGCAACAGGGTCTCCCTCCAGATCAGCAATAAAGTCTCTTTCGGGGGGTGGCCAAGTCCGCTCGTCTCTCTCTGGCCGAATGACGCCACCGGACTGAACACGTTCGACAGCTTCAATCTCATCGTCGGCAATATGGTATTTATCAAGAAGTGTCCCGCATGTCCCTTCGATTCCATTCCGATTACGGATGAAGCGGACATCCAGTCTCTCGGAAGCCAGGGGCTGCTGGATACCTTGTGGTGTGCGCAAAGTTCTTCCATTCAGCCCAACTTCATGGATCAGCCGCTGGGCTCATCCATTGAATGGGGATTCTATCCGGTGTTTGGGTACTTCAACAGGCTGAGCGACTACGCGGCCATCAGCAACCGTCCTGATTCATGGCCTTCGGGTGGATGGCCATCCCGCGGTTTGGAGAAGAAGTGGCCGGGTGAGTGGAATGGTCGGTTTGGCAGAGGAGTAAAATATGCCGACCTGGAAGCCTATTGGGCTGCAAATGACGCACAGGACCAGGAGAACCTCCTGCCCAAGGATCCGACGGCGCCTCCTTTGAAAATACAGTTCTATCCACGCCCGGGCCATTACGTAGGCGATCTCAGCCCGAACGATATTACTATTCAGCGTGGAGACGCCTGGGGCGGCCTGGGCTTGCGGGCTGAAGTCAGGGCATATCAGTGGAATAATCAACAAACCCGCGATGCCGTCTTTTTTGAATACAACGTTTCGAATATTTCCGATTACGATCTGGCTCGAGGAGTGTTTGGTTTTTACCTCGACTGCGCCAACGGCAATAAGTCCCCCACCTCCGCCTCAGAAGATCAAATCGGATTCTTTGACACACTTCAAGCATTCACCTACACGTGGTCGTTGAGCGGAGCCGGCTTTGGGGGTGGAACGCCGCCTGTGAGCGGCTGGGCTTTTCTGGAGAGTCCTGGGGTGGCGAACGATGGAATCGACAATGACCACGACGGCATGATTGATGAGCGCCGCGACAACCCCGCCGAAGGTCCCTGGGGAGGATTCTCGGGCCCAATTAAGGGAAAAGCCGCGGTCATTGCAGCGTTCGTGGCTTCCCATGACACAAGCAAATTCCTCAAATACTTCGGCTACAAAAGCCTCGATCAGGTCCCGGCGGTCGCCCAGGGACTCTGGTGGCCGGGTGACGAGGACGGCGACTGGAGAGATGGCAAAGACGCGAACGGTAATGGCAGGTACGATCCAGGTGAAGATGCCGGCGATGACGTTGGACTCGACGGCGTTGGTCCGAGCGATCTTAACTACACTGGGCCCGACGCAGACGGCACCGAGTGCAACCACAGGCCGGACTTCCTGGAAGGCGTCGGCGCAGAGCCGGATTTTGCGATTACCGACGTGCATGAATCGGACATGCTTGGGCTCACCTCATTCTCGATGTTTCCGCATCCTCAACAGACAGGTGCTGCACAGCTCAAGAATGACCAGAATGTCTACGACACACTTACCGCTCCCCGATTGCTTCAGGAGTTCCCAAATCCTTCAAACCTCTACGTCTCATTCGGATCCGGCGTTTTCCGATTGGCCCATGGCAGAACCGAGAGGCTCTCGATGTCCAATGTCAATTCGTACGAGCCTTTGATCGGTTTGAATGACGTCGCGGACCATCATCCGGCACCTTCTCTGTACCAGAAGTTGCGAATGGTGGAACTCGTCTATCAATCCGATTACCGGTTTGCCCAGGCGCCGCTCACTCCCACGTTGACGGCCAAGGCCGCCGATGGAAAGGTGTACCTCTCGTGGGATGACCGGTCCGACAAACTCACGCGCGAGCCCTTCCTCGGGGGCGCAAACGATTTCGAGGGCTACAAGCTCTACAGGTCGACCGACAAACATTTCCAGGATGCCGAGGTTCTTCGCGATGGGTATGGCAACCCCGCGGGCAAGCTGCCGATTTTTCAGTGCGACCTCGTTGATTCCATCAAGGGGTTCGTGAGTTTCACTTCGGTCAACGGACTCGAATACTATCTTGGTGACGATACCGGCCTCCGACACTATTTTGTGGATAACACCGTACAGAACGGCCGCACGTATTATTACGCGCTCGTCGCGTATGATTACGGCATCCAGGGCGTCGGGGCGCTGGGTCTCTCCATGTCTCCCTCGGAGAGCAATACGATCATCAGTCTGGACGAAAGCGAAAACGTCATTGGGGTTGGACAGAACGTCCAAATCGTGACACCGCATCAGAATGCGGCGGGGTATACGCCTCCGAACCTGACGATCACCGACCCGCAGGACATTCAGTCGAATGCCACCATCACGGCGTCGGTTTTCAATTCCGATATTGTGAAGCCGGATCATGTCTACTCGATGAAGTTCGATACGGCCGTTGTCGCGTGGAAGACTGTGCCGGCCGTACGTCCGAAGAGGGAGGGATTTTTCACGACAAAGGGATATTCCATCTCCGACATTACAGCGGGCAACACGCTACTCTATGCGGAAACTCCGACAAGCCGCTTGCAGGCTAACTGGGAAAAAGCCACTATCGGTACAACGCCGTACACCAGGATTGCAAGCAGCGGTATTACCACAAGCGTCGTCGACGGGCTTCAGTACTTCATACAGCCGAAGGCAGCGTTTCCGACTCCGGACACAGCACTCAGCAAGTGGCAGACAGGAAATGCTCCAATCGGCATTCAAGTCGATTCAATCATCATGCCGTACTATGCCTACGACTACAATATCGTCTTTGTCGACACGACGGTGGACCCGCCGTACAGGTCAAAAACAACCAGCAAAAACCTTGCCGCGATTCTGGATGCCAATGGCCGCCAGATCGCCCAGTCCAACAAAATACTGCTTGGGAAGTCGTTCCCATTTCATATCATCAACAAGAATGTCCGGGACCCGGCCGGATTCCGGGGATTTGAAGAGCTCGACGCTATCGTGGAAGACGCGAACGGCAACGGTGTCTACGACCCCGACATTGACACTGTTCTTGTAGGCTACCCGTCCCGGATCGCCAATCAGGGGGTCTTCCCCGCGACGCTGTTTGGGATGCGACTGCAGAGCGAACAGCCGAAGCCGGGAGATGTGTACAGACTGAAAATCGTGAGCGCGTTGAATGATTCCATCACCTTTACCGTGCACACGCAGAGTACCGCGAATGCTTTACAGCTCAGCGGCGACATGAAACGAATCAAGGTTGTCCCCAACCCGTACCTCGTCACAAACACCATGGAACAGTACATCAGCAACCAGGGGCTGAACCAGAGGAGGGTGTTGCTCTTCACACACATCCCTGCAGGATGCAGCATCAAGATCTTCACATCGAGCGGCGTTTTCGTCCGTCAGATCGATGTCAACAATCCGCCGGACAACGGCACTGTGCAGTGGGACATGCTGACGAAGGAAGGCTTGGAGATCGCCGCTGGGATATACGTGTACGATGTAAAATCCAATGTCACCGGAGAAGAAAAACTCGGCAAGTTCGCGGTGATTAAGTGATCATCGGGCCACAGGGAGAGAAATCACTATGAAACTGCAAAGATCCAACAGAACAATGGTCGTGCTGGCGGCGTGTATGATCATGTCGATCCCCGCTTATGCACAGAAGCCGACGCGCGTCGGCAGTACGGCGGCCGATTTTCTGGAAATCGGTTATGGGGCGGCGGGCATCGCGATGGGCGATGCCTACGTGAGCCTTGTGCACGATGCCTCCGCAGTCTATTGGAACCCCGCGGGCCTCGCCCAGATGGAGAGAACGGAGGTCATGTTCGTCACACAACCATGGATTGTCGGCATGAACGCGACATTCGCGTCGTTCGGCATCGTCGTGCCGGATATTGGCACGATTGGCGGCGGCCTCATACTGATGAACTACGGAGACATGGAAGTCACGACCGTGGCCATGCAGGAGGGAACGGGTGAGCAGTTCTCAGCCAAGGATCTTGCCGTCAGTCTCTCCTTCGCGAGAAATCTCGTGGATTGGTTTTCCTTCGGAGTGACCGCCAAGATGATCAACTCGTCGATCTGGCATGAGTCCGCCACTGCGGTTGCCTTCGACCTCGGCGTCATCATCAAGACGGGCTTCTTCTCTCCTGAAGGCGGAAACAAGCACGGGCTTGATATCGGAATGAGCATCTCCAACTATGGAACGCCTCTCCGGTATGAAGGTCTCGATCTCCTTGTCCCGATCGATGCGGCCCCCACCGAAGCCGGCAACTACAGCAATGCGCCGGGAAGATACGCAACGCAGGATTGGGAGCTGCCGTTGATTTTTCGCATGGGCGCCTCGTTCACACCTTTGTTCACCGATGCTCACGAGATTGTCGTCTCCGTCGATGCCTTGCATCCGAATAACAACAGCGAATCTGTCAACGTCGGGGCGCAATACTCGCTCACGCTCAAGGACCTCGGCAAGTTGTCTCTCCGCGCCGGGTATAAAGCGCTCGGAATGCCGGATTCACAGTATTCCATGACCTACGGGATCGGGGTGCAGACCGACCTGTTCGGGGATCATGATTTGAAAGTCGATTATGCCTACCGCACGATGGGCATTCTTGGCAACGTTCAATCTCTTGGTGTAAGTTTGCTGTTCTAGGGCTATTCCTTCTCCCGTACCATCCAGCGATCGGGGAGGCGGTAGACACGGCATACACGTGTTCATCGTCTCCCCGTTGCTTCCATTGAGAACATTGGACGACAACCCTTCTATGCAATTCCCCATTCCACGCGTGTCGAGACCTCTGCTCAAAGGCGTAGTAGCATTAGCGCTCTTCGCCGGGTGTCCCTGCGGAAAACAGGCACTCAGCGGCACGGGCCCGGCCGAATTATCCGACCGGGGAGAAATTCACCACCCTCAGGAATCAGACACGAAGAAAGAACCGGGTGGAAAACGGCCGACGCCGAAACATCGCGTCAAGGATGTCCAACGAGGACTTCCGCCTGCCGACACGGGAAGGGTTATTGCAAGGATAGACGGGAAGTCCATCCTTATCGACGAGTTCATTCGCCGATCGGTATACACCGTCCGCCCATCGTACTGCAGAGGGAACGGTGGCTTTGAGAAGAAGATCGTCCTGAACTCGTTGCTTGCCGAGAAAATGCTGGCACTTGAGGCGGGCAGGGACAATGAACTGACAAGGAACTCCTCGTTTCAGCGGATGATGCAAGGACGCAAAGAACAGCTCATGCGTGAGGTGCTCTATTACGCGGAGGGTACCGCCAGGGTGCGCCTCGATTCCTCGGAGCTCAGGAGGGAGAACGAGATTGCCGGAAGAACCTATCATTGCGAATACTTCGATGTTCCCAATGATTCCGTCGCTTCGACAGTCAAACGCATCATCGATACTTCCGCAAGCTCATTTGCCGCCGTCTATCAGGCACTGAGTGGACAGGACACAATCCCGCGACGAGACGTCGATTGGAGTTCAAAAGAGAGCAAGGCCGTTCACAAAGCCCTCTTCACTGACCGACCGACTGCACATCAGATCATCGGACCTCTGCGTGTGGGTGAAGGGCACTATCTCTTTATTCGCGTGAAGGGGTGGACAGATCACGTCGCTGTCTCCGAGAAGCAGAAAACCGAACGTTGGGACGATGTAACGGAAGAGTTGACCCGCCAACAGGCGGACGAACGGTATGAGAAATTCGTCACGGGGACGATGGCAGGAAAGACGCTGGAGTTCGAACCCGCCGCGTTCAAACAATTTGTGGAAGCTGTCGCACCATATTACCTCAATGCTCAGGATACGCGGGAGGAGGCCGCTCTCACCGACATGTACAAGCAAGGGGCCCCGAAGATTCCATCACTCGGCGATGCAGAACAGAAACTTGCCATGCTGAAGGGACCGCCTCTTTTGAGCCTTGATGGCCACGTGTGGACCATGGAGGATGTTATTCAGGAAATGGAGAAACACCCTCTTGTGTTCCGGGAAGGCACTCTTCGAAAGAGCACCATCGCCAGGCAGTTGGAACTGGCCATCGTCGATATGGTGCGCGACCGGTATCTCTCGAATGAAGCGTACAAGCGAGGGTACGATTCCTATGGGATCGTGACGCACAATACTGAAATGTGGGAAGATGCGATGCTCAGCCTCTGGCAGGAACAATCCTATCTGAACTCGATCGGTAATCCTGGAGGGGACCAACTGGATCTGGTGACACGGTACCTGGACCCGTATGTAGATTCCCTGAGGCACAAGTACGGCGCGACGGTGGAAGTCAACGTGGATGAGTTCAATGACATCAAGCTGACGGGAATCGACGTGATTGCCCTCCAGCACAATGTCCCGTTTCCCGTGGTGGTTCCGCCGTTTCCGCAGCTGACTACCCACAAGTGGCTGGATTTCGGCAAATCCATGAACTTGCCGAACAGGGGGACCAAAACGCACCCGGAGGCGCCGCGCGATACCCTGCTCCGACCGGAGCAATGAGCGAGGCCTGACGACGATAGATTGTGGCGCGCCGAACTCCTTCGCATGCTTCAAGAATCCGGCAGCGCGGTGGCAGCCAAAGTGAAATCAGAACGCCGCGAGGGAGAACCCCGATTTCTACTTCAGGAGAATCAGGCGTTTTGTCTGATTGAAACTGCCGGCAGTCATCCTGTAAAAATACAGACCGCTGGAAAGCGTCGACGCATTGAGCGTCACTGTATATGATCCGGCCGTTCTGACCTGGTCCACCAGAGTGGCCACCTCTCTTCCGAGGAGATCATACACCTTCAGAGACACCCTGCTGGCTACCGGCAACTGATATCTGATTTCTGTTACCGGATTGAACGGATTCGGATAATTTTGGAAGAGTGCGAATTGTTTCACGACTGTCGGAGCATCGGCGACAGCCGTGACCCAGTGGAGATCAGAGCCCGCGAGCACAATTTCGCTTGGCCCGCCGGCAGGGTTCACCGTGTTCGCGCCGCTTGGCCAGACTCCGTCGGCATCGGTCACAAATCCGACAACGCTCCCCGTCGTGCGAGAGCGCCACTCGATCCGCCTGATGCCGGCAGGGAGTGCATTGGGCGCAACAACACCGAACGCGCCGCTGATCCCATCGACTCGCGCCGCGTAGAAAGAGGCGTAGTGATTGGCAAGAGAGTTATCGGTGCCGTCATTTTCGACAAACGAACCTGAAATGGGGCGGCCGCTGCCTGAGATATTGTCGTAGGCGAAGACAAAATCCATCGAGGATGCTGTGCTCACGCCGCGAATTCCCGTCCCCGTGCTGTCGCTGGCGGCCGGGTCCAGTTTTAGGACTCGTACAGAATCGGGTAACGAAAGATGCGTAACGGGTACCGTACCGGATGCGCCGTCATTCATCCAAATGCGCATGAAGATGAAGCTGCCCGGGACAAAACGTCTGTTTCCTGTCGGTTCGGTGATGAACCAGCCAACGTAGCTTCCGGCCGAGTCAGCCGTGAACTCGCCGTAGTCGCCGGACGTTGCAAGGTCCGGGCCCGATGTGCGTATGAAGCTACCCGTTGCCGGGACGAAGATGCAATTCCCGGAGCCATCCGCGGAATCAACGTCAGTCTGGTCCACTACCTGGTTGGCGAAACGGTACGTAGCCCTTGGATTGAGATTTGACAATCTGGCCCGGTAGGCAAAGGGGATCCTGTTGGCATTTGTTCCGCTATTCCCCTGGATGTACTGTGGCAGAACAAGTGCGGCCATCTGGGCGCCGGGAAATGTCGCTGCACTATCCCTGGGAATCGCGCCGTCGGTTTTGTAGTTGATGGTGGCAGAATGCGACCCGTCCCATGCGTACGGTACGATCGCAAAGTGATACCACACCGCCGCGCGAAGCCCGGCGATGACGACAGAGGTGCTGTCACCCGACGGCATTTTTGCGGCAACGATTCCGTCACCTATCGTATCGCCGGCAGCATACGTGTTCGCATCATGCGGCAGACCCGTCGGATCGAAACCGCTCCGTAGAAGAACAATATAGCCGGTCGCACCTGACGCAACACTCCATGAGAGATGGATTTGACTTGTTGAAACTGCGGTTGCAAGGAATGACCCTGCCTGATGAGAAGGTTCATTGGAGAGAGTAAAGAACGTCCCGTCAGGGGAATAGCCCGTTCCCGTGCCATTGATCGCATAGCCGCGAAAATAAATCAACGTCCCCGCCGGCAGGGTGCCGACAGTGTCGGTAAATATCGCCGCAGTATCATATGCGACCACTTTGGTGTCGGCCGTCGTCGGGCCGGGCGACGTTGACCACACCACGCCGCGTTCGTTGATCGGAGAATTCCCGTCGGAGGCAATCTTTGCGCCAAGTATCGCCGTGGTGGAGGTGACGCCCGAGAATGTCGGCACGATGAGTGTCGGCACAGAGGTGTTGAGAACAATGGAAGCCGTGATCACCAGGTTCTTGTCCATCGTGACTGCAAGCGGATTGTCCGTCTCGTGACCCGTGGGTACATCTCCGGTCCATGCGACGAAGTGGTAACTGGCGTCGGGAATAGCCGTGATTTGAACATTCGTTCCGTGCTGATATCTCGGTTGATCAGGTTGTCGTGTCACCGATCCATGCGTTGCATTCACTGTGAGAGTGTAGGCATCGAGATCGGTCCCCGCCATCACAATTTCAGTCGTGCCTCCCGAGGGATTTATCGTGTTCGCGCCGCTCGGCCAGATGCCGTCGGCGTCCGTCGCCGATGAAACCAGCGCTCCGTTGGCGAGCGATCGCTGCTCGATCCGCCGCACGCCGTTCGGCAGCACATTCGGCAGGACGAGACCAAATGCGCCATTGACGCCATTGACGCTGGTGCCATAGAAAGCGGCATAGTTGTTTCCGGTCGTATTGGCTGTGCCATCATCCTCGATGAACGATCCAGACAGCGGACGACCCGTAGCGGCCGTGTCGTCATAAACGAAAACGAAATCCTTTGGGCTCAGGGTGCTCGTGCAACGGAGACCGGTACCGGCACTGTCTGCGGCAGCCGGATCCAGTTTTGCCACACGAACGGAATCCGCAGTGGTGAGCCTTGTTGCAACGACAGTCCCAATGCCGCCGTCGTTCAGCATGATGCGCATAAACACGTAACCCCCGGGAACGAACCGGGCATTCCCCGTTGGTTCCGTGATGAACCATCCTTCGTAGCTGCCCGAAGCATCCGTGGTAAATACGCCGTACGTCCCCACGGTAGCGAGACCGGGACTTGTTGTGCGGACGAAACTGCCTGACGGAGACGCAAAGATGCAGTTCCCTGAACCGTTGGCGGTGGGCAAATCCGAGGAGAGAACGCATTGATTCATGTAACGGTAGGTGGCATTTGCGGTCAATCCTGCGATCGATGCTCGAAAGGCGAACGGAATTCGATTAGCGTTCGTCCCACTGACCCCTTCGATATTCCGCGGAAGGACAGTAATGGTGAGCGACTGCGAATACAGAGCCTCCGAGAGGCAGAGCGCGAGGAGAATCAAAGCAATGCACTTTTTCACGGTCTTTATCCTGCCATGCTTGTGAATGTGCTGAATCGGTCTTGTGCGGCGGGATCATCATTTCTGCGGGTCGCCGTACAATATTCCCCGCCCGTGCGTCCCTATATACACCCGGCCATATCGCTTCGGATCGCCGGTAATTTGAAGCAACAGACCCCATTGGTGCTGATCGTCATTGATGCGCATCCAGGTGTGCCCCACATCGTCTGAACGAAAGATCCCGCGTAGGCCGTTGAGAGAGCCGACAACATACAACGAAGGATACGACTTGCCAGGCGCCTCCTTCCCGAACCCAAAGGCATGGAGTTCCTGCACGCCATCAATCCGTGAGAATGACCTGCCGACATCAGCGGAGTGGTAGAGTCCATCGAATGCAGCGATCCAAAGGTCTCCTTCCCTGCCGGGTGCTGCATAAATCCGGTCCTCTCCTCCACGGCTGTCGCCACGGTTTTCATTGGTGCGAACGGGACCGCCCGGAAGGGTCAGCGAGTGCTCGGCAAAGCGTACCCCGCCATCAAGGCTGACGAAGATCTTTCCTCCGAACAAATCCATCGCGTAAAACTTCAGTGCGGACACACGATCTGCAATGACCCTGGTATTGTCGGGGATGCCCTGGCACTGCGACCATGTTGCGCCACGATCCCCGGTGCGATACACGGGCGTGGGGACCGGCGGTCGGCCTGAGCGAGGATATCCCTGAATCGGATCCGGCGCCCATATCCAAATAAATCCATCCGAGGAAACGGCGATTGAGCCGAGCCTGGACTCTGGCCCGGGCATTGTGGGGGTGGGTTTCCACGTCTTGCCGCCATCCACCGAAAAGCCGATATTGCGACCTGGATTGTCATCCGTTCCCCTCCCAACACGCACGATGACGTCGGGGTTATTCTCTGCGCACGCCGCACTGGTCGTGTTTCCAAACACTGGATTAAAAAAGCTCCCTTCGGGCGCGGGCGCATCAAGGTCCCAGTGGACGAAACCACCGTAATCCCCGATTGAAGAAATCAGGTGTGCACCCTGGGGCGGACTGAGCAGATCGAGGGCTACCGTCTCCTCGATTCCTTTGCTCATGACACGCCACCGTGTCGGCAGGCCGGCATCTGCATCGGAAAGGTCGAAAGTCTCGTACCCGCCATAGCCGGTTGTGAACATCGCGTGATTGGGATCGGCAGGGTCTATTTCGATGTCGAAAAGCCAGTGTATTGGCGTTCGTGCGACGTACGGCGCAAGAGAAAAGTCGAACGTGCCTCCCCCTCCGAATATCGGTTTCCACGACGATCCGCCATCGGTGCTTCGGAATACATCATCTCTGCCCGCACTCTCAGGGCGGCCGAATGAACTTACGATAAGAGTCCGTGGATTATGGGAATCGACGGAAACTGCGGCGTAGCCGAATGCTTTGCGTTGTTCGGGCATTGGTTTGTCCGGAGTGATCTCCATCCATTCGCCATTCGTCGTGTTGAACTTCCATACGGCGCCGTCGTTCATGCGTGAGGGACCGGGGGAAGTACCGTACGTAATGAACATGACCCCATCGGAGGCAAGAACGGCGCGGGTGGGCCGATAGTGCGTAGGTTGACCGGGAAGGGCCTGCCATGTTATCCCGGCGTCTGTGCTGCGGAACATGTTTTCGCGATTGATGAGAGAAGCGCCAACGTAGAGCGTGGAACTTCCCCTGCCCGAGAATCCGCTTTGATGATCAAAGAGGACGAAGATAATCCCGCTCCCCGTGTTGAGTCGTTGCCAGCGTCGAATGCTGTCGGGGCTCTGCACATTTGCGGGAGGGGCCTCGATGACGTCGGGGAAATTCTCAACCTTCCTCCAGGTCAAGGCACGGTCCACACTTTTCCACAGCCCCGCATGTCTCGTTCCGAGATAGAGAACGTTTCCATCGTTCGGGTCAACGGCCAGGCGTTCGCCATTCCCGCGGCCATCTTCATTTCCGCCCATCTTAAACGGGAGGTTTGCTCGTTGGAATGATCTGCCGCGATCGCTCGACCGGAGTATTGCGCCGTTCGGGACCCATGGAGACGTATAGGTTCCGCAGGCAAGATATATCCTCTTCGGATCAGAGGGATCGAGCGCGATGCTTTCAACACCCATGAGATTCAGGTCTTCGTACGAGACCCAGTCGAGCATCGGCTCCCATGCCATCGTTTGTTCGTTGCGCCGGTACGCACCCCCCATATCGGTACGACAGTAGCACACACCTTTGGCCGTCGGGTGAAACACAATACCGTCGACAAATCCTCCGCCGACGATTTGAACGCTTTTCCAGGCGTAGGGTGCAGGCGGGGGGGTCTGTGATTGGGCAAGGGGCACAGACGGAAATACGGCCGCAAGCACTGCCGCCATGACCATGGAGTGGGGTGATCGAGCCAGAGGTTCCTTCCTCCTTCAGTGTCTCTTCATGTTCCCGAGAAGAGTCGGAAAAAAATACGCCTGCGGCCGATGGAGAGCCGCAGGCGTATTGGATCTACCAGGACAGAACAGCAATCGCCTACTTCATGAGCATCATCTTCATTACCAACGTCCCCGAGGGGCTTACCAGTCTGTAGAAATACACGCCGCTCGCCAGATCGGAGGCGAGGAACCTCACTTCGTGATTCCCTGCATTCTGGATACCGTCAACCAGACTGGCCACTTGTCTGCCCACGACATCGTACACTTTGAGAGACACGTTGCCGGTACTCTTCAGTGTGTATTGAATATTGGTGGTCGGGTTGAAGGGGTTAGGATAGTTCTGTGCCAATGCAAACTTGGATGGCCCCGCTTGCTGTGTTCCGATAGCAGTGACCGTTCGAGTCATGTTAAAGACGCGAACGTTGTCGGCGCCGGCCCACGAGGCGCTGAGGGTGCTGGAATTCTGGAGCAGTATCCCCAGTTTGTGTCCGGCAGCGGACGCATCTGCACTCGCAATAAGCGAGTATGCCGCATAGGACAAATCCGCATTAAGTGGGTTGTCCTGGGATCCAAGTATCACTCTCTGCCCGGAGCCGTTAACGTAAAAGAGTGCCGTCCTCAGCGATGTCGCGGCCCAGGTCGCCCTTCCATCGACCTTCAACTGGAACACATCGTCAGCCTGCATCGTATAGTCGGTCATGTTGTAGACACTGGAGTCGGGAGTCGCCCTCATGAACGCTGTATATTGTCCATCCCGGGGAGTCCAGCCTAATTCGACGCCGGAATCGAGGGGGTCTTTATCACCGGTCCAGCCCGGGACCTTTGTCGGGCCGGTCCACGCGGGGTCGGTGCACACCCCGTTCCAGCCCTTTATTTTGCCTGAATCAGGCTCTTCGAAACTGTAGTTGACGATCGGGATAGAAGTATGATTGAGATTCCGCAGCTGCACATTGTCAAACCCAAGCCAGCCGCCATGGAGGTTATCGGTCCCGACCGGGTTCGTCACATTGTCAAACAGGATGCCAAGTTTCCAACCGATCCACGGTGATGAGTTCGGGTCTGTGGAAAAGGAGATAGTATACCTCGCCATGCTGGAGGTAAGGGTCTTGACTTCGGAGACAATCGGGACTCTGACGGAGTCGTACTGCAGATAAAACAACTCCATCTTGAAGCTGGGTGCTTGGTACGTGTTTACTGCATCCACCGCCAACTCCAGCGTATCAGAATCCTCGATGCGTCTGTTGGTAAGCTGATACACTGAAGTGTCGGCCCCCATCAGATAGCCTCTATACTTTCCATCGGTGGTCGTGGCTAGCTCAATTCCCGAGTCGAAATCCGCCGAATCCTTGGCATCGGTATTCCAGAACGGAATATCCATCTTTTTACCAGTATAGCCTGCGTCGGAGCACTTCCCATCCCAACCCTTGATCTTTCCCGAGTCGGGTTTTTCAAAGCTATGGTTAAGCACGGTAAGGTTCGTCTGCGCGAACAGTTGTGTTGCAAGGAACGTTATCGCACAAACGGACAGAGTGAAAAATCTTCTCAAGTCCATGATGCAGTTCTCCGCCATTGGTTTTTGTATGAACTCGATCTATCTCACGTACGAGCCTTCTCGCTGTACTTTCTGCAATCGCCTCCTTTCTTCATACAATGTCTGAAATAGTTTCGATTCTGTTCATGAGGGAACATGATACCAATCATCAATCGTCAATGAGGCCGCTGCCCTGGATGTCTGCACAGGGCCGTTTTTATTGCTGCGCCTGTTACCAGGCATTAGGGGGGAGTTGGACTCCACCTTAGCCTTAGACCAACACGCTGAATTTGGAGGAACGAGACGAGCTTTGCAGAGCCCAGCGAAGAATTCGGCGTGACTTTATGCCAAACCTAAGTCCCCAACCGCGATGGCCCCTTGATTCTTCGGAAGAGATACTCTAAATTGAAGGGGTTACCTGGGGATTGAAACGCTTTAAGCAATATAGGGCATTCTTTCAAAAAGTCAAGTCTTTTCTTCTAAAACCTCGTCTTTTCCAAATGGAGTCACTAATGAAAAAAGTGACCATTACCGACGTCGCCAGGCGGGCCGGAGTGTCCATAGGCACGGTGTCTGCCGTCATCAATCGCAAGAATACCGTCAAGACGGAAACCAGGGGTGCGGTTTTCGAAGCGATCAAGGAGCTCAACTACCGGCCACAAGGGAGTGCCCGAACTCTCAAGAACAAGAGCACGGACCGCGGCAGCATCGGCCTCCTCGTTCGGGAGCTCGACAACCCGTTCTACATGGCGGTAGCCTCCGGTGTCCGTCAGTACGCCAGCGACAAGGGATATCTTGTTGTGATCGCCAGCTCGGAAGGCGATCACGCCTACGAAGAGGAAGTGACACGGAATTTCACACACACCGACAGAAAAGGAGCCATAATCGCCCCCGTACTGGAAGGGACGGCAGAAATCGAACATCTCTTTCGATTGAAGATGATCAATTTCCCGTTTGTTCTCCTCGAAAACGTCAAGGGGATCCATGCAAATGTGGTGAGCATCGACAACATCAAGGCGATGAAGAAGGCGATGGCATTCCTGATTGACAGCGGACACTCCAAGATCGTGCATTTCGCAGGGCCGACCCACGCCTCGCATACGTATGAAAGGATCGACGGCTTCCGACGGGCATACAGTGAATCCCACTTTGCCTACAGCAATGACATGATCATCCCCACCGGCGCACACCTGGAGAGTGGTTATGAAAAGTGCATCGAGTATTTTCAAAAACGGCACAAGGAAGATTACCCCACCGCCATCGTCTGCTACAATGATCAGGTCGCTTTGGGAGTGATGGCGGCGCTCAACGAGATGAACATAAGAGTCCCGGACGATATCTCCATAGTGGGGAACGACGATATTCCGCTATCGCGATATTTTCCTACGCCGCTGACGACAATTCATGCTCCGCTGGTCGAACTGGGGAGAAGGGCGGCGGAAATGCTCATCGACAACATCGAATCCCCAAAACCGCTCCCCGTCCAGAAGGTGGTACTGGATGCGGAGTTCATTCCAAGGGAATCCACAAGGGCATTGCGGCCCGCCCAGGACACGCTCATTTTGAGGTGATAGTAATCGCCGTCTCCGCAACACCTTCGGATGCCGCCTTCACCACGATGTGAGACGGCTTTTCACCAGCCTGAACAACAACGAGACACATGCCATGGAATGCCTTCCGGTGCGTCGCTTTGAATGACTCATCGCTCGTTTGGAGTCCGTTGTCGACGCCAACAATCTTCCCATCACCGGAAATCTCGAAGCGAATCAGATTGCTGGCCTGAGGCACAGGCGTTCCTTCCTTGTCCAGGACCTTGACGGTGACAAAGCTAAGGTCTTTTCCATCCGCGGCTATCACGCTCCGGTCGGCCTGAAGATCGATTGTCGCCGGAGCTCCTGCCGTCCTGATTACCCGCGTCAGGATATCCTTCCGGGCGGTGCGGCCGACCGCTTTCAGTGTACCCGGAGCAAAAGGCAGGCGCCACACGAGGTGCAGATCCTCCCCCATCTTTTTCCTGATCCCCACAGATTGGCCGTTGAGGAACAATTCCACTTGATCACAGTTGGTATATGCCCAGACATCGACTGTGTCGCCCTGCCTCCAGTTCCAATGCGGGAACAGGTGCAACACCGGTCTGTTCGTCCATTCGCTCTGGTACATGTAGTACGCGTCTTTCGGGAAACCTGCCAGGTCGACAATGCCGAAATAGGAACTCCGGGCAGGCCAGCCGTACGGTGTGGGTTCTCCCAGGTAGTCAAAACCCGTCCAGATGTACATCCCGGACAGGAATGCATATTTCTTCATGACTTTCCAGGTTTCTTCATGGGTTGAACCCCAGGGGACACAGCAGTTGTCGTATGATGAGCACGTGAAGTCGACGTTTCCGTCAAGAAGGGGGAGGTCCCACCGGCGCGGCCATCGGCGGATGCTGTCCGAAGGCATATCGTAGTGTCCCCGGGTAGCCAGGGCAGACGTGGTTTCTGTGGCGATAAAGGCCTTCCCGGGATAGGTTGTCGGGAAGAGCGGATAGTTATTCTGATTGTAGTTGTAGCCGATCAAATCGAGGGCACCCGATCGAATAACGGGATTCAGGGAATCCTGGTCGTTGCAAGCGGAGGTAATGGGCCGTGACGCATCGAGGGACCGTACGATGCCGGCCAATTCGCGTGCGATGTTCATCCCGCTGCTGTCTTGCTTGTCCCATTGTTCACTGACTTCGTTCCCGATACTCCAGATAAATACGCTGGGATGGTTCCGGTCGCGCAGAATCATGTCCTCGAGATCCCGCTGGTGCCATTCATTCCAACTCAAGGAATAGTCGAAGTCGGTCTTCTTCTTTTTCCACATGTCAAAGGCCTCATCCATCACGATGAATCCCATTCTGTCGCACAGCTTCAGGAGCTCCGGAGCCGGCGGGTTATGGGATGTGCGGATCCCGTTCACACCCATCGCTTTCATGATCTCGAGTTGGCGCTCCAGAGCTCGAAGATTGACGGCGGCGCCAAGACAGCCCAGGTCGTGGTGGTTGCACACGCCTTTGATCTTGGTTTGTCTGCCATTCAGAAAGAAGCCTCTCCCGCTGTCGAAGGCAAATGTCCGGATTCCGAATGATGTCTCATAGTTATCGCATAGCCGGCCCTTGCATTGTATGGTCGTGACGGCAGTGTACAGGCGGGGATCGTCGATCGACCAGAGTGCCGGCCTGCGTATGACGAGTTCCTGGACGATTTCACAGACGGAATCCTTCGATGCTACGGATTGCGACGTCATGCCGGCAACCCTCCTGCCGGCGCCGTCAACGATAAGAACCTTCAACGATATGGACTGATCCTTCTGAGACGCATTTCGTACTCTGGTTTTGATCGAAACTCTGGCTGTAGTTTCGGTCACTTGCGGTGTCGTGACAAACGTGCCCCAGTGATCCACACAGAGTTTCTCAGTCGTTACGAGCCAGACGTTTCGATAGATTCCAGAGCCGGAATACCATCGCGAATTCGGCTGCTGCGAATTATCAACCTTCACTGCCAGCACATTTGCCGTACTCCCGTACTTCAGGAACGGTGCCAGCTCGTAGCGGAACGAACTGAACCCGTACGGACGCTTGCCGAGATAGTGGCCGTTGATCCACACCTCGCTGTTCCGGTATACCCCGTCGAATTCGACAGACGTCAGTCTCCCCTGATCGGTTGCTGGCACCATAAAAGTCTTGCGGTACCATCCTATCCCGCCGGGCAGTGCGCCGCCTCCGGGTGTGGCGGGATGATCCTTGCTGAATGTTCCTTCGATGCTCCAGTCATGCGGAAGAGTAAGCAGTCGCCATTGGGAATCGTCGCACGATCGTTCCTGGCCATTCAGAACGTCGCCCAGATGAAATCTCCAGCCCTTGCAGAAGTTCTCGGTTCTTCGGATCGCTGATGAGGAAGCCGTGGACGTTATGGACAGCAGAGCCAGAAGAACGACCAGACACATATGACGCAGGCGCGTTTCCCTTTTCATGAGTAATGGGGTCATCGGTGTGGTCCCGTTTGTTGTACAATGTGGAGGCCGGCCGTTCTCACTTCATCGGGACCAAACGTTCGGGTTCCGGTGTAGCTGAGGATTGCGTCCGGTGTTGAATGAAATTCAAGGCCTGCGGGTTTCCGGGAGCGAATCCGGACAACCTCGAATGTTCGCTTCTTCAGCATACCGGGGAAATCTCCCCTTCGTTCACCGATGCTGTCGTCACCCCCGGAAGTTGAGAACCGACGGTGCCCGAAAGCCCGGTCGCTCCTCTTGTGGCCGGCATCCCGATCGAGCTCTTGACTTTCTGGATAAATTGAATTGATTGTGAAATAGTTGAATCGCTTCAATAAAGATAAACGTATCATTCAAAAGAGGCAAGCATTTTTTGAACGAATATTTATCGGAACCTGTCGAAGAACCGGGTCCGCGAACGACGATATCTCAAAGGAGGGAGTTTCCAATGACCAAGATCGAAGTCGGATCCAAGGAGTATTTCCCGTGCGTCAAGAGGGTGGAGTTCGAAGGGAAAGACTCAAAGAACCCATTGGCGTACCGCTGGTACGACGAGGATCGAATTGTTGCCGGGAAAACGATGAAGGAGTATTTCCGTTTTGCCGTGGCGTATTGGCACAGCTTCGGCGCAACCGGTGAAGACCCCTTTGGATCAGCGACGCGGGATTTGCCCTGGAAGATCGGCAACGACCCCGTTTCGCGGGGCAAAGCGAAGATGGACGCTGCGTTCGAGTTTGTCACAAAGCTGGGTCTGCCGTATTATTGCTTTCACGATTTTGATCTCGTCGAGGAGGGTACCACTCTCGCCGAATCCGACAAACGATTGCAGGCAATGGTAGAGTATGCCAAGGGGAAGCAGGAGTCGACCGGCGTCCGATTGCTGTGGGGGACCGCTAACCTGTTTTCCCATAAGCGCTACATGAATGGTGCCGCAACAAACCCGGACTTCTCGGTGGTTGCCCACGCGGCCGCCCAGGTAAAGCGCGCCCTGGACATCACGATCGAGCTCGGCGGAGAGAACTATGTGTTCTGGGGAGGCAGGGAGGGGTACTCGACGCTTCTAAACACAAACATGAAGCGCGAGAAAGACCACCTCGCCCGGTTTCTCTCGATGGCGCGTGACTACGGACGGCAACATGGTTTCGCCGGCACTTTTCTCGTCGAGCCGAAGCCGATGGAACCGTCCAAGCATCAATACGACTACGATGCAGAGACGACCATCGGCTTCCTGCGGCACTATGGGCTCGACGGCGACTTCAAGCTCAATATCGAGGTCAATCATGCGACTCTTGCCGGCCATACATTCCAGCATGAAGTCCAATGTGCAGTCGACGCCGGTTTGTTTGGGAGCATGGATGCCAATAGGGGAGACTCCCAAAATGGGTGGGACACTGACCAATTCAGCGTGAATCTGTACGAAATGGTGGAAGCACTGCTCGTGATTGCAGAGGCAGGGGGTTTCGGAAAGGGTGGTGTGAATTTTGACGCCAAGGTCAGGAGAAACTCAACCGATCCAGAGGATCTCCTCGTTGCCCATATTACGGGCATCGACCTGTTCGCTCGCGCGCTGCTCTCAGCCGATGCCATTCTTCGGGAGTCAGAGTACCGAGGGATGCGCCGGCAGCGCTACGCGTCGTTTGACGGCGGAGAAGGGAAGCGATTTGAAAATGGCGAACTCACATTCGAAGATCTCCGGAAGCAGGTGACTACAAATGGCGAGCCGGCTCAGACGAGCGGGAAGCAGGAATTACTTGAACAGATCATTACCATGTTCATGTAGGACCAACGCGCCTGAGTCTCGTCAAAACTCCGTCCGCGCGAAAACCATTCCAGCGTGACGGGGCCATTCCACCTTTGAACGGGCCTCCCGACATTTGCGAAACGCGTTCTAAGACGAGGAACCAGCCAGGTTCTAGGGAACAAACCGCCTTTGACTGACGAATCTGCGCGTTCCTTCCTCTGATCATCAAGCAACTCCTTCTGAATGTCAGCCACGATGCGAAAGTGCTGTTCTCAGCGAAAGGACCATGGCCGCAATCGGCGGCTGATGGATTCTTGAAGAGTGATAATAAAACAATCTGCTTTCAGATATGATCAGGTGCTCAAGACCTTCGATGACTGCCTGACAATAAACTCTGTCTCTAAGATAACCCGTTCAATCGGCAAGATTGTCGGAGATTCGATGTTGCGAATGAGAATTTCCGCGGCCATTATGCCAATCTCCTGTTGAGGTGCCCTTATTGTTGTCAGGGGAATTGGAAACATTCTCGCATAATAAATATCATCGTTGCCA